>CAZKXX010000020.1:5805-44270 GCA_964556705.1 uncultured Acidobacteriota bacterium
TGAAGAGCATCGGAACCGAGAATCGGTACGCTCGACCTCAAGAATGAAGGTGCCGGAAGGTTTCCCCCTCAATGCGCTGCGGGGTTTGTCAAGTCCCTGACTTGGTTGGGTCCGCCGCGAACCCCGTAAAAGGTCGCAGGAAGCTCGCGAATTCCATCGGAAAGATGAATTTCGTAGCCGGACTTTGCCCCAGGGTCTTCAACGTTTCAAGATACTGAAGGCTCATCGTATTTGCATCCAGGCCTTTTGCCACCGAAAAGATCTTCTCGAGCGCCAGCGCGTAGCCTTCGGCGCGCAGGATGGCGGCTTGACGCTCTCCCTCGGCCTGGAGGATGGCGGCCTGTTTTTCTCCCTCCGCGACGGTGACCTTGGCTTGGCGAGTCCCCTCCGCCTCCGTGACGACGGCGCGGCGGCTGCGCTCTGCGCTCATCTGCTTGGTCATGGCGTCCTGGACGATGCGGGGCGGCTCGATCTCGCGGATCTCAACTGAAGTGACTTTGCCTCCCCAGCGTGAGGTCACTTCATCGAGCTTGGCGCGCAGGATGTCGTTAATCTCTTCGCGCTTCGCCAGGACGTCGTCCAGGTGAATATCGCCGACCACGGCGCGAAGCGTCGTCGTCGCGATGCCCTGCGTGGCGCCCGCAAAATTCTGAACTTGGAGCACGCTGCGAACCGGATCGGTCACCTTCCAGTAGATGAGGAAGTCGATGGAGATGGGCGCGTTGTCCTTGGTGATGCACGTCTGGCGAGGAATTTCGAGGAATAGCTCCCGCAAATCGACCCACACGGGAATATCGATGATGGGAATGAGAATCGTCAGCCCCGGCCCCTTGGCCCCGATACACCGGCCCAGTCGGAACACGACGATGCGCTCGTATTCCTTGGGGACTTTGACCATGACGAAGAGCAGCACAATCGTGAAAAACAGAACGATGCCCACGAGGATCAGTCCCATCACGTCCTCCTCTCGGGCTCGCGGCGACGGACTCGCAGCGTCAGCCCCTGGACTTCGAGCACTTCGATTCTTTCGCCGGCGGGAATCGGGCCGGGTACGGCTTCAGCCGTCCAGTTTTCCCCTTCCACAGTGACGATACCGCGCGGCGCGAGTTCAGTCTTGACGACGCCTTCGGCGCCGACCATATGTTCCACGCCGGAAAGGGCGGGCTGGCGTTGCGCCTTGATGACGAGGCGCAGGACGAATCCGAACGCCCCTGCCCAGGCGATCGTCATCGTTCCAATCGCGAGCCACGAGACCTGAAATCCCGGGACACGCGGAAAGAGCATCAACGACCCGATGATGAATGCCACGACACCCGCAAGCGAAAGGAGCCCGTACGAGACGACCTTCAGCTCCAGGATGAAGAACACCATACCCAGCAGCAGCAGGGCCGCGCCAGAAACCTGCACGGGCAGATTGGAAAGACCCACCAGACCCAGCAGGAGAGCTAACGCGCCGAACGTTCCCGCCAGAAAGCCGCCAGGCGTCAGGATTTCCACGATGAGCCCCAGGACGCCGAGGAGAAGGAGCAAGTAGGCGAGAGTCGGATTGGCCAGCGTGTCGAGCGCCTTTTCCCTCCAGTCCGGCTCGAGCCAGACCGGACGGGCCTTGGCGGTCTGCAGCGTTCTTTCACCGGCGGGCCCTGGAACCGGACGGCCATCCAGCTGGCGCAGTAAGTCGTCCACGTCCTGAGCGACCAATTCGACGACCTTCAGCCGAAGCGCCTCGTCCTGGTCAATCGAAGCATTCTCCCGCACCGCACGTTCGGCCCAGTCGGCGTTCCGGCCTCGAGCCGCGGCGAGCGAACGGGCGTAAGCGGTCGCGTCATTGAGGATCTTTTCCGAGACCTTCTCGCCCGAAATGTAGACGGGATGCGCGGCGCCCAGGTTGGTGCCGGGGGCCATCGCTGCCACGTCGGCGGCGAGAACGATGAGGCAGCCCGCGGAAGCGGCGTGCGCGCCCTTGGGAGCCACGTAGACGACCACGGGGACGGAAGAGTTCATGACTTCCTGAATGATCTCCCGCATCGCCCCGTCCAGCCCTCCGGGAGTGTCTAGGCGGAGGATGATGACTGCGGCTCCGCGCTCCTCGGCCTCGCTGATGCCCCGGGCGATGTACTCGGCGCTGATTTTTCCGATGGGCCCTCGATAGGTGAGGATTACGGCCTCGCCGCCCCGGGCAGACGACGCCAGGAATGCCAGCAGGAGGGCGCACGAAGCGGAAACGAATGCGCGTGGCATGGACGTCCGGGCGCTAGCGCCGCAGCGATTATAGCACCACGAGTAAATTCATCTACAGGAGAGTCGGGCGTGACTGCGGGAGGCACGAGACTGATCAGGACTGGAGAGACCCCGCCGCGGGCCGCGCATCTTGGCCGGGCGGCGCGGGCGAGGCTGGCAGCGGGGACAGAAATGGCTGCTGCGGCCGGCGATGATGAGACGGCGGATGGGCGCGCGGCAACGCCGGCAGGGCTCGCCCGCGCGCTGATAGACGCGCAGGTTGGAGAGGAACTCGCCCGGCTCGCCGTCTGCGCCGATGTAATCGCGAAAGGTCGTGCCGCGCATGGCGAGCGCGCGGTCGAGGACCTTTCGCACGGCGCGATAAAGGGCACGCGCGGCCTGAGGCGTCACCCGGCCGGCGGGCGTCAGGGGATGAAGGCGCGCGGCGAAAAGCGCCTCGTCGGCGTAGATGTTGCCGAGGCCGGAGAGGAACTGCTGGTTCATCAGCCAGCTCTTGATGGCGCCACGTCGGCCACACAGCGCTGCCAGAAATTCATCTTCGCGGATGAGGCGCGCGTCCGGCCCGAGCCGGCCGAAGATGCCTTCAAGTTCTTTGCGCGAGCACAGGCGCAGACGCCCGAACCGTCGCACGTCGCGGTAGCGCAGCTCGAACGCGCCGTCGCCGAGCGCGACGCGAACGTGCGTGTGATCGCGCAGCGGCGCGTCCCGCTCCTCGATGGTCAACTGGCCCGTCATGCCCAGACGAACCAGCAGGAATCGCGGGCCCGCACCATTTTCGCGTTCCAAAGTCAGCGCGAGCGCTTTCCCTTTTCGCTCCAGCGCCGAAAGAACTGAACCGCGAATCCCGGCGACGAATGTTTCCGGCGCACCGGCGATGACGGAAGGGTTGGCGATTTCAACTTCCGTCATGCGACGGCCCAGCGCGCGCTCGGCCAGTCCGCGCCGGACGGTTTCGACTTCGGGAAGTTCGGGCATCGAAAGGCAGCAGGCGGCTCTCAGCGGTCGGCCTTCAGGATACACATGCAACCTGGAGCTGACTCGCGAGCATGAGGGTCAGTCGTCGACACTCAATCCGGCCGGACGAAGGCCCGGGGACGAAGGACTCCGGACTACACGGCAACCTTGATTTCTCCGTTTTCGACCTTGACCTCGTACGTGGCGACCTTCACGGACGGGTTCATCACGTTCTCGCCCGTGCGGACGTTGTACTGCCACATATGCCAGGGGCAGGTGACGACGTCGCCTTCGAGCTGGCCGTCGCCCAGCGGCCCGCCGCGATGCAGGCAGGTGTTGTCCGTCGCGAAGACGGTGCCCTCCACATTGTAGAGCGCGACGGCCTTGCCGTTGGCCTGGACGGTCATGCAGCTTCCCGCAGGCAGGTCGGTGAGGGCCGCGACTCTGATGAAGTTCGCCATGCGTCCTCCTTACGGAGACGGAAAGTTCGCGACCGGCGGTCGCGCGGGGTGGAGCGTTATCCGAACTGCACCAGCTCCGGCGTGCCCGCTTTGCCGATCCGGACGCTCTTCTTGAACTCGGCGAGCATGCTTTCCTGGAGCACGACCTCGGTGGGGCGCCGCAGGCCTCGCGCCACCGTCATCTGGTCAATCTTCTCCTGAAGTTTCAGCAGCGCGTAAAAGAGGTTCTCGGGGCGCGGCGGACAGCCGACGACATAAACATCGACGGGCACAACCTTATCCACACCCTGGAGCACCGCGTAGGTGTTGAACGGCCCGCCGACGCTCGAACACGCGCCCATCGATATGCACCATTTCGGATCGGGCATCTGCTCCCAGATCCGCTTCAGCACGGGCGCCATTTTGAGTGTCACCGTCCCGGAGACGATCATCAGGTCGCACTGCCGCGGGCTGGGGCGAAACACCTCGGCGCCGAAGCGCGCCATATCGAAGCGGGAAGTGGTCGAGGCGATCATTTCGATTGCGCAGCAGGCCAGCCCGAAGGTCAGCGGCCACAGCGCCGACTTGCGCGCCCAGTTGAACACGCGGTCCACCGATTCGACGAGAAACGGTTTGTCGTGCTTGAGATCGAATTGATCCATCGGTCCGCCTCGCGGGCACGGCCTCGTGAAAGCCTGTCTATTCGAGCGCCCTGACTCACCTCAATTATACCGCCCCGCCTCCGCAGCGAACAACCTCCGTCGCGCGACGAAGCAGAGTGAAGCTGTATCCTACACCATCGCCGTATTTTGGGGCCTGGAATTCAGCGCGCGCAGTTCGGGAAGAATCTTACGGAGGTTTTGTGCCCACGGGCTTCACGCCGGAGACCAGCAGCGCGCCGGCTGCTTTGAACTTTCTCATCTCCTCGGCGTCGCGAAACCAGCGGCCCGTATAAACGTCGGGAGTCGGGGAGAGGTCGGGAATCCGGCGGTGCGCCACCTCGACGAATCCGGCGGCGCGAAACAGCCCGGCCCACTCCTCGGCCCGGAGCAGATGCGTCGGCGTCTTGTAGTGCTCGGCCCACTGGTGGCAGTAGGGGTTGTCGCGATAGAAGTTGATGAGGACCCACGCTGAGCCGCCGGGCGCCAGCACGCGGAAGATCTCTTTCAAACCCCGCGGCGGGTCGGGCCAGTAGTAAGAGGATTCGACGGAAATCACTTTCGTGAAAAATCCGTCCTGCCAGGGGATTTGCTCGGCCGCGCCGACGAGAAATTCCGCGTTGGCCACTCCGGCGCTCGACTGCCGAGCGCGCTCGACCATTGCGTCGGAGACGTCGAGGCCGACTACCTGGCCGTCTGCGGCGACAGAAGCCAACCGCCGACACAGCCAGCCCGTCCCGCAGCCGATGTCGAGGATCCGGTCCGCGGGCGCGATGTTCATCAGCTCGAGCGTCGGCTCGACGATCGGCAGGTGATGGTCTTCCATCTCCTCGCCGCGGCCGTCCTCGGCCCAGCGGTTGAATTCTTCACGAAGTTTCTGTTCGGAAGTCTGGTCAGACATGGAAGTTGGAGCGAACCCTTTCAGAAGCTCAGGCTGAAGAGATTACTGTAGCCGATATAGACGAGCACCCCGTGCGCAAGGATATCCCGACTGATCAAGCAATGATTGTGCTGGCCCTGGAGAGGGGCTTCGATAACCGTGATTCCCTCGACCAAAACCTTGCTCGGAAAAAGCAAGCGCACGGAGTATTCAAAGCAGGGGATATTTACGGAAGAGGGCGTATTAATGCGTGTCACTCCAACGGGATTGAGGTGGAGTGGTGACAGCAGCCCGCGCTGCACAACGGTCCCGGTTGCCCCGGTGTCTACCATTGCCAGAGCCCTTACAGGAGGCGGTACTGCGGTCCCAGCGGCGACTAAGGCGTTCTGCACCGGAGTTCCTACGGCGATTTGAACTTCAACAATCGGGCCGACTGACTGCAGGTTTGGAACCTGCGATGTGAAGGAGGGCATATCAAATCCCGAGGAGGTTAGAAACGTAGTCCTGGGGCACCTCAATTCTGAGGATCTGTTTAACCAGGAACGGGACGTTTCCAAACTGGCGGTACGCTTGGGCGATGGCATCTGCCTTGGATTCGTACACACCGACGATCTCGTCATCGCGAATGAGGACGAATTTCCCCTCTGCCTCACCGAGTAGCCTCTCACGGTTCTTCTCGTATGTTTGGATTTCCCTTTCGAGAAGTTGTGCCATGTTTGCCTCTGCTCTAACGGGACTATTCGCTATGTCTGAACCTTGGTCAACAATTCCACAAACTTCTGCTCGCGTTCCTGCTGGTCGAGCCCGAGGTGTTTCTCGAGCACCTGCGTCGTATTCATCGAGCAGAATTTCGGGCCGCACATCGAGCAGAACGCCGCATCCTTGTAGTAATCGTCGGGCAGCGTCTCGTCGTGCATGGCGCGCGCGGTTTCCGGGTCGAGCGAAAGGTCGAACTGCTTGTTCCAGTCGAAGAGGAAGCGCGCGTAGCTGAGCGCGTCGTCGCGGTCGCGCGCGCCGGGCCGGTGCCGCGCCACGTCCGCCGCGTGCGCGGCGATCTTGTAGGCGATGATGCCCTGGCGCACGTCGTCTTTGTTCGGCAGCCCGAGGTGCTCTTTCGGCGTCACGTAGCAGAGCATCGAGGCGCCGTACCAGCCGATCATCGCCGCCCCGATCGCCGATGTGATGTGGTCGTAACCCGGAGCGATATCCGTCACCAGCGGCCCGAGCGTGTAGAACGGCGCTTCGTAGCACATCTCCATTTCCTTCTCGACCTGGAGCTGGATCTGGTCCATGGGAATGTGCCCCGGGCCTTCGATCATCACCTGGACGTCATACTCCCACGCCTTTTTTGTCAGCTCGCCGAGCGTTTTGAGTTCGGCGAACTGCGCCTCGTCGCTCGCATCGGCGAGGCAGCCGGGCCGCAGTCCGTCGCCGAGCGAAAACGACACGTCGTATTTCTGGAAAATCCGGCAGATGTCTTCAAAGTGCGTGTAGAGGAAATTCTCCTTGTTGTTCTCCACCGCCCACTGCGCCATGATGGCGCCGCCGCGGCTGACGATACCGGTGATGCGCTGGCGCGTGAGCGGAACGTACTCGCGCAGCACGCCGGCGTGAATCGTCATGTAGTCCACGCCCTGCTCGGCCTGCGCTTCGATCACTTCCAGCATCAACTGGGGCGTGAGGTCGCGCACCCGCTTGACGTAGGTGAGCGCTTCGTAAATCGGCACGGTGCCGATGGGCACCGGACTGTGGCGAAGAATCGCTTCGCGGATTTCCGGAATGTTTCCGCCCGTCGAGAGGTCCATCACCGTGTCGGCGCCGTATTTCACCGACGTGCGGAGTTTTTCGAGTTCCTGATCGATGTTCGAGGCCGTCGCCGAGTTGCCGATGTTGGCGTTGATTTTGCACTTCGCCGCGATGCCGATGCCCATCGGCTCGAGCTCGACGTGCCGGATGTTGGCGGGAATAATCATCCGGCCGCGCGCCACTTCCGAGCGGATCAGCTCGGCGGGCACCTGCTCGCGCCGCGCGACGAATTCCATCTCCTCGGTGACGATGCCCTGTCGGGCGTAATGCATCTGCGTGCGGATGGGGCCCGTCCGTTTGCGGACCCACTCACTCCGAATCGGTGGCAACATCGCAGGTCCTCTCCTTCAACTTTTTTGCGAATCGCTGTGTTCAGTGTAGCGCCGCGCCCCGACCCGCGCAACCCGCGCCGCCGCGGCTCCGCCTACTTCGTCGCCAGCGCTGCTTCGAGCGCTTCGGGTTCTGAAACCGGGGGCCGGCAGCTCGTTCCCACGCAGACCAGCGCCACGGGCCTGCCGTCGAGCGGCAGGTGGGGAAGCGTCGAGGCCAGCCCGGCAGGCAGCCGGCCTTCCTTCACCGTCTCTGGTTCAAACGCCAGCACGCGCTTGCCGGCGCGCGGCACGCGGTGTGCCGTCTCGAGCAGACGCCGGGTCGCGCCCTCGCGCTGTTGTCCCACCACCACCACTTCCACTGGCGCGCGCAGGTGGTTCGCCAGCGCCACGCCGTACATCGCTGCGAACAGACCGTATTCCGCCGCCTTGGGCGCGAAAAGATCGAGGATCGCCTCCGCCTTCTCCCGAAAATCCGGACGGTCGGCGAGCACGGCCAGACGGTCGAGCACCAGCGCGCCCATCGAGTTGCCCGAAGGCGTGGGGGAATCCTGGAACGGTTTGCGCGACAGGCCCAGTTGTCCTTGGCGCGGGCCGAGATCTTTCGCCGTGTCGAAAAACCCGCCTTCCGCCTCGTCCCAGAAGAGGCGAAGCGTCGTCTCCATCAGTTCCAGCGCGCGTTCAAAATAGGGCCGCTCGCCCGTGACTTCGTACGCGTCGAGCAGCGCCGCGACCATGAAGACCTGATCGTCGAGCAGCCCCTCGATTCGAGCCTCGCCTTCCGCGAGGCTGTGCGACATGCCCTTCGCCGGGTCGTAGGCCGCCCGGAGCAGAAGGTCGAGCGCCATCAGCGCGCGGTCGCGCGCCCCTTCGTTCCCGAGAACCCGGTACGCTTCGATGAGCGATGAAATCATCATGCCGTTCCACGAAGCGTAAATCGTCTTGTCCACGTAAGGCGTCGGGCGTTGGGCGCGCGCTTCGAGCAGCTTCGCTTTGCCGCGGCTGATGATTTCCTTCACCTCTTCGAAGCTCAGGCCCGTGCGTGTGGCGATCGCTTCCGGCGGCTGGTCGATGAACAGAACGTTTTTCGCCGGGCTGTGATGCATCTCGCCCGCTGCTTCGACCTGATAGTACTGCGTGAGGACCTCGGCCTCGCGCGGGTCGAGCGCGCTCTTCACCTCGTCGAGCGTCCACGTCCAGTAGTCGCCGTCGTCGTCGAGGCTGAAGTCGGCGTCCTGGCTGGCGTAGAAGCCCCCTTCGGGATGCGTCAGAACGTTTTCGATGAACTCAAGAATGCCCTCCGCAATCTCTCGGAAGAACGCGTCGCCCGTAATCTGATACGCGCGGAGGTAATTCACCAGCAGACCCGCATTGTCGTAAGACATCTTTTCGAAATGCGGCACCACCCAGCGCTCGTCCACCGAGTAGCGATGGAATCCGCCGCCGAGCTGGTCGTACACGCCGCCGCGCCCCATCCGTTCGAGCGTCAGCGTGACGATGGCGAGCTGCCACGCCTGCCGCGTTTCGAGGTACGAATCGAGGAGCAGGTCAAGGGCGCTCGGGTGCGGAAACTTCGGCGCGTTGCCGAAGCCGCCGTAACGCGGGTCAAACAGCCGCGAGACGCTGGTGAGAATGCCGTCGAGGATTTCGCGCCCCGCCTTCTCGCCGCTCTGCTTCACCTGTTCGATTTCGGCGAGCGCCGCGGAAATCTTGCCCGCGCTGTCGAGGATCTGTTCCTTGTGCGTGCGCCAGTTGGAGGCGATGCTCTCCAGGACGCGCCGCAGGCCCGGCCGCCCGAAGCGGTCGTCGGGGGGAAAGTAAGTTCCGCCGTAAAACGGCCGGCCGTCGGGCGTCAAAAACGCCGTGAGCGGCCAGCCGCCCTGGCCGGTCAGCGCGCTCACGGCCGCCTGGTAGCGCGCGTCGATATCCGGCCGCTCGTCGCGGTCGACCTTGACGGGAACGTAGTGTTCGTTGATGACCCCGGCGATTTCCGCGTTTTCGTAGCTCTCCCGGTCCATCACGTGGCACCAGTGGCACCAGACGGCGCCGATGTCAAGCAGGATGGGCTTGTCTTCCCGGCGCGCGTCACCGAAGGCGGCTTCGCCCCACTCGCGCCAGCGCACCGGTTGATGCGCCGCGCTCTTCAGATAAGCGCTGCGGGCGCGCTGGAGAGAATTCGGGGGATGCGTATGGCTCATGGAATCTCCGTGACGGAACGGCGATGCGGGCGGCAGGAATCAGTGGAGTTGCGTGGAGGGCGGCGCGTTTTCGTCTCCGGGTTCGTCTTCGAGCGGCTTGCGCCCCGCAAAGCCTTCTTCCAGCCCGTGCCAGTAGCCGATCCGCTCCTCGCCGAGCTTCCAGCAGAAGTACACTTCCTCGCCCTCCCTGAGCGCGGGAAAGTCCACCAGCCCCTCGTCGAGGTCTTTGACGACTCCGCCGGCCTGCTCGATGCGCTGGATCTCGCTCTGGACCTGAGTCGCGGCCGCTTCGCGGCGCGACCGCAGGTCGAGCAATTCGGCCGTGGGCGGAATCGTTCCGCCCAGCACCATGATCCGCGCCACGGCGCGCGCCATTTCCTGGTCGAGCGATTCGATTTCCTCCTTGCCGGACCGCGCCCGCGCCATGCACTCGCGGACCAGTGGCAGGAGGCCCTCCGCCTCCCGGCGGTTGAAATACTTGTCAGCCATCTTCGCCTGAGTCGCTGAACCCGTTGCCTACTTCATTTCCAGCATGCGGTCGAGCGCCACGCGCGCCCACTGCTTCGTCTCCTCGTCCACGCTGACGCGGTTGACCACGCGGCCCTCCACGAGGCTCTCGAGCGTCCAGCAGAGGTGCTGTGGCGAAATCCGGTACATCGTGCTGCACATGCACACGCAGTCGTCAAGCGAGACGACCAGGCGGTCCGGCAATTCCTTCGCCAGCCGGTTGACGAGGTGGATTTCCGTTCCCACGGCCCACTGGCTGCCCGGCTCCGATTCCGTGACGCGCCGGATGATCGTTTCCGTCGAGCCGATTTCGTCGGAAAGCTCGCAGACGTCCCAGCGGCACTCGGGATGCGAAATCACCCGGATGCCCGGATACCTGGCCCGCGCGTTGCGCACGTGCTCCGGCAGGAAGCGCTGGTGCACGGAGCAGTGGCCCTTCCAGAGGATGATCCGCGCGTGGCGGATTTCATCTTCGCTCAGCCCGCCGAGTTCTTCGCGCGGATCCCACACCACCATCTCTTCCAGGGGAATCCCCATCCGGTAGCCGGTGTTGCGTCCCAGGTGCTCGTCGGGAAGAAACAGTCCCTTCTGGCCGTGGGCGAGCGCCCAATCCATCACCTTGCGCGCGTTCGACGACGTGCAGACCGCGCCGCCGCGACGCCCGACGAGGGCTTTGATCGCCGCCGTCGAGTTGATGTAGGTGACCGGAACGATCTTCGCGTCCGTGACGCTCGCGAGTTCTTCCCAGCAGACTTCCACCTGTTCGAGGTCCGCCATGTCGGCCATCGAGCAGCCGGCGTTCAAGTCCGGCAGGATGACGGTCTGGTGGTCCCCGCTCAGGATGTCCGCGCTCTCGGCCATGAAATGCACGCCGCAGAAAACGATGTAGTCGGCTTCCTTGCGCGCGGCGGCGAGCTGCGAAAGCTTGAGCGAGTCGCCGCGGTAATCGGCGAACCGGATGACTTCGTCGCGCTGGTAGTGGTGCCCGAGGATGACCAGGTGCGAGCCCAGTTCGGCCTTGGCGCGCGCGATGCGCTCGTCGAGCGCCTGCTCCGAGAGCTCGACGTAGGTCTCCGGAAGCGGATTCAGAAGCGCCGTACCCATGATTTCCCCGTAATTCCAGTCTAGCGCAATTCGCGGCCGGCTGCAGGCATTCGGCCGCCCTGGCGGGCGCCCGCCGGACCTACCCGCCGATATACACCATCGTCCGCTTCGGCTGGACGAAGTCCGGCTCGTTGATCTTGTGTCCCGGCTCCTTGTGATGCACGAGGCGCTCGAAAAAGCGCGCCAGGTCCGCGTCCGAAGCGCCGTTGCGCACCAGGTGGCGCACGTCGTGCTCGCGCAGCGAGAACAGGCAGGTGCGCACCTTGCCGTCCGCGGTCAGCCGCAGCCGGCTGCACTGGCCGCAGAAGGGAATCGAGACCGGCGCCACGATGCCCAGCTCGCCCCGGCCGTCCGCGAAGCGGTAACGCAGCGCGGTCTCGCTCGGCGAGCGCCGGGGGATTTCCTCCAGCGGAAAGACCGGGTGAATCTTCTCGACGATTTCGCGCGCCGTCACCACCTGCTCGCGGCTCCAGGCGTGGTCGGCGTCGAGCGGCATGAACTCGATGAAGCGCACAATCACGTCGCGCTCGCGCGCCAGGCGCGCGAACTCCACGATTTCGTCGTCGTTGAAGCCGCGCACCAGAACGATGTTCACCTTCACCGGCGCCAGTCCGGCCTCGCTCGCCGCCTCAATTCCCGCCATCACCTTTCCGTAGGACGCCGGCGTGCGCGTGATGCGCGCGAATTTGGCGGGGTCCACCGAATCGAGGCTGACGTTCACGCGGTCGAGCCCGGCGGCCACCAGCGCCCGCGCCTGCTCGGCGAGCAGAAAGCCGTTCGTCGTGACCGCGATGTCTTTGAGACCCTCGATGCGCCGCAGGCGCGCGATGAAATCCACCACGCCCTCGCGCAGCAGCGGCTCGCCGCCCGTCACGCGCACCTTGCGGATTCCGAGATCCGCCAGCACCCGCACCACGCGCTCGAATTCGTCCCAGTCGAGCAAGTCGCGGTGCGGATGATAGTTCTTCGGGTCGGCGGCCTTGCAGTAAACGCACCGGAAGTTGCAACGGTCCGTGACCGAAATGCGCAGGTCGTGAATGTCGCGGCCGAACTTGTCTCGCAACATCTTCTCGTGGCGACGGCGTTACCGCCGGCGCATATCCCGCGTCCCCTCTCTGGACCTTGGTCGTTCGCCGAAGCCCCTCTTCGACAAAAACAAAAACGCCTACCCGCGTTTGGAGTAGGCCCGTTCTCCTTTCCAAACACGGGAGGCGCGGCGATTTCTCCCCGCACCCTGTCGGCCCGCCGGACTTAGGCTTTCGAGCTGCCCTTAGCCCCGCGGGCTCGGAGAACGTTTCTATGCTAGCGCACAAACCGGGGGCAGGCAACCGGGAAGGGCGGGCGAACATTCTCAGTAAGACGAAGCCAAACGCGCCCACCCGTTTCTTGAACCAGTCAGTTAACCTGACGCCGCGACTGCGACCCGTTTTTTATCCCTCGAAGACCACCATTTGATGACCCTCGACGCGCGGCACGACGACGCGCGCGTAACCCTCGGCATAATCGAACTTGAGCGCCCGGCGCTGCGGCGCGAGATAGACCTGGCTCGGCCGCTTCCCCGAGCGTAGCGCCAGCCGGAGGTCCGCGAGCGGGATCGCGTCCTCGACGATGTCGATGTCCGGCGTGCGGCGTTCCGCGGCGTAGTGGAGGACGTGGACGATGCGCCGGCCTTTCTGCTCGGTCACGGTGATTGTCGCCGTCGAGGGCGCTTCGGCGCGCACCAGCGGCTCAGGCAGCAGCCGCGCGAGACAGTTGCGCACCAGCAGCTTGTGCGGCGCGTAGCTGTGCTGGTGGTACGTGCGGAAAATCGGATGCGAAAGGTAAATCACGTTTCCGCGCTGCGCCGCCGCCGCGCGGTCTGTCGGTTTCTCGAAGGGCGTCTGGCGATGCGAACTGAAGTGCCGGTAGTCGCGATCGAAATACGATTTCCAGATGCGCGCCAGCACGGTCGTGCCCGGCTGCGCCTTGACGGCCGAGCCGCGCTCGTAGAGAAAGTTGGGCATTGCCGGCAGGTCGCGACTCGCTTCCTCGAGCGCTTCGAAATACTCGCCCTGGTCTTCGGCCGGGCCGAGATAATCGAGCCCGACTTCGCTGAGCGCAAACTTCTTCCCGTCGGGATCGAGCCCGGACTCGTAGTTGAGGAGCAGCCTGCCGCCAGCGGCCAGATAGGCGCGCACTTTGGAGAGTTTTGCTTCGTCGAGCCGGTGGACGTCGGGAAGAATCAGGACGGCGTAGCGCGCGAAGTCAGCTTCCCAGTCGAGCGCGTCGAACTGATGGTGGAGTTGCGCGAGCAGGCGCACGATGCCCATTTCCACCGGCGTCAGCCGGCCGTGCGAGATGAAGCGCGCGTCGGAGACGAACGCGATTTCGGCCACGCCGTGCGCGCCCGCGCACCACGGCTCTTTTTCGGCGACGCTCGCGTAGGTGCGCCCGATGCGTTCGTACACCGCCTTGTCGAGCCGCCCGCGCGGATGGAGCTGGTCGCCGATCGAGCACTTCGCGCCCTGCGCCAGCATCCCGAAGACTTCGTAGTCGAGCGCGGCCTGGTTGCGCACCGTTCCGAAATCGCCCCAGCTCCGGTGGAAGCGCCCCGTCATGCCCATCATCTCCGTTCCCAGCGTGCGCGCGTGGCGCGACATGAGCGCGAAGTGCGTGTAACCCCAGTGCCCGCCGGGAAGCGATTCGAGCTCCAAGTGCGAGAAGTATTTCAGTTCCCGCCGCACGCCGATGCGCGGTCGTCCGTTGAAATAGATCGTCGCCTTCGGCCGGTGCTTCCAGGTGATTTCGCTCAGCCGGGCCATGGCGCGTTCGATCACCTGCGTCGCGTGCTTCCGGCGGTCTTCCGGATTCGCCGAATCGAGTCCGAGCTTTTCCCGTTCGCGCAGACACCAGGGGCAGAAGCAGCCGGAGTCGGAGTAGTTGAGGATGTCGAAGAACACGCCGTCGAGCGCGTAGCGGGTGACCATCTCCTCGGTTTGCGCGGCGACGTAATCGAGATACGGCGTGTTCACGCAGAGGCGCCGCCAGCGCGCTTCGAGCGGCGCGCCGCCGTCCGGCCCGCCCTGTTCGTTCATCACGCGCCAGCCGGGGTGGTGCTCGGCGACGTGCTCGTCCCACATCACGGTCACGTACACGGGCGCGCGGATGTCGGCTTGGCGCAGAGCTTCGAGCATCCGCCCCAGCAGGTCGAATTTGAGATGCGGGTGCACGGGCGCGACCTGGCTTGGGTAGTAGCACATCCCGTGATGGCAGCGGCCGAAGACCGTCACCGAATTGACGTGCGCCGCCTGAAGCGTGGCCACGAACTCGTCCGCGTCAAAATCCGCGCCGACGTCGGGAATGAGCGGTGAGGTGTGGAAATCGAGATGAATCTGCCGGAAGCGCAGCTCGCCTTCGGCGAGGCGCGCGGCCGGCAGCGGTACGTCGGGGCCGACGGGCGCGCCCGCGGCAACGTTGGCCAGCGGGCCGAGCGCCGCGCCCGCGCCCAGCGATTTCAGAAATCTGCGGCGGGATGGGCCTTTCATGGAACGCCTCCTGAAAATCCGGCGTGCGAATCGTGGGATGATACTCGCGGCGCGCGGCGGCCACAACGCCTTTCCGCCCTCGCGCCGGGACTTGCCTTTCGCGCCCCAGCGGATTACACTCGCGGGCGATGGAAGACCGCCGTCAGGTCCCGCGCTACCTCAGCGAACTGCCCGTCCGAATCATCCGGTCATCGAGCGGCGAAATCTTTCTGGGAAGAGCCCTGGTCCTGGCCGTGCGCGGATGCGCCGTGGAGGGCGCGGCCTCGCTGGTGACCGGCGAGAAGTGTGAGGTGTTCGTCGAATGGCAGGGGCGCGAGATTCGCGCCGACGCGGAAGTGGCCTGGAAAAACCCGCGCGGCCAGGCGGGCCTGCGCTTCACGTCGGTTCCTCCCGAAAGTTCGGAAGCCCTGCGGCAGCTTCTTCCCAACCTTCGCCTTCAGCCGCTGGCGCAGCGCGAAGAGGATTGAAACATTCGTTCCCTTCCGGAACAGCGCCTTTCACGCGCTAAAGCCGGTTGATCACGCTGGCCAGAAATCCGCCGCCGAAGCCGTTGTCGATATTCACGACGCAGACGTTGGGCGAACAACTGTTGAGCATGCCGAGGAGGGCGGCGAGCCCGCGGAAGCTCGCGCCGTAGCCGATGCTGGTGGGCACGGCGATGACGGGCACGCCGACCAGTCCGCCCACAACGCTCGGCAGCGCGCCTTCCATTCCCGCCACGCAGACGATGACCCGCGCGTCGCGCCACTGCCGGCTTTCTCCGAGCAGGCGGTGGATGCCCGCCACGCCCACGTCGAACAGCCCCTGCACGCGGTTGCCCATCGTTTCCGCGGTCACCAGCGCTTCTTCCGCGACGGGAATGTCGGAAGTTCCGGCGCAGACGACCGCGATCTTGCCCTTGCCGCGGATTTTGCGTTCGCGGCGGATGACGATGGCGCCCGAGAGGGCGTGAAACTCGGCGCGGCGGTCGATCCGCCGGACGCGCTCGTAGAGCTCCGCGTCGCCGCGTGTGATGAGAATGTTGTGCCGCCGCGCGAGCATGCCGCGCACCACGCCTTCGACGTGCTCGGGCGATTTCCCTCGCGCGAAAATAACCTCCGGAAAGCCCTGGCGGAGCGTCCGGTGGTGGTCAATCTTCGCATAGCCGAGGTCTTCGTAAGGCAGCGTGCGCAGCCGGTCCACGGCTTCTTCCACGCCCAGTTTTCCCGCGCGCACCCGGCGCAGCAGTCTGGTGAGTTCTTCGGGGGTCAAGCGGTCTCCTCCGCAGATGATTCTTCCGGTCCGGCTTCAGCCGCTCCCGGTGTGCGGCCTTCGGTGCTCGGTTCCGATTTCAGTTCGCCGGCTCTCTCCGAGAGCGCTAACGCAACAACGATCCGGGCCACGAGTATAGCAGGGCGGACTGGTGTCGAGCGCTCCTTCCTTGACTTCCCTTCGAGCGCCGACTTAACATCGCCGGCGAATGCCGGCCACAAAACGCGGACCGTCTCCTGCGAAGAAAACCCTCGTGCTGGGCGTGACGGGCGCGAGCGGGTCGCTCTTTGCGCGCCGCATGCTTCAGATGCTCGAAGCCGACGCGCGCGTGGGGAAGATCTTTCTCGTGATTTCGGGGAGCGGCTTGAAAGTCCTGCGCGAAGAACTGGGCTTCGACGTTTCGCGCAGCGCGGAGATTCCCTCGCTCCTCGGGGGCGCGCGCACGCGCAAGACCGAATACCTGCTCGATTCGGACATCGGCGCGAGCATCGCGAGCGGCTCGTACCGCGTGGACGGCATGGTGGTGATTCCGTGCTCGACGGGCTGCCTGGCGCAGATCGCGCACGGCATCTCTTCGACGCTCATCGAGCGCGCCGCGGACGTCTGCCTGAAGGAGCGGCGGCCGCTGATTCTGGCGATTCGCGACACGCCGTTGAACCGAGTCCACCTCGAGAACATGCTTCGCGCCCATGACGCCGGCGCGATGATCTTTCCCGTCATTCCGGCGTTTTATCCCGGCCCGCGAACGCTCGACGACCTCGCCACGCAGTTCTGCTGCCGCGTCCTCGTCCATCTGGGGCTCGAACAGAAACGGCAGTTCCGCTGGGGCGGCGAGAACCGCAAGGCTTGTGCCACAGAGGCACAGCGGCGCGGAGGGATCATCGCGCTTGAATCCGAAGCGCGGTGTCATCTTCGGTCCAGGACTGTTCAGCGGGTTCAGAGCGTCTTAAACTTGCATCTCTGTGCCTCCGTGCCTCTGCGGCGAAGCGGGCTTATGAAAGAGTTTTTGCTGGCGGGCCTCGCACTCGCGGGGCTGGCGATTTCGATCTATTTCACGCTCGCCTACTACGGCCGCATCAAAAACGCGCGCTGGGTCCCGGCTGCACTGTGCGCGGGCGAGGAGTCGAATTGCGTCGCCGTCCTCCGCACGCCTTACGCGCGCGTCTTCGGCGTCCCCAATTCGCTGCTGGGGGTCCTGTTCTATGTGGGGCTGCTCGGGTGGCTGATAGCCGGATTCGAGTTGATGCTGCCCGAACTCGGTGGGGGACGGGCTGCATTGTTCGTCGCGCTATTTCGGAACTGGCTTCCCCTAGTCAGTGGCGTGACGGTGATATTCGGCTTCTATCTCAACTTCGCGCTGCGCTGGAGGCTTCGAGTCCATTGTCCGCTCTGCTACGCGGCGCACGCGATCAACCTGGGAATCTTCATTCTCTTGTTCCTCTGATGGAGAACGGCCGCATGCGGCAGGTTTGACACGCTGCATTGCGCTCGCCCATCATGAGTGCGATTCATGAGTCAGGAAAGCAGCGCACAAGCCCAGCCCGCCCGCGGACTCCTGCGGAAAGTCCGCGTGACGCTCGAGATGATCAAGTTCGAGCACTCGGTGTTCGCGCTGCCGTTTGCCTTGACGGGGGCGATGCTGGCGCGCAGCGGCTGGCCCGGGTGGCGCGAAGTTTTCTGGATCGTCGTCGCCATGGTGGCGGCGCGCACCGCCGCGATGACGTTCAACCGCCTCGCTGACCTGAAGTATGACGCGGCAAACCCGCGCACGCGCACTCGCGCCCTCGTCACGGGAGAACTGAGCCCGCAGTTTGCCGTGGGCGTCACGGCCGTCGCCTGCGCCACGCTCGTCCTCGCGGCCGCGCAACTGAACCCGCTGGCGTTTCGATTGTCTCCCGTGGCGATCGCCTTGCTGCTCGGCTACTCATTCGCCAAACGATATACCGTCTTCTCCCATCTCATTCTGGGAATGTGTCTCGGCATGGCACCGCCCGCGGCGTGGATCGCGCTGCGCGGCGACCTGAGCGTGAGCGTGCTTCTGCTCGGCGCGGCCGTGGCGCTCTGGGTGGCGGGCTTCGATCTCATTTACGCCTGCCAGGACGTTGAATTCGACCGCGTGGTCGGCCTTCATTCGTTTCCCGGCCGTTTCGGTGTTCGCGCGGCGCTCTGGCTGTCTGCGGCGCTGCACGTCGGGACGCTCCTGCTGCTGATCGCGGTGGCGCGCGAGGAAGGGTTGGGCTGGATTGCCTACGCCGGGCTCGCCGCCGTCGCCGCGCTGCTCGCCTACGAACACTCGCTCGTCAAGCCGCACGACCTGTCGCGTGTCAACGCGGCGTTCTTCACCGTGAACGGCTACGTCAGCGTTCTGTTCTTTGTCACCTGGGCCGCGGACCTATGGGTTCACTGAATGCGTTCGGTGGGTTCCATTTCTTTGAAGACGAGGGAATCGAAGATGGCGAGCACGTGGCGGCGGTAGGCGAGGACGCGTTCGACCGAAGCGCGATACCACGGGTCGCGCATCCCCATGCGTTCCCAGCGCCGAAGCACGTCGGGGGAAACATCAATGTCTTCGCGCAGCTTTTGAAGGGGCACGCCGCGCAGGAAGAGGCCGTAGAAGAACGCGGCTTCCTGTCTGGGTTCGGCGAGTTTGAAGTCGTTGGTCATCGCCATGCTTCCGGCGTCCCAGGGAAATTCTAACCGTTTCTCCGCAGGCCGGAGAAAAAAACGTTCGCGCCCCGCGCGTCGCGAAAGCATAGTCTAAACCCTTTGTCAAGCCCCGGAGCCAGTATCCATGCGGGTTTGCGGGGCTTATCTCCCTGCAAGCAAAATGCCAGTCCGGCGTGGAAGTGAACGGCCGGCAGCGGGGTCGAAATGGCTTGACAGGTGCGGCCTCCGGGACGGAAGCTGAGCGCCTTCTGAAATCCACACCCGTGAGGCAAGGGATGCCCTCCGTGCGACTTTCCATCGGAAGCTGGGCTTACTGCTTTGGCCCTTACAAAGACAATCCGGTGCCCTTTGATACGGTCGTCAAAAAACTCGGCGAACTCGGCTATGACGGCGTCGAGCTGGGCGGGTTTCCGCCTCATCCCCATCCGGCCGAGTACGACACGAACGCGAAGCGCGACTCGCTCAGGAAGAAGGTCGCGGATTGCGGGCTCGAGTTCTCCGGGCTTGCGGCCGACCTGTGGGCATTTCCGATAATTCCCGAGGACGAGCCGGCGGCGTGGAAGGCGGCGTTTCGGACAAACCTGAAGTTCGCACGCGACCTCGGCATCAGCACAATCCGCGTGGACACCGTAAGCCCGCCGGATGTTTTCGAGAAGCAGAAAATCGAGCCCATGCGCGGCTGGGAGCGCGTGGTCCGCGCTTTCCGCTGGGCCGCGCGGGAGGCCGCAGGCGAAGGCATTCGCGTGGTGTGGGAGTTTGAGCCCGGGTTTGCCTTCAATAAACCGTCCGAAATACTGCGGCTTCCGGAAGAAGTCAGCCATCCGAACTTCACGGTCCTTTACGACACCTGCCACGCGCACATGTGCGCGGCGGTCGGCGCGCGTCAGCCCGGCGAAAAGGAGACCTGGCCCAGCGGGGCGCTCGAACTGCTCGAACGGTTGCGAGGGAAGATCGGCCACGTCCACCTGATTGATTCCGACGGGACGCTTCATGACAACGAGACGAGCACGCACGCGCCGTTCGGGGAGGGCGTGCTCGACTTCGACCGGCTCATTCCGGCGGTCGTCTCGAGCGGCCTGCCGACCAACTGGTGGACGATTGACCTCTGCTTCTGGCCGCGCGCTTGGGAAGTGACCGCCGAGGCCAAGACTTTTCTCGAAGGCCTGGCGCGAAAATACGCGGCCTGAATTTCGTCCCGGCGACCTCGCACGCCTGAACCGGGAGGTGAGTCGATGTCCGCGACGCTCAACATCGGCATGATCGGCTGCGGCTTTATGGGCCGGGCGCATTCGAACGCCTACCACCGGGTGAATCAGTTCTTCGATGTTCCGTACCGTCCGGCGCTCAAAGCCGTGGCCGCGCGCACTCGCGAGCAGGTCGAGGCGTTTGCCGCTCGCTGGGGCTGGGAGCGCGCGGAGACGGACTGGCGCCGCCTCGTCGAGTCGAAAGAGATCGACGTGATTGACGTCTGCTCTCCCAACAACACGCATCGCGAGATCGCGCTGGCCGCGGCGGCCGCCGGGAAAATGGTTTTGTGCGAAAAGCCGCTGGCGATGGACCTGGCCGATGCGCGTGAGATGACGGAGGCGGTGGAAAAATCCGGCAAGCCGAACATGGTCTGGTTCAATTATCGCCGCGTGCCGGCCATCCGTCTGGCGAAGCAGATCCTCGACGAAGGCCGGCTCGGCAGGATCTTCCATTACCGCGCCACGTATCTTCAGGACTGGACCATCTCGCCGAATGTTCCCGTGGGCGGCGCGGCGACATGGCGGCTCGACAAGGACGTCGCGGGCGCGGGCGTCTCGGGCGACCTTTCGACGCACAACATTGACACGGCGATCTGGCTGAACGGCGGCGTCGCCGAAGTCTCGGCCATGACGGAAATCTTCATCCACGACCGCAAGCGGCCGGACGGCGCGCCGGCGCGGGTCGAGATCGACGACGTCTGCACGTTCCTTGTGCGCTTCGCGAACGGCTCCAACGGGACCTTCGAAGCCACGCGCTACGCCCGCGGGCGGAAGAACAAAAACAGTTTCGAAGTGAACGGCGAGAAGGGCTCGATCTGTTTCGACCTCGAAGACATGCACCAACTTCAGTACTTCAACCACGAAGACCCCGCGCCCTTGCAGGGTTGGCGGACGATCCTCGTCACAGGCGCCGAGCATCCTTATATGGCGAACTGGTGGGTGCCCGGGTGCGTCATCGGGTACGAACACACGTTCGTCAACGCGCTGGCCGACTTCCTGAAGGCCCTCGAAAAAGGCGAACGCGCACGCCCGGACTTCCGCGACGCGACGGAAACCCAGGCGGTCATCGAAGCTGTGCTTGAAAGCGCCCGCACCCGCCTCTGGGTGAAGCCGCAGGCGTAATTGCTCCCGCCGGGTGCGGGGCGGTGGCGCTAACGCAGCGTTTTCACAGACAACATGAATGCGGTTTTCGCGAGCGCGACAACGAGGAGCACGGCCTTCAACCACAGGCTCTCGACGACGAAGAGCGCCAGACTTCCCAGCACCGCCCAGGCGAGCGCGAGCGACGCGACCTTCACCTTGAGCGGGATCGCCCGCGTCTTCATCATTGCATCGAGCTGAGGGCCGATTCGCGGATGGCTGATCAATCGCCGATAAAGGTGCGGTGAGCTGCGGAGATAACAGGCGGCGGCGACCAGCAGAAACGGCGTCGTGGGCAGGCCCGGAACGTAGATCCCCAAAATCCCCAGGCCGAAACTCAGCGAGCCCAGAACAATCAGCAGCACGCGGGATACGGGGCCGAGCGGTTTGGGTGGCCGCGCGTCTTGACCGCCGGATTCGAGGTGATGGCTCATCGCCGGAGCCAGCCGCCGCTAAAGCGTCAGGCTCACGCGTTTTCGCGGAACGAGGCGCACCGGCCCGAGCAAGCCCGAAGGCGGCACGCTCTCCGGCTCGACTTCTCCGTACGTCCCCCAGCGGATGCCGTGGGTTTCCGCAATGGCTCTCCGGTCCGGCTTCGGGAGCGATTGAACGTGGTGAATCCAGAGGTTGGCCACTTCGACGACGAGATGGTTCGAGCCGACTCGCAGCGCGTCGCCGCAGGGCAGACGGCGAGGAGTTTTCCACGCCGCGCCGAGATTCACTCCGTTGAGCGTTGCTTCGGCTGTCTCATGGACCACGCCGAGGTCGAGAACCCACTCGAGGCCGGAAGCGGTTTTCGGCAACTCAAACGTCACTTCGTAGCGCGCCCAACCGCTGTAAGCCTTACCCTCCGGCAGATCATTCCACGAGCGAAGCGAAGCGAGTGCGAGCCTCGGTCCTTCTCCAAGCTGAAGTGACCATGGACCGGCGAGAGCGATCGGGTCGGGGAGATCTTGCACGCGAAGCGTTCGCTTTCGGTCTCGGCTGTCTTCGACAAAATATTCGCCATTCTGCTCCACCTCGCCCGACACACGCGCGCGCCGGCCTGTTCGTTCGATTCGCAGCGGGCCTCGCAGGTTCGTGCGTGCCACCTCCGGCGGACGCGTGCTTGCGCCGAAGAGGATGAAGCAGGAGCCGAAGGGCTCGAGCCACAACTCGACCTCCGTGAGCTTCGTGCCGAGCGCCGGCTCAGTGACGTACCGATAGGCGAGCGTCTCTTCTCGCGCGCCGGACTCGGGGCTCCAGCGGTCCGAGCGCCGATGGCCGGCGTTAAAGCGGACGCGGAATTGCTGCGACCGCGCAGAGATATTGCTCACGAAGAAGAGGTCGGCATCTTCCGCGCGACGATGGATGAAGCCCACATTTTCACGCGCGTCGCGGAGAGCTATCTCTGAATTCCCACCCCCTTCGACGATCTGGACGTCAGGTGTGAGGCGCGCGCGGAGAGCGCCAAGGGCTTCCGCCGCATTGGTCACCAGATTCAGCTCGATTTTACGGAGTTGCTCCAACCCGGCGCGGAGGCGTGCGGTGCGCTGCTCCTGGTCATGGAGCCCCGGAGCCGCGTCGGGTACTCGCCCAACAAAAAGCACGAGACCTCCGCTTTCGGCAAATTCCACGAGTCGCGCGAGCGATTCGGGGGGCATGAACTCCGCGTGGGGGACGACCACGGCCGAATACTCGCCCGTTCCCACGCGCAGCTTTCCATCCTCGACTTTCGCCAGCTCCGCGAGAGCGCGGTCGTTGATGAGGTCGAAGTCGTAGCCCGCGCGACGAAGTTCCTGAAATAGCTCAGACCCGAGGTGTGTTTCGATTTCGACGTCCACGTGCAGCGCGCCGCAGCCGTATTTGGCAAAGACATCGGCGAGCGGGACGTACACCGCCACCTGATTCACGGCCACGCCTTCGCGGAGCAGCGCCGAAACACGCCGCACGTACTCGGCGAGGCGCGGGTAGTGTCTCCACAAGAGGTTGTTGTGGTTGATCAGCGTCGAAGCGTAAAAGACCCAGCCGGGTTGCCCGGCCTGGGGCGGCGAATACGGGTAGCCGTGATTGACGATGTGGTTGATTCCGTCTAGGAAGACCGCGTCGGTTGCCGCTTTCATCATTTCGAGCGTCACGAGAAACAAGGGCAGCCGCAGCCAGGTGTAAGTTTCGGCGGATACGAGCGGCTTGTTATGGAGGTGCGCGGCCGAGGAAGCGAGCCGGCGGTGGCGGAGGTTCACTTCGTAGCGGTCGCCGAGAAAAATCGTTTCGCCCTCGGGAATGTCCGCGAGGGCGTACGACTCGATGATGTCTGCAAACGCGCCGTGCGCCTGAATGCGCGACTGCACGCCCCGCCGCCGGCTCCACTCCGCGAGCGGCCGGAAGAAATTGTCGAGCATGAGTTCGGAAAGCGTCAGGTGGTAGTCGTAGCGGACATGCGGCGTGAGCGGCCCGGCGTCCTGCCAGAGCGCGGGAAGGTAGGGCGAGAGGTCGTAGCCGCGCCGCCGGCGAAATTCCTCGACAAGCTTGGCCGTCCAGTCCGCCCCGTACACTTCCAGGCTGTCGCAGAAAACGGAATGGAACGGACGAGGGACTTCCGATTCCACGCGGTCAACCACGCGGTCGCCCGCGGCGCTGAGGAAAAGGTCCATCGCCTCGCGACTGAAATGGTCGAGGACGAATCCTTCCATGCCCAGCGTCGGCCGCTTGACTTGCATTCCCGTCGGGCTGTCCACGAACAGGTAGATTCGCCACGCGCCCTCGGGCACCGGCCAGCGATGCAGGCGCAGCCCCCGGCGGAGGTTGGGGACGCCGTAGCGTTCGAGTCGCTCTGTCAGCAGAACAGAGCGCGAAACGTCGGGTTGCTGCGAGGGAAGCAGCGGAACGGCGACGGCGGCAACGATGCGGTCCTCGCCGACCAGATGCGGTGTGAGCTCCCAGGTGAATTCGCCCGGGCCGGACGTCTCCTCGACCAGGACGCGCAGGCGGCGCGCCGAAAGTTCAACGGGAACGAACGGCCCGCCGAAGGGCCAGCCGCTCCCCAGCGTGAAATCCAACTGAAGCCCCAGTCGCCGGGCTTCGCGTGCGGTGTGCCGCAGCAGGCCGAACCATTCCTCCGTAAAGTACGGGACATTGCGGATGCCGCGCGCGGCATCGTCGGGTTCGAGCGGGTAAACCGGCTGGAGTTCCGCGCCGCGCAGGCCGGCGTGGCGCATGGCGGCGAGTTCGCGATTGATTTCGTCGTGCGTCACAGCCCCGCCGAACCACCACCAGCGCGTCATCGGCTTGGCGGCTTCCGGCGGGTTCTGAAAGATGCGGCGCAGGCGATCGAGAGAATCGTCAGAAGCGCTTTGCGGTGCCGCGATCGCCGGACGCGGCGAAGGGACGCCCGCGGCGAGCAACGCACCCGAGGCGCCGAGGAAATCCCGTCGCGTGAGCTTTCCTGTTTTTCTTTCTGACATCCGCGAATCTCCTTTGCAGAACGCAGGCAGAGGTAACGGAGCGCAGGCCCGAAGTCAAGGCCATTAACGGTATCAAGGACGCCGTTCCGCGCGCGAATTGAAAATGCCGCGGCGGGAACGTAAAATGGGCCGTTCACGTCTGTCGGACGTTGCTCGTGAAGGGTTCCGAATGCTGCCCGAAAAGCTCCGGATCGAAGACGCCGCGCTCCGGCCGATCGCCGAAAGGGTGCTGGCCGGCGAGCGCCTGACGCTTGATGACGGTCTCGCGCTCTATCGCTCGAACGATCTCCTGGCGCTGGGCTGGCTGGCCAACCACGTCCGCGAAAAACTGCACGGCAAGCGGACTTACTTTAACGTCAACCGGCACATCAATCCGACGAACGTCTGCGTCGCGAGCTGCAAGCTCTGCGCCTTCGGCCGCAAGGCCGACGCGCCCGGCGCCTATACGATGGCGCTCGAAGAAGCTTTCCGCATTGCCGGCGAGGGTTGGAGCGAAGCCGTCACGGAATTCCACATCGTCGGCGGGCTGCATCCCGACCTGCCGTTCGAGTACTACCTGGACCTGCTGCGGGGATTGAAAGCGCGTTTCCCCAACGTCCACCTGAAGGCTTTTACGGCGGTCGAGATCGCGTACTATTCACACATGACGCGGCTTTCGTTGCGGGAAATTCTCGAGAAACTCCGGGACGCCGGCCTCGGCTCACTGCCCGGCGGGGGCGCGGAAATTTTCGCGCCCGCGGTGCGGCGCGTCATCTGCGACCACAAGATCGGTGCGCACACCTGGCTCAAGGTGCACCGCCTCGCCCACGAGCTGGGTCTGCACTCGAACGCCACGATGCTTTACGGCCACATCGAGTCGGACGAAGACCGCGTGGACCACCTGCTGCAATTGCGCAAGCTTCAGGATGGGACGCGCGGCTTTCTGACGTTCATCCCCCTCGCCTTCCATCCGCGCAACACCGAACTCGGACGGATGGTCGAGCACCGCGAGACGACGGGCTTCATGGACTTGAAGAATGTCGCTGTCGCGCGCCTCCTGCTCGATAACTTTCCGCACATCAAAGCCTACTGGATTATGATGACGCCGCGCGTGGCGCAGGTGGCGCTGAAGTTCGGCGCCGACGACCTCGACGGCACGGTGGTGGAAGAGAAGATCTACCACGACGCCGGGGCCTCGACGCCGCAGGCGCTGACCCGCCGCGAAATTATCCGCCTGATCCGCGAGGCCGGCCACGAGCCCTTCGAACGCGACACGCTTTACCGCCCCGTCCAGCGCACCGAAACCACGGTGACTGTGCAAGTCTGAAACCTCTGAGTACCAGGGCACAAAGACACCAGGGACCGGAGGACGAGCTAAGATTTGGAGGGGTGGGGGACTGTTGCGCGGTTCGTACTCTGAAGCGCTAGCCTTTTCGCCGATTTAGCCAGTAGAGGAAAGCGCCAATCAGCACACCCGGCGGAATCGAAAGGAGAAAGAACCAGCGCAGGGCGGGGACGGCGTAGAGCATGACACCCATGAACGCGAGGGTGAAAAGCAGTCCGACCCATCCCGCGAGGGGAATACCGGCCAGCCCCCGGCGGGGCGGTGATTCAGCTTGGTGCGACGAGCTACGACGCATGATCGAAAATTAACTCGAATCTGCGCAGTCTCGCAACAGAATCACGAAACACCGACGGAGTCTTCCTTTGCGGCCGGCAGTTTCGCAGCGCGGGCCGTCGCACTCAGTCCCTGCCAGGCGAGCCAGGCGACCACCGGCCCGTATTCAAGGGTCAGAATCCACGGCGCGTCGCGATAGGGAAACCCCGCCGAATAAGGGATGACCGGCGCGTAGCCGAGCACGCAGACGACGCTCATCAGCAGCCACGGCGCGTTGGGGAAGAAGCACAGGAAGGGGACAGTCCAGGTGAAGTACCACGGAAAGGCGTTGGGTGAAAGCAGCAGCAGCCCGGCCAGGAGGAGGAAGGAAGCGCGCAACGGCTCGAAGCGACGCCGCACGGTGAAGGCGACGAGCCCGAGGACCAGCGTCGCCGCCACAAGTCGCGCCTGGGCGGGGGAATTTCCCGCAACGACGAGCAGGCGAAACAGGCTGTCGTTATTCTCCCACGACGAGCCGTACCGGCGGAGACCGTCAAGCAGAGCGGTGCCTGCCTTGGCGTAAGGGAGATAGGCCGCGACGACAAGGGCGGCGAAGAGCGCCGCGTATGCCGCGCGCGTGTGACGCAAGAAAACCGGCAGCAAAGCCGCCGCGAAAAACTTGGCGAGAAACGACGCCGCCAGCGCCGCAATGGACAGTGCGCCCCGCCCCCTGATAATAAAATAGCAGGCCAAAAGCAGGGGCGCGATGGCGAGCGAGTCGTGATGACCGCAAAGGGCGAAAGAAATGATGACCGCAGGATTCCAGGCGTAAGCGAGCACGCGGCACAAGGGCTCGCGCCGAGCGCGGAGAATGAGCAGAAGGATAAGCGCCGAAGCGAGGTCAAGCGCGGTGTAAAGCCGCTTGTAGCCGCGAAACGTTTCCGCCCAGGTGAAAGACCATTCGCTTAGCGGAGGATAAACTGTGGGCGTGGTGCTTGTCGCGTCGGCTGGATCGTCCCGGGCGCGAAAGCGTTCGAGTTCCGGAAGCGCGGGATGAACCGCGTAGGGATTGATTCCCGCGCGCTGCACCCGTCCTTCCCAGCCGTAGCGATAGACGTCGCCGGAAAGGCGGGGAGGCAGGGGCAGCAGGAAAACGCGAAAGATCACGGCGCTGGCGAGAATGACGGTGAGGGCTGACTTTCCGTGCTCGAAACGATAGACGAGCCAAACCGCCGTGACGTAGGCCACGCCGGCTGCGAGCAGGAGGAGGACGAACTCCGGAACGCGCTGGTCCCAGTCGCTTCGGGCGGCCACTTGGCGAAAGATGGCAGTCAACGTGCCTGCCAACGCCGCGAGCGCCAGCGTCGAGAAACTGAAGCGGAAGGGGTGTTTTCGCATCAAAAGTCAATAGCCGTCAGGGCCGAATTGATCGCAGCCGGAGACCAGCGCCGCTGTTCCGGCGCCGGTAGATTTTTCCGGCGGCTGGAAAAAACGAACCAAGAGACAGGATAAAAAATCTGCTGATCAACAACATGTTGGGAGTACCCAATTTTGCTGTCCAGCTCTTTCGCGAGGCTTTCCAGAAAGACCCATTCCAGGGCGTCTATGAGCCGAACGCATTCGATCTGGCCATCGTCATCCCGTACTTTATCATCCTGATTCTCCTCTCGATCTACGGGATTCACCGATACCACCTCACTTACCTTTACCTCAAGAACCGCCACAGGCTCCCGAAGCCGCCAGGCCGATTTGAGGAACTCCCGCGCGTCACCGTGCAGCTTCCCATCTATAACGAGCGGTACGTCGTGGGGCGGTTGCTGGAAGCGGTCACGCGGTTCGACTACCCACGGGAGAAGCTCGAGATTCAGGTGCTCGACGACTCGACGGACGATACGCGGCGCGTTGCATCCGAGCTGGTGGCCGAATACGCGCGCGCGGGCGTGCCCATTTCCTATCACCACCGGCCCCACCGGCACGGGTTCAAGGCCGGCGCGCTGGAAGAGGGGCTCGAAAAGGCGACGGGCGAGTTCATCGCCATCTTCGACGCGGACTTCGTCCCGCCTCCCGACACGCTCCAGCGCATGGTCCACTACTTCACGGAGCCGCGGGTCGGCGCCGTACAGGGGCGATGGACGTGGATTAACCGCCACTCTTCGGCGCTGACCGAGGTGGAGGCCGTGATGCTCGACGGCCACTTCGTCATCGAGCACGGCGCGCGGAATTTCTCCGGACGCTTCTTCAACTTCAACGGGACCGCGGGCATGTGGCGCCGCGAGGCGATCGAAGACGCCGGCGGCTGGCAGCACGACACGTTGACGGAGGACACGGACCTCAGCTATCGCGCGCAGCTTCGGGGCTGGAAGTTCGTTTATGACCCGACGTTGGAGTGTCCTTCCGAGCTTCCCGTGGAGGTCAACGCTTTCAAGAGCCAGCAGGCGCGCTGGGCGAAGGGACTCATCCAGGTGGCGCGCAAACTGCTGCCGGCCATCTGGCAGAGCCCGCAACCGCTCGCCGTCAAGGTTGAAGCCACTTTCCACCTGACGGCAAACCTCGCGTATCCGATGATGGTCGCGTTTTCTCTGATCCTGCTTCCGGCAATGATCGTCCGGTTTTCGCAGGGTGGGCTCTCAATGCTCTACCTCGACCTGCCGCTCTTCGTCGCCTCGTCGTGTTCCTTCTCGACCTTTTACGCCGTGGCGCAGCGCGAACTCTATCCGCGAGAGTGGCGCCGCCGGCTGAAGTACATCCCGTTCCTGATGGCGACGGGCATTGGCCTGGCCGTCTCGAACGCGCGCGCGGTTGTCGAAGCGCTCCTGGGCAGGCCTTCCGAGTTCGTGCGAACGCCGAAGTTCTGCGTTCGGGGGCGGAATGACAGTTGGGAGCGCAAGACCTACCTCAACCGGGCGAACCTCATTTCTGCAATCGAGCTGGGTCTGGCGGCGTATTTCGTGGCGGCAACGACCTACGCCCTTCGCCTGGAGAACTACCTCGCCGCGCCCTTCCTGCTCCTTTTCCTCATTGGATATTCGTATATGGGGACGATGTCGCTGCTCCAGACTCCGGTCCGGCGGCTGTGGGCGGAGTGGCTCGGCGGGGACGGCCCGCGCCCTCGCGACCCCGAGCCCGCCACATAGCCGCGGCTTCGACTTCACCTGTCGCGATGCGATTCCAGGTGACCTCGCTTGACGGGGAGAGTATCCTTTCCTTCTTTTTAAGGAGGGAGGCGTTCATGGTGTCGCGACGGGTTTTTCACTCGGTGCTGGTGCTCGTGACGTTGCTGGCGGTCCTTCCGGCGCTCGCCTGGGAACGCGAGCCGCTGGAGGCGTTCCGCGAGCGGCGGGCCCGGCTGGTTCGTGAACTGGGCGGTGACGGGGTTGTCGTCGCCTTCGGTTTTCGAGAGCACGACATCGGGGTTTCGACCACCCGCTTCCGGCAGAACGAGACTTTCTACTATCTGACGGGCTGGATCGAGCCGGACGCCATGCTGCTGCTGGTGCCGCGAGTCACGCGCGACGCAAACGGCAATGCGCGGGTTGAGCTGGACCGCGAAATCCTCTTCCTGCCCCCGCGCGACGTGACGCAGGAGAAGTGGACGGGTCCCAAACTCGCACCCGGCGACCCGGACGCGCTCGAGCGTACCGGCTTCGGGGCGGTCAAGTCCATTGGGCAGTTTACCGCTGAACTTCAGGAAGCGCTGAAATCGTTCAACAAAATCTACACGCAGGTTACACCGCAGCCCGAAGCGGGTGAGGAATGCTTCGTCGAGGAGATGAACGCTCGACTGGCCAAGCTGGCACCGCTCGCCACGCTGGCGGACTTCCGCTCCACGGTCACCCGGATGCGAATGGTGAAGACGCCGGGCGAAATCGCGCTGCTGCGCAAGGCGACTGAGGCGTCCATCGAGGCGCACCTGGCGGCGCTGAAGACCGTCAAGCCCGGCGTGTACGAATACGAAGTGGCGGCGCGGATGAAGTACGAATTTGAGCGCTTGGGTTGTGAATTTCCAGCCTATCCGCCCATCGTGGGCTCGGGGTTCTTCTCGACGGTGCTCCACTACGGCCAGAACGACCGCCTGATGGAAGCAGGCGACGTGGTGGTCATGGACGTGGCCGGCGCCTACGGCGGGTACGCGAGTGACATCACGCGGACGCTCCCGGTGAGCGGAAAGTTCACGCCGCGCCAGAGGGAAATCTATGAAATCGTGCTGGGCGCGCAGAACGCCGCGCTCGCCGCTGCCCGCCCCGGGGTCTATCTGGGCCGCGCCGGCACGAAGGGACTGCACCAGATTGCGTATGAGTACATCAATACTCATGGGAAGGATCAGAAGGGCCGTCCGTTGGGCCAGTATTTCATCCATGGCCTCAGCCACTCATTGGGTTTGAATGTTCACGATCCTTTCGATTACACGCAGCCCCTTCAGCCGGGCATGGTCCTGACGGTCGAGCCGGGCATCTATATTCCCGAAGAAAACCTTGGGGTTCGGATCGAGGACGTCATCCTCATCACCGAAGATGGATACGAACTGCTGACCCGGCGCCTGCCTCGAACGGTCGAGGAAATCGAGCGGCGGATGGCGGAGCAGTAGGCGCAGACGACAGCCGCCCCGGGGGTACGCCGGGACGCTGCTTGGAGGTGTCGTCGCTTCGGTCTGCGTGCGGCTATTGTCATCTGCTGGCCGATGTGTTATATACGGCCCCTCGGTAAGGCTTGGGGACCTGCGACCCCGGCGCGACTCGGCTTGGCTGGGCGGCCGGCTTCTCCCTAGTGTTCATGCACCGGACCTGGGAGCGAGGATTCGGAGAAGGGAACTTCTCTCGGTGAGCTTCATCAACTTTGCGGCGCGAGAAATAAACTGCAAGATCGTCTATTACGGGGCAGGGTTGGGCGGCAAGACGACCAACTTGCAGTGGATCTTCGACCAGACGCTCGGGAAGAAGGGCGGGAAAATGATCTCGCTCGCCACCGAGACGGATCGCACCCTGTTTTTTGACTTCCTTCCCCTTGACCTCGGCACGGTGCGCGGCTTCAAGACGCGGTTTCACCTCTACACGGTTCCGGGCCAGGTGTTCTACGACGCCAGCCGCAAGCTGATTCTGCGGGGCGTGGACGGAGTCATATTCGTCGCCGATTCGCAGGAAGAGCGCATGGATGCCAACTTCGAAGCGCTCGAAAACCTGAACGAGAACCTCAAGGAACACGGCTACGATTTCATGAAAGTCCCTTACGTCCTTCAGCTCAACAAACGCGACTTGCCCAGCGCCCTGCCTGTCGAGGAGCTGAAAAAAGCCCTGGTGAAAAAGAACGAGCCCGTTTTCGAAGCGGTGGCCTTTCAGGGGACCGGCGTTTTTGAAACGCTCAAGGAGTGCGGTCGACTGGTCCTCGCTGAACTGAAGAAAGGCTAGCTTCTCCCTTTCCGTTCCCCCTTACACCTGGCTCGAACTTCCTTCGTAGGCGTGGGTCAGTTCGAAGAAGTGATGGCCCATGATGGCAAGCGTCAGCGCCTTGTCGAGGTGGTGGCGGTGTCGTCGCGCCGTCTCGACGATGAATTTCCAGTATTCCTTCCGGTAATTGCTGCGCAAACCTTGCCTCCAAAGTGACCGGACCACGGCGAGCACGTCGGACGGCGTAATGGGCGCCCGCGCCGCGGCGCCCAAATGCGACAGGTAGGTGGAAGCGCGCTCGAAGTACTCCGCGGGACTGTAAATCGTCTTCAGAATGCGCCGGTAGCCTTCGAGCAGCTGATTCGGGTCCATGCGCGGGACAAAATTCAGATCGAGCGGCGTGTTGCTTCCCAGACTCTCGCGGAGGAGCCGTCCCTCCGCTTTCAGCCGCCGCCAGAGCTGAGTGTTCGGAAGGGCGGTCAGCAGTCCCACCATGGAGAGCGGAATCGCGCCCTCGCGGATGAACTGGATCTGGCGGTCGAAGACGTCGGGCGGATCATTATCGAAGCCCACGATGAAGCCCGCCATCACCTCGATCCCGTGCGACTGGATGAGCCGCACGCTTTCGAGCAAGTCCTTGCGCAGGTTCTGAAACTTCGTCGTTTCCTTCAGGCTCTCCGCCACCGGCGTCTCGATTCCCAGGAAGACGCGGGTGAAGTGGGCTTCGCGCATCTGGCGCAGAAGTTCGACATCCTCGGCGAGGTTCAGCGAGGCCTCGGTGAAGAGTGAAAAAGGGAACTTGTGATCGCGCACCCACTTCACCAGGTGGGGAAGAAGGTTTTTCACGCATTTCTTGTTTCCGATGAAGTTGTCGTCCACCAGGAAGACCGGGCCGCGCCAGCGGCGGCTGTAAAGCAGGTCGAATTCGGCCAGGATCTGTTCCGGCGTTTTGGTGCGCGGGCGCCGGCCGTAGATCTCGATAATGTCGCAGAACTCGCAGGTGAAAGGGCAGCCGCGCGAAAACTGCACCGCCATGGCGCTGTAGGGCCGCGGGCTGATCAGATGGAGATGCGGCAGGGGGACCTTCGTAAGGTCGGGCAGTTGCGGGCTGACGTAGTGTCGTCGCGCCTCTCCCCTTTCCAGGTCCGCCGCCAGCTCCGAAATGATTTCCTCCGCCTCGCCTTCCACGACGTGGTCGGCTTCGCCGATGGCCGGGTCCTGCGCGCTGGCGATCGGGCCGCCCACCACCGTGCGCAGCCCGCGCCGTTTGCAGCGGGCGATCTGCGCCTTCATCGAAGGGCCCTGCACCATCATGCCGCTGAAAAAGACCACATCGGCCCAATCGAGGTCTGAGTCTTTGACCGGCCGGACATTCATGTCCACCAGGCGCCGCTCCCAGCCCGCGGGAAGCAGCGCGGAAACCGTCAGAAGGCCCAGCGGCGGATACGCTGAACGTTTGCCCTGAAACGGCAGCGCGTGTCGGAAGCTCCAAAAGGTGTCCGGGAACTCGGGGTAAACCATGAGGACTTTCATCGGGAATCCTCCGTGAACTGGCCTCCCGTGCGCCCTGCTCTCGCACGAGCCCGAAGCCCCGCTTCCGTCAGAATCAGGCTTCTTGCGGAAATACCACCCGATGCGCGTCGCGGTTGGCTGGGATGCTTCGCGAGTTTACCATGGAATGGTGGGTTTCTATCTTCAGTATTTCGGATTTTCGTCCTCCCGGCCTGGCGGGGACCGGAAGGCTTGACGCGCTTCATCGGGAGAGGGTGCCGCGCCACTTCTCGGACCTCTCTGGAATTTCTCCGTCGAGTGGGGTAAACTCCGCCCAGCGGTTTCTCCGAACAGACGTTACGCAGAGGCAGCGCATGCACGACTCCGCATCGAATTCCCCGGTTTCCATCCCTCGGCTCATTTTGATTCCGGCGGTCATCACGCTCGCCGTCACCATTTTGCGCCTCGTCGGCGAACTTCAGAATTGGTCGCCACTCCTTTTCGGCAAGGAGGCGGGCGGCGGAGCGGCCGTGGTGGGAATTGCCTGGCTGCCGTTCATCTTCGGCCCTTACTTCGCCGTCAAGCTGGTCCAGGCGGGCGAGGGTCCGAGGAGCGTCGGCAAGGCGGTGGGATGGACACTCCTGGGGCTTGCGGCGCTCGTTATCGGCGTCTTCGTGGGGTTTGCCCCACAGATTGACTTTCCCGGGAAAATGGCGGCCGGCTACGTCCTGATAGCCTCGGCCGCGCTGCTCTTCTACCCGGGATGGCCGAAACTTTTCAAAACGCTTCTGGCGTACGCCTATGCCGCCCGGATCCCGGTCGCTGTCGTGATGATGCTGGCGATTTACGGCAACTGGGGGACTCACTACGACGCGCCTCCGCCGAATTACACCGGTCCGGCCGACCCCCTGGGGAAATTTTTCGTCATCGGCTTTCTTCCTCAGATGATTGTCTGGGTCGGTTACACGCTTTTCGTGGGTTCGCTTTTCGGCGCCATCGCCGCGGCCATCGCCGGGCGCAGCAAGGCCGCGCAGGCCTCGGTCTAGAACCCGGCCGGCGCTTCGCGCGGTCCGGCCGGCGTCGCACGTCCTGCGCCCCTGTTACTCCTCTATGGCCTCACGTCCATTTGCCCCGGAGGAAGTCCTCGCGAAGGAGGTGTCTCCGCCACTTCCCGTCAGCATCCTCCGTCTGGTGGCGGTCCCGGCGCTCATTACGCTTGCTGTAACGCTGATGCGCCTCGCCGGCGAATTGCGGGGAGGGTCTGGCCCCTGGTTCAACCGTACGACGGGAGCCTCGATCGTCGGCATCACCTGGCTGGTCCCGGTGTTCGGCATCTACTTCGCGCTCAAGTTGAAGAAGCTGGGGCGGCGGCCTCAATCTTTCGCGGGCGCTTTCGGCTACAGCCTGCTCGGCGCGCTGGTGCTGATCGCGGCGGCGTTTCTGCCTGACTTTCTCGGAATCGAATGGGATTTCTATGGCCGCCTTCTTTATGCGTGGCTGTTCTTCGCCGTGGCGGCGGGCGTGACCTGGCGCGGCTGGCCGGAGCTCTGGCAGGCGCTCGTCGTTTATGGCTACGCCGCCCGGGTCCCGGTCGTCATCGTGATGTTCCTGGCCTTTCGGGGAAACTGGGGCACACACTATGACGCGGTGCCGCCGGATTTTCCCGGGATGGCTTTCTGGCCGAAATTCCTCTGGCTCGGTTTCTTCCCTCAGTTAATCCTCTGGGTCGCTTTCACGGTGCTGGCGGGAATGTTCTTCGGCACCCTGGTGGCGGGGATTGCCCGCCTGCGAGATGTTTCACTTTGAGACTAGTTTAAGCCTCGCCATCCTCAGCCTCGAAGGCTCCCGGCTGAAGGCGACGCTCAAACGAGACGCTTTCCGTGGGCAATGACATAGCCGGCAAAATTGGTGGGGCGGGCGTTGGCTAGCGCGCGGGAAGAGAATAGGTGAAGCTCGAGACGCGAGTCACAATCCAGGCCCAGATCAGACTTCACGCGGATCCGCTGGAAGAAATCCATGCTGTCCACATCAGGCGAAAAAACGGCCAGGTCAATGTCGCTGTACTCGTGGGGTGTCCCCGTCAACTGGGAGCCGAAAAGATAGGCTGCTTCGATGCGAATGCGCTGCCTGAGGAAAGCGAGTCCCTTCTCGATGATGGCATCTAAAGTTTCTGTCTGAGCCATGCGATGAAATCCTTGCTCTCCACGACCAGTGCCTCCATGCGGTCACTCGAAATCGCTGGAGGGTTGTCCGGCCAATCCTCAGGATATCTTGAATCCGAGTACGATTCCGTCAAATCCTTCAACAATCTGATCTGCTCGCCCGTCACCTGAAGTTCGCAGGCCGCCGCCAATCTTGGCAGGTCGTGAAGCCGAGGCGGCATCGTGGAGCGCTGCCGGATGTACAGGGCTTTGAGCGTTTTCTCGACTGCTTGCTGAAGATGGAAGATAGCGTTCAGCTCTTCGCCCGCACGATGCAGTATTTCCGCCGATGTCAAGTCGGAATCGGCAAGCCGCAGCCAATACTTGATATCTTCGTCCATGCGAACTAGCACCGATTTTACCAAATTCTTCATCAGGGGGTTAGAGCGGCATGGATCGCCGGCGTCAGTGCGAGCAGGAAATCATGCACCCGCTCAAAGCCGAGGCCGAAGAGGAACCACACCGGCGCGTACTCGAGCGCGACGATGCCGCGATAGTTCCATCGCAGGTGCGAGTAGTCCCAGGGACATTTCCCCGTCAGCTTCAGCAGCAGCCAGCCGGTCACGAACTCGACAATCCAGATTCCGGCCAGATAGATCAGACCTCGCAGCATCCAGAAATGGGGCCGCATGAAGTCGTGCAAAGGCTCACCGATGGGCGCGAGCAGGCCGTAGATGGGAAACATCCAGAGGTACGAGTGTCCCTCCAGCCGCCAGTCGCGCTGCTTTCGCGTGGCCTTCTCGACGACGGCGGTGAAGACGACCTCGAAGCACCAGCCAAGCAGTCCGTAGATGCAGAAGCGGATGAGCAACCAGTCCGTCCAGTCGTGGCACTCGCTGTGCGCGGGAGAATGGGCCGTCCCTGACGCCGCCGGTGGCGGACCGGCGGTCTTTCACGCGAGTTTGTTCACGTCGATTCCCGCGTCGTATCGCTCGTCGGACTCCATCATCTCGTCCCAGGTGATTTCGCGCCCCTGGTAGGCCGCCTGGCGTGCGAGGATGGAGGTCAGCGCGGACTCGGCGCCCGTCGCGGCCTCGTTCAGAAACTTTCCGCTCGTGAGGCTGGCGATAAAGGCCTTGTCTTTTTCCGCGTCGGCATCGCGAAGCATGTTGAAATGGCTGCGCCCGCGCTGCGGTTGCCCGGCCGCCGCAGGGTTCTCGGCGTCCCACGGCTCGGCGCCATAAATCCGCACACCGCCCACGTAGTACGACTCCGAAGTCCCTCTGCTGCCGAAGAAGCGTTCGCAAACGTCGGAATAAGAGTCGCCGAACTGCGTCGAAGTGAAGTTGACATGAACATTCCCCGGGTAATGGAATGTAATCGCGAAGTGGTCGCTGCAATCGCCGGGCTCGGTGCGAACTTTGCGGTCGCACGCGCCCGTCGCCTTGAGCGGACGCGCCTTCAGCACCCAGTTGCAGATGTCGAAGACGTGGATGTTCTGGTCGAGGATGATGTCGCCGGAAAGCACCTTGTCCCAGTACCACTGGCGCAGGCGGCGCTCGGTGGAAGAAGCGTCCGGCCAGTCCGGCAGGCGGATAAGGCGCGCGAAGTAATACGCCTCGCCGCAGGCGATCGTGCCGAGCGCACCGGCGTGGATGCGCCGCACCATCTCCGCCAGCGGCGGCGAGCTGCGAAGCTGGAAGCCCACGGCGAGACTCAGCTTGCCGTCGGCCTTCTTCCCCAGCTCGATGACGCGCTTGCAGCCCACGACGTCCACGGCGACGGGCTTCTCGAGATAGATGTGCTTTCCCGCTGCGACCGCGGCTTCGAGGTGGTCAGGGTGGAAGTAATCGGGCGTGGCGATGATGAGCGCGTCGAGGGCGCTCGATGCGGCGATTTCCTCGAAAGCTTTAGGCCCGCGGAAAAGCTGCGACTTGTCAATCGGCAAATGCCCCATCTTCGCGCCCAGTTCGTTGAACCGCTTATGGCCCGCCGCAAGCTGGTCCGCGAAAAGGTCGGCGAGCGCGGTGATGCGCGAGTTCGTGTTTCGCACAAACGATTCGGCCACGGTCGAGCCTCGCCCGCCGCAGCCGAGCAGCCCCAGCCGCACCGCCGAGTTCGCCTGTGTCCCGCGTACCAGCCCGGGCCGGAGCAACAGGACGCTCGAGGCCGCCGCGCCCTTCATGAATCTCCTTCGGCCGATCTGACCTTCCATTCCCTTCATCGGGGAACCCTCCTTTTCGAATCTCACTTTTCCCAATAGGTTTCGACCAACAGCTTGGTCGCCGCCTCGACCAGCGTCTCGCCACAGCCCGGTTTGCACAGCGAGTTTACTGCTTCATAGCCGCCTTCCGCGAAGGCTTTGCGGTTTGGAACGTAGTTGATGGAGTCGTGCGCAAGTTCCACGACGATCGTGTGGGCAAAGGGTGAGGCCTGCTTGATGGCAAGCCCCAGCTCGACGAACACTTCACCCGGCAGGCCCACCCAGGCGACCTCCTTGCCCAAGGCGATGACCAGCACCTCTGCTTCTATGGCGTTGCTCTGATATCTGCTCGCATCGAGCACCTTGAAGGCATGCACGAGTTCGAGGAAGGGAATTACATCGGGACCTTCGATTTGTGCCCGGCGGACAAGTTCTCGTGCCTTCCCCACTTCCCCCGGGTCGAACTCGTGCAACGGCAGGCTCACGATTCGGCGTCGGACACGCAGAGGCGCTGACGGCACGCTTTGAAGCTTGCCGAAGGCCTTCAGGACCGCGGCGGCAAGGATGGTTCCGATGCGCGCCGCTTCCGTGTGGCCACTCTGGGGCGCTGCACGATGCACATCGAGGTGATTGATGTTGCCCGCCGCGCCGATCGTGAATTGCGTCATCAATAATTCCGGCGATTTTGCGGCGGACAGGAGCTTCGCGAGGGTGAAAGGGTAGTCCGCGGAAAACTCCGTCCCTCCCACCGTGTCGAGGTGCAGCGCAAAATTGACGTGTGTGGCGAGAGGCTTGTTCTCCGGCGAGTCGAAAAAGACGACGGCCACCTCGGGATCGATCGGGCCGACGGGACGCACGATCTCCGGGTTCAGCTTGCCCGGGTTGAATCGCACGGTCCCGTCTTTCATCAGAAACCGGCGATTGAAGCTGAGCGAGTCCTCGCGCCCCTTGCCAGCCCAGGCTCTCGCCGGCGCCAGGTTCGCTTCCGCCCGCCGCACCGCCTCCGTGATTTTGCCGGGCAAGGTTTCGAAATACTCGCGGGCCACGCTTGCGGTCGCGGAGTCGGCCCATCCCAGGATGATGGGGCTCGTTTCCGGACCCGTATGGGTGTGGGTAGCGGAGATGAGGACATCTTGTCCGGGAATACCGACAGTCCTCTCGATCTCTGCGCGCGCGGAGCGGACGATAGCCGCAGGAACGCTCTCCAGGTCACAGGAGACGAGGGCGGCTTTCACGACGCCTGAGTCCAGAACGATCGCTTTGGCATAGAGGTCGTCGTGAGCGCC
>CAZKXX010000021.1:0-7732 GCA_964556705.1 uncultured Acidobacteriota bacterium
AGTACCGCAAGCACGTCGAGAAGGACGCCGCGCTCGAGCGGCGCTTCCAGCCGGTGCTGGTGGATCAGCCCACGGTCGAGGACACCATCTCGATCCTGCGCGGCCTCAAGGAACGCTACGAGGTCCACCACGGCGTGCGCATCAAGGACTCGGCGATCGTGGCGGCCGCGGTCCTTTCGAACCGCTACATCTCCGACCGCTTTTTGCCGGACAAGGCCATCGACCTCATCGACGAAGCGGCTTCGAGCCTCCGCATCGAGATCGATTCGATGCCGGCCGAGATTGATCAGATCGAGCGGCGCATCACCCAGCTCGAGATCGAGCGGCAAGCCTTGCGCAAGGAAGAGGACCCGGCCTCGCGCGAGCGGCTGAAGAAGGTCGAAAGCGAGCTCGAGCAGTTGCGCGCCCAATCTTCCGAACTCAAGAACCGCTGGCAGAAGGAGAAAGAGGTCATCGGCCGCATCCGCAAGCTCAAGGAAGAGATCGAGCAGGCGAAGCTCGAGGAAGCGCGCGCCACGCGCGAAGGCGACTTGAACAGGGCTGCCGAAATCCGCTACGGCAAGCTCGTGGGGCTCGAAAAGAACCTGGCCGAAGCGAACGCGGCGCTCGAAGCGCAGTCGAAGCAGGGCCGCATGCTGAAGGAGGAAGTGGACGAGGAAGACGTGGCGCGCGTCGTCTCGAAGTGGACGGGCATTCCCGTCTCCAAGATGCTCGAGGGCGAGGTCTCGAAACTCGTTCAGATGGAGGAGCGGCTCCGCCGCCGCGTGGTGGGGCAGGAGGAGGCGCTTCGCCGGGTGGCGAATGCCGTGCGCCGCAGCCGCGCCGGGTTGAGCGACCCGAACCGTCCCATCGGTTCGTTCATCTTCCTCGGCCCGACGGGCGTGGGGAAGACGGAGCTGGCGCGGGCGCTCGCGGAATTCCTCTTTGACGACGAGCGCGCCATGTTGCGCGTGGACATGTCCGAGTACATGGAGAAGCACGCCGTGGCGCGGCTGATCGGCGCGCCGCCCGGCTACGTGGGCTTCGAAGAGGGCGGCCAGTTGACCGAAGCGGTGCGTCGCCGGCCGTATTCCGTCCTGCTCTTTGACGAAATCGAGAAGGCGCACGCCGACGTTTTCAACATCTTCCTCCAGATTCTCGACGACGGCCGCCTGACCGACGGCAAAGGCCGCACCGTGGACTTCAAAAACACGGTCATTATTATGACCTCGAATATTGCCAGCGCTCGCATTCACGAGGCGATGAACGGGCGCAGCGCCAGCGTCTTCGCCGGCAAGGCCGCGCAACCTGCACCCGTCATCACGGAAGACCTGAAGAAGCGCATCCAGGAGACACTTCTCGAGCACTTCCGGCCCGAGTTTTTGAACCGCGTGGACGAGACGGTCATCTTCAATCCGCTCGGGAAGGAGCAGATCGAAAAAATCATCGAAATCCAGCTCGAGCACGTGCGCAGGCTGCTCGCGGATCGGAAGATTCAGATCGAACTCACCGGCCAGGCGCGCGAGCTGCTCATGCGCGAGGGCTACGACCCGCAGTACGGCGCCCGTCCGCTGAAGCGCGCCATCCAGCGGCTCATCCAGGACCCATTGGCGCTGAAGATTCTGGAGGGCGAAATCCTGCCCGGCTCCGTCGTCTCCGTGGACGCCGATCTGGAGCGCGGCGAAATGCGCTTCGAGCCGGCCACGGCCCGGGCGGCGCGCTCGTAGCGCTGCCGGGTTGCACGTGCCCGCCGAAAGAGTTATCGTTACACCGTGACTCTCTCCGAGCTCAAAAACGCGATCAACGAGTTGTCGGCCAAGGAGCGCGCCGAGCTTGCGACCTGGTTGCTGAGCCTCGACCGTGAAGCCTGGGACCGTGAGCTTGCCCGGGATTTTTGCGACGGTGGTGCCGGCATGAAACTGCTCGAGGAAGTGGACTCCGCGATCGATCGAGGCGATTACAAACCCCTGGAGTAAGCCATCCGTTCCCTTGCGCTCCGCTCATTCTGGGATTGCTACAACGCATTACCTGAGCACGTCAGAAAGTTGGCGACCAAGCAGTTTCGTCTGTTCCTGCGCGATCCACGCCATCCCTCACTGGGATTCGCGCGCAAAGGCGAAGTCTGGTCGGTTGAGGTGGGACGCGGTTACCGCGCACTGGCACGTGAACGCGGAGGGGACTACTACTGGTTCTGGATCGGCTCGCACGAAGCTTACAGCAAGCTCCTTAAACGCTATAGGTGACAGGAAACTGGCGCGGGGGGCATAAGCTGCCCGGAGTCAAATCCCGCCCTGATCGACGGTCGCCGTAGACACCGATCTGGAGCGCGGCGAAATGCGCTTCGAGCCCGCCACGGGCCGCGCCGCGCGTGGTTGACTGCAGATTTCTCGGGACTGAGGATTTGCTTTCCCTCGCGCATTCTTCTAGGATGAGCGCATGAGCAAAACCCTTTCGCGCTTCAGGGCCAGGAGGAAAGGCATCCAGGTACCCGTCATCGTGGAAAAAGACGAGGCCGGGTTCTACGTCGTGGAGTGCCCGATTCTCGAAGGCTGCTACAGTCAGGGCAGGACACTGGATGAAGCGCTGCGGAACATCCGTGAAGTGATTGACTTAATCGCCGAAGAAAAGAGGAACCGGGAAGTCGTGGAATCCTATCGTCCCCGGGAACTGAGCCTGCACACCATCACCCTCTGACCTTCAGCGGATTTCCGTTTCTTATCGCCGACATGAGAGAAGGACTGTTTCGGAAACTCGGGCCCCCCATCGTACACGACGAACGATCACGACGAATACACGACGTTTACCGCGCCCAGCCTTTAGCGCGCTCGACGGCGCGGCGCCAGCCGGCGAAGAGTTCTTTGCGGCGCGCTTCCTCCATTTGCGGCTCGAAGCGCCGTTCGATCTTCATCTGCGCCGCAAGGTCTTTCTCGTTTTTCCAGAACCCCGTGGCGAGTCCCGCCAGGTACGCCGCGCCGAGGGCCGTCGTCTCCGTGGTTGCGGGCCGTTCGACGGCGACGCCGAGGATATCGGCCTGAAACTGGCAGAGGAAGTTGTTGCGGACGGCGCCGCCGTCCACGCGCAGCGTCGGCGGACGCAGCCCCGAGTCCTGCGCCATCGCCTCCACCACTTCGCGCGTCTGGTAGGCGATGGCTTCGAGCGCCGCGCGCGCCAGATGATTCCGGTTCGAGCCGCGCGTCAGTCCCACCACGGTGCCGCGCGCGTAGGCGTCCCAGTGCGGCGCGCCGAGCCCCACAAACGCCGGAACGAAATAGACGCCGCCCGTATCCGGCACGGCCAGCGCCATCTGTTCGGTCTCCGCGGCGTCTTGGACGATGCGGAGTTCGTCGCGCAGCCACTGAATCGCTGCCCCGGCAATGAAGATGCTTCCTTCCAGCGCGTACGCCGTCCGCCCGTGGCGCCCCCAGGCGACGGTCGAGACCAGTCCGGAATTCGACGCGGCGATCTCCTCGCCCGTGTTGAGCAGCAGAAAGCATCCCGTGCCGTAAGTATTCTTCGCGCCGCCGCGCTCGAAGCACTGGTGGCCGAACAGCGACGCCTGCTGGTCGCCCGCCACACCGGCGATGGGAACGCGTCCGCCGAAGACTTCGGTTTCGCCGAGCACGCCGCTCGATGGCTTCGCCTTGGGCAGAAGCGAGCGGGGAATGCGGAAGTAGCGGAGAATTTCGTCGTCCCAATCGAGCGTCTGAATATTGAAGAGCAGCGTGCGCGAGGCGTTCGAGACGTCGGTCGCGTGCGCGCGGCCGCCGGTTAACTTCCAGATGAGCCACGAATCGATCGTCCCGGCGGCGAGTTCGCCGCGCTCCGCGCGCTCGCGAAGGCCGGGAACGTTTTCAAGCAGCCAGGCCACTTTGGTGCCGGAGAAATACGCGTCGGTGACGAGGCCGGTCTTCTCGCGCAGCACGCGGTCGAAACCTTCGGCTCGGATCCGGTCGCACATCGCGGCAGTGCGGCGGCACTGCCAGACGATGGCGCGATGCACGGGCTTCGACGTCTGGCGGTCCCAGACGACCACCGTCTCGCGCTGGTTGGTGATACCGATGGCGGCCACGTCCGCGGGTCCCGCCTTCGCTTCCGCCAGCACCTGCCGGGCGACGGCGAGCTGCGACTCCCAGATTTCTTCCGCGTCGTGTTCCACCCAGCCGGGTTGAGGGTAGTGCTGCTTGAATTCCCGATTGGCCACCGCGCGCGTTGCGCCGTGGTGGTCGAAGAGCATCGCGCGCGAGCTGGTGGTTCCCTGATCGAGCGCCAGAACGTATTTCGCCATGAACCAACCTCAGCGGAGATGAAGCGCGAGAATAACATCAGGACGGGCGCGTTGGGAACAAGCGCCGGCAGGATTCCGCAACGCGGCCTTGAAGAAGAAGCACGCTTGATGGCACACTGAAAGGGAGGGTCGATTTCCAGGTCGAGCCGGAGAGGCAGAAACGCGCGGGCCCTGTTCGGCATCCAAAGAACAATGTGGCGCTTGCCCGGGAACGGTCAAAAAGTTTTCATGGCGGGCGCGAGGAGCGGGAATGGCAGAGAATGAGAAAGATCGAAATCCTGGATACGGGATCTTCGGGTTGAGTAACCCCAGGCCGGGAGAGGGTGGCGCGGCGGGCGCGGGTTCGGAGGCGCCTTCGGCGAACGCGCCGCAGACCATTGTCGTGCAGACACCGCCGCAGGGGTTTGCGGGGGGGCAGCTCCTGCCGATCCTGGTGGTGCTGCTGCTGGTCGTTTCGGGCGTGAACCTCTATCTGGGCCTGACGACGCGGCAGCAGCTTCAGGAAACGATCGCCAGGCAGGAGGACCAGGCGAACCTGCTGACGCGCCGTCTGGATTCGAGCGACCAGCTTTACGCGGACCTGCGCGGCGAATTTCAGGTGACCCGCGAACGGCTCGGCCTTACCCAGCAGGAGTTGGAGCGCGCTCGATCGCTCGCCTCCAACATCCAGAAAGAGCAGAGGGAAGCGGTACAGACGCTGACGGCGGCCATCGAGCAGAAGGCCGGCGCCGAGGAAGTGGACCAGCTTCAGGCCGAGGCCAACAAGAAATTCGGCGCACTCACAGGCGACCTGGCCGGGACCCAGCAAGACCTGGAAGCGACGAAGCAGGCGCTGGCCGGCGCGCGCGGCGAACTGGGCAGCGCCATCGCCCGCACGCGCGACGAGCTGGTCGCGCTGGCGCGCCGCTCCGACCGGGACTACTTCGAGTTCAGCCTGCCCAAGAGACGTGCCCGGCAGAAGATCGGGACGCTGGTCATCGAGCTCGACAAAGCGGACCCGAAGAAGAACCTCTACAACATCAACCTCTATTTCGACGACAAGCGCACTCCGCGGAAGGACCGTGCGATTAACGAGCCGCTCTACTTCTACGTTCACGGCGCGGGCAGCGCGCTCGAGCTGGTGGTCAACAAAGTCGGGAAGGACAGCGTCGCCGGCTATGTGAGCGCGCCGAAGGGCTTTTTCGCCGACACGCCGAACGTCCTCGCGGCGCGGCCGGGAGCTTAAATACGGGGGCGGGATTTCGCTCCCGCCCCGTCGCTCTCCACTCAAGCGACCCCGTTCAGCCTTTGTTTCGCGCTGATCTTTGAAGGAATTGATGCGGAGGCTTTCTTAGACCGCCGCGGAGGGCACGCGGTGGCGGTCGAGCAGGGCCGCAATCTCGTCGCGCGAACGCGTGCCAACCATCCGCTCGACCTCTTCACCGTTCCGAAACAGGATGAGCGTGGGGATTCCTCGCACGCCGAAGCGGACGGTGAGGTCGGGGTTCTCATCCACGTTCACCTTCGCGAACCGCACGCGGCCTTCGTATTCCGCGGCGAGACGTTCAAAGACAGGAGCCAGCCGCCGGCAGGGGCCGCACCATTCGGCCCAGAAATCCACGAGGACCGGCAGTTCGCTTGTTGTGACTTTTTGCCAATCCATCTTTCCAATGGCCCAGAGGTTCGACATTCTCAAATTTCTCCTTTCCTGGAGATTTAGATGAGCGCGACGCATCCCCGGATTCAGGGGCGCATGCAGCCGGGCCACGCCGTCGGCGGGGAACAGGACAGCGGGGAGCCAGCGAAGAATCATAAGCGGTTGGTTAACGCCGGACTCGCTATGGACCTCGGGGCGGGGTGACAAGGGAGGCTGCCGGTGCTACGCTTCGCCCGGCGGCAGAGTGCGTGGTGGTCGAATGGAGGACTGCCGGCGCTGAGCCGCTGCCGCATTCGAGACCAATCATGGGGGCCCTGCCGCATCGTGGCCGGCCGACGCGCCAAGCGCTTCCGCGCCAACCAGAAAATCCCGGTGGGATTTCTCGGGTCGGGTTTCAGGTTCAGCGGCGACCTGCTGGATCTGAGTACGACGGGCGCGCTGATTCGATCGAGCGAGACGCCTGAGGTCGGCGCAGTAGGTCGCCTGGCCATCGCCGTGGGGTATGAGACGAGCCGCGCGGTCGCGATCGTCCGTCGCGTCATCCCCGGCCTGGGCATTGCGCTGGAATTCAGCCACATGGGTCCCCGAGACCGCGAACTGCTTCGGCGACTGATGCTTCGTCTCGACGCGCCCCCGCGCGGTTGAGTGCCTTTTCTCCAGACCTTTCGTTCCCGGCGAGAATTCCGGCTGGAATGACCTGGCATCCGAGCCAGGATTGTTCGATGAATCCAACAGTCCAACTCGAGCGCCTCCAGAGGACAATCATCCGATGTGAGCTCTGTCCGCGGCTCATTCGCCATTGCCGGAAGGTCGCGCGCGAAAAGCGCCGCATGTATCGCGACTGGGATTACTGGGGAAAGCCGGTGCCGGGCTTCGGCGACCCGAACGCCGAGCTACTCCTTGTGGGACTCGCGCCCGCCGCACACGGCGCGAACCGCACCGGAAGGATGTTCACCGGCGACCGCTCGGGAGATTTTCTCTACCGCGCGCTCTTCGAGGCCGGTTTTGCGAGCCGGCCCTCGTCGGTGATGCGCGAGGACGGTCTCTGCCTCCGCAATTGTTACATCACCGCTGCCCTGCGCTGCGCGCCGCCCAAGAACAAGCCTCGTCCCGGCGAACTCCTGAACTGCCGCCCGTACCTGGAGCGCGAGCTGGAATTGCTCCATTGCGTGCGCGCCGTCCTGGCGCTGGGGAAGATTGCCTTCGACACCTGCTTGCGAACGCTCAGTGAGGGCCGCGAGTTTCCGCCGCTCTCGACGTTTCGATTCGCGCACGGCACGCAGTACGAACTTCCGGCGGGCCTGCCGCGCCTTTTCGCGTCCTATCATCCCAGCCAGCAGAACACGCAGACCGGCCGGCTGACGCGCGCCATGTTCCAGAAAATCTTCCGCGACATTCGAAGTTTTCTCGACGGACAATGAACGCGGGAATGCCAGCTTCCTCTCCGCAACTTTTTGACTTCCGCCCCGACGAGGGCTAGGCTGGGGCGGGCCAGAGGCGCAAATCTCCGAGGTGAGAGATGCCGGGCGTGAACGGCGTGCTCGAGACCGCGCTCTACGTCGAGGACGTGAACCGCGCGGCGGAGTTCTACCGAGACCTATTCGATTTTGAAGTTCTCGTGGCGGACGACCGCCTCGTGGCGCTCGGCGTTGCCGGGCCGCAGGTGCTCCTGCTCTTCCGCAAAGGCGCTTCCGCGTCTCCCGCCCCGACGGCGGGTGGAGTGATTCCTCCACACGACGGGCAGGGAAGCCTGCATCTGGCGTTCGCCATTTCCGGCGAAGCCTTCGCGGAGTGGGAGCGATGCCTCGTCGAGCGCGGCGTCGCTGTCGAAA
>CAZKXX010000021.1:7742-41968 GCA_964556705.1 uncultured Acidobacteriota bacterium
CGTTCGCTGGCCGCGCGGGGGGCGCAGCCTCTACTTTCGCGACCCCGACGGCAACCTGGTTGAACTGGCGACCCCGGGGACGTGGGCGATTTACTGAGCCGCTTCGGCGGAAGAGGAGTTTCATTTGTTCAAGATTGAATCCGTGGACCACGTGGCCTTGAACGTCCGCGACCTCAAACGCGCCGAGGCGTGGTACCGCGAGGTGCTGGGACTCGAGCGGCGGTTTGAGGAAGCGTGGGGCGACGTCCCCACGGTGCTGTGCGCGGGCTCGACCTGCGTGGCGCTGTTTCCGGCTCAGGACGAGGCGCTCCCCGGCGACGCTCGCGGATGCTCCGGAGCCCTCCGCCACGTTGCCTTTCGAGTTGACCGCGCCAACTTCCGCAAAGCGCAGGCGGAGCTGCGCCGCCGTGAGATCGAATTCGCGTTCGAAGATCACGGAATTTCCCATTCGATCTATTTCTCCGACCCCGACGGGCACACGATCGAACTGACAACCTATGAGGTGGATTGAAATGACGCCTTTGCGTGGCGGTCAAAGGGCGCTGAGAGGTGTGACACGCCGGGATTTTTTGAACTGGGGCGGACTGCTTCTTGTGGCGCAATTTGCGCCCGCCGACCTCATCGCCCAGACCGGGCGCGGCACGGACGAGTTCCCGCCCTCCGATCCTCGCGACCTTCCCGGGCGCGACGAGCGTCTCACTTTGCGGGACCTCAATACGCCCCGCACCCCGCCGCGTTTCGATTCGGCGGACGCCTGGAGGGAACGCGCGCGCCGACTTCGCGACCAGGTGCAGGCCGCCGCGGGCCTGCTGCCGATGCCCGAGCGGACGCCGCTCAACGCGCAGGTCTTCGACCGCGTCGAGCAAGGCGGCTTTTCGGTTGAGAAGGTCTATTTCGAAAGTTACCCAGGATTCTTTTGCACGGGAAATCTCTATCGCCCCCGCGGGGACGCGCACCGGCCGCCGTTTCCGGCCGTCCTCTGTCCGCACGGCCACTGGAATTACGGACGGCTCGAGCACGCGCCCGACGATTTGAACGGCTGCTCGGTCCCGCAGCGTGCCATGAACCTGGCGCTTCAGGGCTTCGTCGTCTTCGCCTACGACATGGTCGGCTACAACGACAGCTTCCAGGTGCCGCACAACTTCGGACGCGACCCTGCGGCTTTGTGGGGGCTTTCGCGCGAAGGGCTGCGGCTGCACCTGTGGGGCGTCAGCCTGCTGGGGCTGCAACTGTGGAACTCCATCCGCGCCGTGGACTTTCTCCTCTCGCTTCCCGACGTGGACGCGGAACACATCGGCGTGACGGGCGCTTCGGGCGGCGGCACGCAAACGTTTCTGCTCGCCGCCGTGGACGATCGCATCAAGGCCAGCGCGCCCGTCAACATGGTCTCGCACTTCATGCAGGGCGGATGTGTCTGCGAGAACGCTCCCAACCTGCGGATTGACACCGACAACATGGAAATCGCCGCGCTTTCGGCGCCGCGTCCGCTGCTGCTGGTCTCGGCCACGGGCGATTGGACGCGCGATAGCGACCGCATCGAATACCCGGCCATCCGCGACATCTACCGGCATCTCGGAGCCGCAGACGGTGTCTCGCACGAGCAGTTTCCGTACCTCCACAACTACAACCGCCACAGCCGCGAAGCCGTGTACACGTTCTTCGCCCGCTGGCTGAAGAAGGATTCCCCGGCGGGACGCGTCGTCGAGCGGGGGGAGTTTCACGTGGACCCGGGCCGGCTGCTCGTCTTCAGCCGGCGCGCCAAGCCGCCCGGGGCAAAGAGCGCAGACCAGCTCGCGGAATTTCTGGTGGGCTCGGCGCGCGAGGCCGTGAAGTCCACGTGGCCGCGCGACCGCGAGGGCTTGGAGCGTTACCGCGGGATTTTTGGCCCAGCGTATCGCGCCGCGCTGCTTGCGGAATCTCCAGACGCGCGCGACCTGCGCTGGTGGAAGTCGGGCGAGGCGCGAAGCGGACGGCAGACAGTGGTCATCCAGCGGCGCTCGGCGCGCGACCGCGTCCGCGGCGTGCTGGTCAGCGGCTCCGGCCGCGTTGCGCGCGCGGCCCTCGTGGTGAATCCTGAGGGCAGCGCCGCGACGGTTGAATCGCCGCTGGCGCGCGAACTCGCGCGAAGGGGTTTCGCGCTGCTGGCGCTCGATCCGTTCCAGTGCGGCGAGGCGCGCGACGCGCATCGCGAGACCAAGGTCGAGTTCTTCACCACCTACAACCGCACGGACGACATGCAGCGCGTCCAGGACATCCTCACTGCCGCGTCGTTTCTCGAGGCCGTTCTGCGGCCGAAGGAGATTGCCGTCGTGGGCGAAGGAATGGCCGGACTCTGGTGCCTGCTCGCGCGGCCGCTGCTTTCGTCGTCAATCGTCACCGTTGCCGACGCCACCGGGTTCGAAAGCGGGAGCGATGAAGCCTATCTCGAAAAACTCTACGTCCCGCTCCTGCGTCGCGCGGGCGATTTCGCGAGCGCGGCGTTTCTCGGCCCCGCCGCGCGGCTGGCGATTCACAATTCGGCTGGTAAATTTGCGACGCAGTCCTTCCAGGACTCGTTCCGCTTGCAGGAGCGCGGGGACGCGCTTCACCTTTCGGATTCCCTGATGGCTGCGGGGGAAATCGGCCGTTGGCTTGGCTAGTGCTGATCACGGGTCGGCTTCAAATCGCTCAATCCATCAGCATGCCGCCGTTCACCTCGATCGTCTCGCCGGTCACGTAGCGCGCGGCGTCGGAAGCGAGAAATACCGCCACCTCGGCGACCTCTTCCGAAGTCCCCACGCGCCCGAGCGGAATCATCCCGACGAACTTCTGCATCAATTCGGGCGAGCTGTAACGTTCGTGGTAGGGCGTCGCAATCACGCCCGGCGCGATGCCGTTGACGCGAATGCCGTGCGGGGCGAGTTCTTTCGCCAGCGCCTTCGTGTAGGTCAGCAGCCCGCCCTTCGCCGCCGCGTAGGCCGCGGCGCCCGGCCCGCCGCCGTTGCGCGCCGCAATCGAAGTCATGTTGATGATCGTTCCGCGCTGGCGCGCCGCCATTTCCTCCCACACGGCCTTCGCGCACAGGAAGGCGCTTTTCAGATTGAGCGCCAGGATCTGGTCGAAATATTCCTCGGTCATCTCGCCAAGCATCCGGCGGGCGAGCAGGTCGCCGGCGTTGTTGACGAGGATCTCGACGCGCCCCCAGCGCCCGCGCACCGCGGCGACCATCGCCGCCACGTCGGCGGCCCGCGTGACGTCGGCGCGAACCGCGAACGCTTCGCCGCCGCTCGCCGCGATGTTCTCGACGCACTCGCGCGCCCCCTTTTCGTTCTTCAGAAAATTCACCGCCACGCGCGCTCCTTCGCGCGCCATCGCCTCCGCCGTCGCGCGGCCGATGCCGCTCGAAGCGCCCGTCACCAGCGCTACCTGACCTTGCAGAACCATCTCAACCTCCAGCGATGCCGAATGTGAGCGGCGGCATCGTAGCGCAATCCCGAAAGCAGCGGAAGCGGCCGCCACGCAGCGATTGTCAACGCGCCGCGCCTGTGGCAGATTCGATGCTTCAACCGATGTCCCAACGCGACACCGCTGCAATCCCGCCGCCTCCGCCCCGCACGCTGGGCCAGTCGCTCAAGCAGGCGGGGTTCTTTCTGCTCTTCAGCGTCATCCTGATCGTTCCGCGCCTGCGCCGCTTGCGCCGGCGGCCGCGGGTCTGGACGGCGATTCGCGCGGCGCTCGCCGGCGCGGGCGCGTGGCTCGTGTGGCGCTTCGCCGCCGGTGACCCGGGCGCCGCGCGGCTGGCGCTCGGCATCGCGGTGCTGCTGTTCGCGCTGCTGGTGCGCGCCAAACCCCCTCGCAAGACCGTGGACGACCTGGCGCGCGTGGTGGGCGCCCTGACCGTGCTGAACGGCGGGACGTTTGACGACGGAGCAGGCAAACGGAGCCGAAGCGCGACGGTGCTCGCAGCAGCCGACCGCCTCTACGTGCTCGACGCGCGCGAGGAAATTGTGGGCGACATTCCCACCGCCGAAGTTCGCCGCCTCTCTGCAAGCCCCGCGAGCCCCGACGCGGCAGAAGGCGGGCCGTGGGACGTGGAAGTCGTGTGGTACGCGGGCGCGGGCGAGCGGACCGCGAGGTTCCATTTCGAAGGCTATTTCGCCGCGCACCTGGCGCGCGTGATGGAAACAACGCTTCGCAATCTGACGCGAAAAGAATTGCCGGTGCTGAAATAGCGGCCGCCTTGCTTCACGCGCGCGCCCGCGCCTCAGCGAATGGTATCGCCCGCCAGGCCCCAGAAATCTTTCACGTAATAGGACGACAGAACGTTTCCGAAGAGGTGGCAGACGCCCTTGCACTGCGGGATTTCGCCATAAAGCCGGCGGCCGCGCGCGAAGACTTTGCGGAACGAGCCCTCGCGCAGCAGATTGCCCGCCACTTTCTTGAGCGGCTCGCAGGGATAGAAGACGTCGCCGTTCGGATAGACGCGCGGAAACATGGTGGGGAAGCACTGGAAATCGCCGAACTCGAGCAGCGTCCTCAGCAGGCGCGGTGTGCCGTTGATGGGCTGCGCGCGCCTGCGCCGCCGCTCGACGATTTTTGCGACCAGCGCCCGGTAGCGCGGGCTCTGGCGCAGGCGGAGGTTGGGCATCTTTTCGGCAAGCGCGCTCTGCGTGGAAAAGACGAAGCCCTGCTCGCCGCAGTAATCGAGGATGCGCTCGATTTCGCCGATGTTCCATTCTTCGATGACGGTCGAAATCGTGATGTCGGTCGGGCGGGGCATGCGCGAGCGCGCGAGCGCCAGGTTCTCGAGCACCTTCGGCAGCACAGAAGGTTTCGACATGGGCCGCGAGGCGTCCACGGTGAGCGAATCGAGGCTGACGATGAGCCCGTGGAGATTTTCGAACACGCTCGGGCGCTTGTGCAGCAACGTGCCGTTCGTCACCATGAGCACGGAGCGGAATTTCACGTCGTGCCGCGCGGCGCGAAGGAGATCTTCGATGTCGGCGCGCAGCGTCGGCTCGCCTCCGGTGAAGAGAATCGAATCGGTCTCGCGGCGGATAACGCGCAGCAGGCGGAGCGTTTCCGCGGTCGAAAGCTCGTCGCTGAAAACGTCGGGCTCTTTCTGCGTGCAGTAGGTGCAGTCGAGGTTGCACTGGTGCGTGGCGTAGAAGACGGCGGCGTAGGGCGCGACGATGTTCGTGCCCCGGACGCCGCGGCGGTAAAGGTTCTGGAAGTAGTGCCGGAAATTTTTCCAGACGAAGGGCGCGTGGCGGAGCAGGCCCTTCATCAACTGCATTCCGGAGGGCGCGCGAGGCTCGTCGGACATGTCCGCAGACTACGACATTTTCTCCCTGCCGGGCAAGCTTCAACGCCGCGACCGAGGGTGCGCGACGTCTTCGAGCCCAAGGCACCTGACGGCGTCGCACCAAGACCACTTGGCAACCCTTACCGGTTTCTGGTATTCGTAGATATTTCGAGCCGGCAGGCATCACGGCGTGCGGGGAGTGCGCGTGGAGTTCGACGCGTCAGGCGTGCGCGGCGAGCGACGCGCACCGCGAAAGGTACTCGATGATTGAAGTCCAGAACCTGACGAAGCGTTACGGGCCGACGCTCGCCGTTTCCGACGTCAGCTTCGAGGTGCGGAAAGGCGAAATCCTCGGCTTTCTCGGCCCGAACGGCGCCGGCAAGACGACGACGATGCGCGTCATCACCGGCTACCTGCCGCCCACGGCGGGCAAGGTGACGGTAGCGGGCTACGACGTGGTGGAAGAGCCGCTCGAAGCGAAGCGCCGCATGGGCTACCTGCCGGAACTGCCGCCCGTTTATCCCGACATGACGCCGGAAGAATATCTGGCGTTCGTGGCGCGCATCAAAGGGGTCGCGCGCCGCGAGATCCGGCCGCGCCTCGACGAAGTCGCCTCGAAGTGCGCCATCACGGGAGTGATGGACCGGCAGATCGGAAAACTCTCCAAAGGCTACCGGCAGCGCGTGGGGCTGGCGCAGGCGATCATTCACAACCCGGACGTGCTGATTCTCGACGAGCCGACGGCGGGGCTCGACCCGAAACAGATCATCGAAACTCGCGAGCTGATTCGCGGGCTCGCCGGCCAGCACACCGTGGTGCTCTCGACGCACATCCTGCCGGAAGTGTCGAGAACCTGCGAGCGCGTGGTGGTGATCAACCAGGGGAAAGTCGCGGCGGTCGGCACGCCCGAAGAGCTGACCCGCCACCTTCAGGGATTCGAGACCGTCATGCTGACCGCGGAGGCGCCCGGAGACGAGCTGATCGAGCGACTGCAACGCGTGGCGGGAGTGACGTGGGTGGAGCCACGGGACTCGTCGAACGGGTGCGTGACGCTGGAAGTGCAGGCCGAAAAGGGTGTGGACGTGCGGCCCGAACTGGCGCGCGCCGTCGTCGAATCGCAGTGGAGGCTCCTCGAACTCAAGACGAGCGGGATGAGCCTGGAAGATATCTTCCTCAAGCTGACGACGGAAGACGTGGGGGAAGAGAAGGCGGCGGCCGCGCAGGAACCGGCGGCCAGCGAAGAAACGAAGGAAGGGAGCGGGTAGGGAAAACGGCAACAACAAACCACCAACAGCCATGCGCAACATTTTCGCCATCGCCGGAAAAGAGCTTCGCGCCTACTTCCATTCGCCCATCGGCTATCTGGTCTTGACTGTCTATGCGGCGCTGCTGGGATTTTTCTTCTACAGCCTGGTGGCCAGCTACGTCGTGCAAAGTTTCCGCATGATGGCGATGGGCGGCATGGGCCCGACGATGAATCTGAACGAAATGGTCATCCGCCCGCTCTTCGACGGCCTGCTGACGGTGGTGATGGTGCTGATGCTGATGCCCATGATCACCATGCGGCTGTACGCGGAAGAGAAGAAGAGCGGGACGATGGAGCTGCTGCTGACCTCGCCGCTCACCGACCTCCAGATCATTCTGGGGAAATTTTTCGGCGCGTTCGTTTTCTACCTGATGATGCTGGCGCTGACTTTTCTTTATGTCGGCGTGCTGTTCCTGTACGGCAATCCCAACGCCAAGCCGCTGCTCGCGAACGCGCTGGGCATGGTGCTGTTCGGGGGAGCGTTGCTGGCGCTGGGAATGTGGATTTCCACTTTCACGCGCAATCAGATTATCGCCGCGGTCACGACCTCGGGCGCATTTCTTCTCCTCTACGTGCTCGACTGGACGCAGGCTTATTCGAGCGGCACGGTGGGACGTGTACTCTCCTACATGTCGCTGCCGCGGCACTTTGAGAATTTCGCCAAAGGCGTCATCGATTTGAGCGACCTGGTCTATTACTTCTCGGTGATCGCGCTGGGAATTTTTCTGACCGCGCGCTCAGTGGAAGCGCTGAAGGGGAGGCCGTGACGATGGGCTGGAAAGACTGGATCCGCCGCGGCCGGACGGAAGCGACTCCGGAAGGAGCGCCGGAAGCGGCGCCCTCCGCGCGGCCGCTGGGACGGCGCGTGTTCGAAGGCGCGAACTTTGCCGTTTACACGCTCGTCGGCCTGGCGATCGTCGTCCTCCTCAACTGGTTCGTCGAACGCAACAACCGCCGCTGGGACCTGACGCCGGCCAGGCTTTACAGCCTCTCCGAGCAGAGCGAGAAAATCGCCAAAGGACTCACGCGAGACGTGACGCTTTACATTTTCGACCGCCAGCGCGCCTTTCCCGGCCACCGCGACCTTCTGGAGAGATACACCGTCGCCAATCCGCGCGTGAAACTGGAGTTCGTGGACCCGGACCGCCAGCCCGACCTCGCGCGCCGTTTCAACGTGCGAAGCTACGGCACGGTCGTTGTCGCCGCGGGCGAACGCCACCTCGAGGCGCAGGGACTGACCGAAGAAGCCGTCACCAACGCTCTGATTCGCGTTCTCAAGGAGCAGCGAACGGTCTGCTTCGTTCAGGGGCACCGCGAGCGCGACCTCGACGATACCGACCGCGCCGGCTACAGCCAGGTCCGGCAGGCGCTGGAAGGCGAGAACTACAAAATTCAGACGCTCGTGCTGATGCAGGACCTGACGATTCCCTCCGAATGTTCGCAGGTCATCATCGTCGGGCCGCGCAACGATTATCTGGAACCCGAAATCGAAGCGCTGACGAATTACGTGGAAAGCGGCGGGCGGCTTCTGGTGGCGATTGATCCCACGGTCGAGATTCCGAACCTCACAAAAATGCTGGCCCGATGGAACGTGAAAGCGCGGAACGACATCGTGGTGGACCAGAACCCCCTCGCGCAGATTTTCGGCACGAGTCCGACGATGCCGCTCATCCTCACCTACGGTTCGAACCCGATCGTCGAGCCCCTTGAGCGTTCGGCCACGCTCTTTCCGGTGACGCGCTCGTTCGAAGTCAGCGAAGAGACGAGGCCGGGCGTGCGCGTGGACAAGCTCTGCGAGACCTCGCCGCAGAGTTACGGGTACATGGACGTCAGCTCGACCGAGCGCGAGATTACCGTGTCGTATCGCGAAGGCAGGGACGTGCGCGGGCCGCTGGTGGTGGCCGTCGCGGGCACGGTGCGTCCGGCCGCCCAAGGCGGAAACGGCGTCGAGACGGAAAGCTCCATCGAAGGCCGGTTCGTGGCGCTGGGCACTTCGGCGCTGGCGGCGAACAATTACTTGAGCTTCCAGGCCAACCGCGATTTCATTTTGAACGCCGTCAACTGGCTCGCGGCCGAGGAAGACCTGATCTCGGTGCGGCCGAAGCCGCCGGAAGCGCAGCAACTGACGTTGAACGAGCAGCAGATGCGGCGGCTGATGATTTTCGGCATCTTCGGCGTGCCCGGGCTGATTGTGGCGGCGGGCCTTTCGGTGTGGTGGCGCCGGCGATGAAGGCGCGTTATCGAAACACGCTGGCGGCGGTCGTGGCGCTCGGAGTGGTTGCGGGCGCGGTCGCTTATCTCGAACGCCGCAAGGAACGCGAAGGCGACGGCGAGAAAACTCCCAAACTTCTCCAGATCGAATCCGCGAAAATCCGTTCCGTCGCTCTGCGTCCGCGGGAAGGCGAAGCGCTCGTCTGCCGGCGCGAGGGCGACGCGTGGAGGCTGACCGCGCCGCGCGAGCTGCCCGCCGACCCGAACGCGGCCGAAGCGCTGCTGAACAATCTCACCGATCTTACCGCCGACGAAGTCATCGAGCCCGTGCCGGCCAATCTCGCCGAGTTCGGCCTCGCGCCGCCGGAGGTGACCGTCGAGGCCGAGACGGAAGGGCAGCCCGCGAAATTCACGCTGCTGCTCGGCGCGGAGACGTCCACGGGCAGCGGCGTTTATGCGCAGGTGGCGGGCGAGCCGCGGCTGCTCATCCTGCCGCGCTTCGTGAAAAGTTCGTTCGAGAAAACCGTTTTCGATCTCCGCGACCGCCGCGTGGCGACGCTCGATCTGGACCAGGTGGAGCGCATCGAAGTCGAATCGCGCGGCGGGCGCTGGACGCTCGTGAAAAGTCCCGACGGTGCGTGGAGCCTCGACCTGCCGCCGCGGGTCCGCGCCGACCGCTTCACGGCCACGGGCATCGTGAACAGCCTGCGCAACGCGGTGATGCAGAGCATCGAAGCCGAAGAGAAATCGAACCTCGCGCGTTACGGCCTCGACCGGCCGGAGCTGCGCGTGCGTCTGGAGGGGCCGTCGGGCGCGCAGTCGCTGCTTATTGGCCGGGCCCAGCCCCGGCAGGAGACGCGCCTCTACGCGATGAACAGCGAACTCGCGCCCGTCTTCACCGTCTGGGACACCTTCGTCAACCAGTTCCGGCGCGAGGCTGACGACCTGCGCGACAAGGAACTCTTCGCCTTCGCGGCGTTCGATACGAAAAGATTGGAAGTGGAGTCGGCCGCAGGGAAGCGCGTCTTCGAGCGCCAGGCGGAAAACAGATGGAAGCAGACGGCGCCGGAAGCCCAAGACGTTCCGACGGAAAAAATCGAAGAGCTGCTGCGCAAGTTGCGCGACCTGCGCGCCGAATCGTTTCCACGCGGCGAGCGGCTCGCCGCTTTCGGGCTCGATCAGCCTTTCCTGCGCTTCCGGGTCGTGTTCGGCGAAAAGGGCGAGACGCAGGCCGTGGAAGTGGGGCGCGCCGGCGAACGCGTGTACTCGCGGCGCCCCACCGACGCCGCGGTCTCGGAAGTCTCGAGGGCGGCGATCGAAGAGATCGAAGCGGCGCTCAAGGAACTCTGAGCATTCTCGGGACGCTGGATGGACGCTCCAACTTGTCATTCTGAGCCCCGATCCCGCCAAGCGGGAGTCGGGGCGAAGAATCTCTTCACCGGCCCACGCGCAGACGTGCAGAGATCCTTCGTCCCCCGACCCGCAGCATCGGGGACCTCAGGATGACAGCGCCAGCCTTTTTTCTGGTGGGCCGAATTCTCCGCAGATTCTCGTGGAGGTGACTTGTGTTTTCAGCGCGACTCTTCGTGGTTCTCGTCGCGGCGCTGGCGCCCGGCGCGGCGTTGCGCGCCGGTGACGCCGCGCGTCCCATCGCCATTCGCGGCGCCACGGTGGTGACGATGACGCAGGGGACGATCGAAGACGGCACCGTTGTCATCCGCGACGGAAAAATCGAGGCTGTGGGAAAAGGCCTCGCCGTTCCCGCCGGCGCCCAGGTGATTGAGGCGCGCGGCAAGTACGTCCTGCCCGGACTCGTGGACCCGCACTCGCACATCGGCGTCTATTCGATGCCCGCCGTCGAGGCGCACTCCGACGGCAACGAAATGGTGGACCCCATCACGCCGCAGGTGCGCGCGGACGATTCCATCAATCCCGACGATCCGATGATTGCGCGCGGCGTGGCGGGCGGCGTCACGACCGCGCAGATCCTTCCGGGCAGCGGCAACAACGTGGGCGGTTGGGCCTCCATCATCAAGCTGAACGGCGCGCAGACGCTCGAAGAGATGAAATTCCCGGACGCGCCCCGCAGCATGAAATGGGCGTGGGGCGAGAATCAGAAACGCACCTATGGGCAGAAAGGGAAAGCTCCTGCGACGCTGATGGGCGAGGCGGCGATCGTCCGGCAGAAACTCCTGGAGGCGCAGAACTATCGCGAGAAGTGGCGGATCTGGGAGGCCGGCGAGCGGAAAGCCCCGCCGCCGGAACGCAACCTCCAGCTCGAGGCGCTCGTGGACGTGCTCGAAGGGCGCGTGCGCGTCAACGTCCACTCCTATCAGGTCAACCACTTTGAGGCGCTGTTCCGCATTGCCGACGAATTCGGTTTTCAAATCGCCGTCCTTCAGCACGCGCTGGAGTCGTACATGATCGCGCCCGAAATCGCGCGGCGGAACCTCGGCGTCGTGCTCTTCGCGCACAACTGGGGATTCAAGGTGGAAGCGTGGAACGCCATCCCGCAGGCGGCGTACCTGCTCTGGAAGCAGGGCGTCAACGTCGCCTTCCACACCGACAGCCCGGTGATCGGCCAGCGATTCCTCATGACGCAGGCGGCATTCGCCGCGCATCACGGTCTGCCGGATGAAGTCGCGCTCCAGGCCGTCACTATCAATCCGGCGCGAATGCTCGGCCTCGACGCGTGGATCGGCTCGATTGAGCCCGGCAAGCACGCTGACCTCGTGATCTGGGACGGGCCGCCGCTCGAAGTGCGTTCGAAGCCGGAGAAGGTGTTTATCGACGGCAAGCTGGTTTACACGCGCGAAGAAGGATTTCTGCCGTGGACGGGCCGGCCGGTCAAATTCCTGCCGGCATGGTAGCCGCGCCGGAGGGCGAGGCGGAATTTCAGGCTTCACCGCAGAAAGGAATCGAAGATGCATAGAGGCACATTGGCGGTCTTGCTGGCGGGCGCGCTGACGGCGGCGATGACGGACGCGCGCGCGCAATCGGCGCTCGCCATTCGCGGCGGAAAGATTCTGACCGTCACCGAGGGCGTCATCGAGAACGGCACCGTCGTCATCGAGAACGGACGCATCACCGCGGTGGGCCGCGATGTCCGTGTGCCGGCCGGCGCCGAGATTCTCGACGCGCGCGGCCGCGTGGTGATGCCCGGGCTGATGGATTCGGGCACGCTCCTCGGTCTGGTCGAGATCCCCATGGAGACCGTGACCGTGGACGCGACCGAATATACGGACCCCGTGCAGCCCGACCTGCGCGTCTGGGACGCGCTCAACCCGCGCAGTGAACTCATCCGCGTGGCGCGCGCCGCCGGCATCACCCATGCGCTCTCCAGACCCGCCGCGGGCAACCTCATCGCCGGGCAGAGCGCGGTGATTCAACTGGACGGCGAAACGGTCGGCGAACTCATCGTCAAGGCCCCCGCGGCGCTGCACGTCAATCTCGGCGAGCCCAGCAAACAGACTTACGCGCCCAAGGACAAGCCGCCCGCGACGCGCATGGGACAACTGGCGCTGGCGCGGCAGGCGTTCTTGAAAGCCCAGAATTATCGCCTCCAGCGCGAGACCTGGACGCGCTGCCGCGCCGAAGAGGAAAGAGGGGCGGGGAAATGCGCCGACTACGGTTTGACGGCCCCGCCCGGGCAAGACTTGAAAATGCAGGCGTTGCTCGAGGCGCTCGACGGGAAAATTCCCGTCGTCGTGCGCGCCTTCAGCTCCGGGGACATTCAGGCGGCGCTGCGCCTCGCCGGGGAGTTCAAGCTCCGGCTGATTCTTTCCGGCGCAACTTCGGCGTGGCGGCTGGCCGACGAACTTGCGGCAAAGAAAATTCCGGTCATCGTCGGCTCGATCTTCGAAGAGCCCCGCCGCATGGAATTGCTCGACGTGCGGCTCGACAGCGCGGCCCTTCTGCACCGCGCCGGCGTCACGCTGGCTTTTCAGACCGATTCGGAAAACGACGTCCGCAATCTGCCGTTCGAGGTCGGCGTCGCCATCGGACACGGCCTGCCCGAAGACGCCGCCCTCGCCGCGGTTACCGTCAACCCCGCGCGGCTCTTCGGCCTCGACGACCGCCTGGGCAGCGTCGAAGCCGGTAAGACAGCCAACCTGCTCGTGCTCGACGGAATGCCGTTCTACACCAAGACCCGCGTCGTCACCGCGCTCATCAACGGCAGGGTCGTGGACCTTTCAAATCACCAGACGCGGCTCTTTGAGGCTTACAAGAAGAAGTACGGAATCGAATAATCGCGCGGAGCCGCGCCCGGAGCCGCCCGCCGCGGTCGAGATCTCAACGGCGGGCGCAAGAGCCTTAACGGCCCGCGGAAGCCTCGCGGACTGTCTGGAGGAGCTGGTCCTGCGCCCCGGCGGCGCGCAGGCGTTCTTCTTCGACCAGCTCCGCGCGGAATGCCACGCCGCGCTCGCGCACGAGCTCCACCAGCCGGCTGTTCGAAACACCCGCCTGAAGCAGGTCGAGCAGCTCTTCCAGTCTCAATCCTTTCGACGGCGCTTCGAGCACGGCGTCAATTGTGATGTTCCCGCCCGGAAGCACGGCGATCGTCCGCTGCCAGCCGCGGAATCCTGCCTTCTCGATGTTGATCGTGTGGTCGCCGGCGGGGAGGCGCAGGTCGGAGGGCGTGCTGCCCATGTATTTGCCGTTCACGGTGATGTCGGCGCCGGGCGGAGATGATTTCACCGTGACCGAGGTGAGGGTTTCGGCGTCGTTGTCGGGGAGTTCTGGAGCGGGTGTTGCGGGCGCGGGTGGCTGAGCGGCGGTCGCGCCGGTCGCGAGGGGATTTGTTGCGGCGGGTGCGGCCGCTTCTTGCGTCGGAGGAGCTGCGGCCGCGGCGGGCGTCGGTTCCGCCGGCTGCGCCGCAATCGTCTCGATTCCCGTGGGGACGAACTTGCGGTCTTCTTCGGAGACTGAAATTGGCGCGCGGGTCACGCCCCGAAGCGCCATCAGCACCGCGCGGTAATTGTCCTTGTGCGCCTGCAGGAGCACGCCGGATTTCTTCCCCTGCTCGTCAGTGAATTCAATCCCCACATAGTGCAGCCGCGTCTTGTGAAACAATCCGAAGAGCGCCGCGGGCGCCACCAGGATCCCGAGCGCGATCATCGTTCCGACGCGCCGGTGCGCCTCCTGGCCGTAGCTCAGCCCATGCACGCGCTGCGGAGCGATCCGCAGGACCTGCCCGTCCTTGAGGATGAGGCGGATCTCGTCCGGACTGACGCTCAGTTCGTTGTCCCAGTCTTTGGGGTTGACCTTCGTCTGAAGGGTGCCGCCGTTGTAGCGGATCTTGTCGAATGTGTTGCCTTGCGCGTAGAGAGTCACCGCAAAGGCGAGGCAGAAGACGAAGTAGCGCTGCGCCGCTTTCATGGTCCACCTCCCAAGGCGGGTGCCGATGGTGTGAGACCGGGGGGATACTAGCACACGGCTCGGCGCGGAACAACGCGGAGCGGCGGGATGGCGGGTGTGTCGTCCGCGCAAACTTGCTCAACCCCTTACTGTGCCGGCGAATTGTCCTTGGCGGCCGAGCAGGGACGACGGCGCGCGGGTCGGGCGTCGGCAGAGCCCGACAATCAGCCGCATCGACCGATGCCGGAGCGACGGGAGCAGCGAAACCCGTTCCAGCGGATTTCCTGCGCTGGCCATCACGGTATAGGGAAGTCGGCTTAAATTACGGCGCAGAGCCAGCCGAGGGCAGAGACAATTTGGTCCTACGTTTTCGGCAAGACTCGGTCATTTTGCCTCGGAGTTGGAACGCCGGATGCTTCGAGACTCTGATTAAGGTAATGGGTTTGAAAGGACAGGAAATCGCGCTCGTCCCGCCTGCGCCTGCGGCGCGGCCAGACACTTTTGTCCCTTCCCGGCCGCTCAACCCCTGCGAGCTCGAAATCGACTTATTCTGCAAGGGGATGCGGGTGGACGCTTCCTGCACGCTGGTCCAGGACGCGCGCTTCATCACCCGCACTCGAGCCGGGCTCGGGAGCGGCCTCGAGATTGTCATCCCCGGGCCCCTCAAGGACGTTTGGGTGAATGTCCCCGTCGAGGAGGATTTCGCGCACCAGTCCTGCTACGTCCTGGTGAGCGCGGGCGGCCGGTACTGGGTACTCGACGAGCGCCAGGGCTTCCGTTACGCCGTCCAACTGCCCCCCGAGCCTTCCTGGTACACGCGTCGGACCTCTCGGGGCACGCCTATGCACAAGGTGGGAGTCCTACAGGGAACCTATCTCGGCATTTACATCTCAAATTCCTGCGGGTTCTGGTATCACACCCCGCCGCTCAACTGCCGCTTCTGCGCCACGGGGCTGAACGTGGGCGTCAACGAGGTCGCGCAAAAAGACGTCGAGGACGTGGTCGAAGTGGCGCGGGCGGCGAAGGCGGAGTCGGGCGTCACCTTCGTGCATTTCAATTCGGGATATCAGACCGACCGCGACCTCGACGCGGCCGCGCCCTACGTGAAGGCCGTCAAGTCGCGCGTCGGCGCGCTGATCGGCGTGCAACTGATTCCCACGCTCGACTTGTGGAAATACGACCGCCTGGTGGACCTCGGCGCCGACCACTTCAGTTTTTGCTACGAATTCCACAACCCGGAATATTTCGAGCGCCTGCTGCCGGGCAAGCAGCGCTTCGTCGGCCAGCAGACCTTCTTCCGCGCGCTCGAGTACACCTCGAAGAAACTCGGCAAGGGCGCCTGCTCGGGTGAAATCATCGCCGGCGTCGAGCCCCTCGAGGACACGCTTCGGGCCATCGATTACATCACGGGCGTCGGAGCGTTCCCGACGGTGTGCATTTTCCGGCCCACGATCGGCGCGGACATGGAGCACTGGCCGTCTCCGCGCTACGAAGACATGCTCGTCGTTTTCCGGCACGTTTACGAAGCCTGCCGGAAGAACGGCATTCCCATGGACGTGACGCCGAACATCGAAGTGAGCCTTATCGTGCAGCCGGGCGATACGCGCTATCTGGCCGCGAACGGCTTGGCCGACCGCTGGTACGCGGCGAAGATGGCCGCGGCGCGCCGCCTCGCGCGGCCGTACTTCGCGTGGAAGGGCCGGCGGCGGAAGATCGCGTCGTCCGCCATTCTATCATCATGAATTCTTACTGATATGATTATAAATTCTAGTAATATCCCTGAAGGGTGTTCGCCGGAGCGCGAGAGGGATTCCAGCCCCGTCGTCGCCGCCGTTCGCGCCGCCGCCGAGACCTCGCCGCAGGCGTTCCAGGTGACGGCGGGGCCCGCCGGCCTGGAACTCGCTCCCTGCGGCCCCGACGCCGCGCACCCGCCCGGCCGCGCGCGCCTGAAGGTGTTCTCCCCCAAACCCGGCCAGACGGTCGTCTTCTTCTACAAGAAAAGTCTGGTTCCGTACAGCCGCGACCGCTACAGCTACGGCGGCATCGATCTTCGCTCGTCTCTCCCCGGACCTCAGGACATCGAAGCCTGGCTCGAGTTTCTGAGTTCCGGCTTTCATCCGGAGCGCCGGCCGCCCGGCCTGCGCAGGGCCTTTCCCTACGAAATTCCCGACTAGTGCTATTCCAGCTTCATGGAGCGAAGCGTCCCGCGCAGGTATTCCGACGCCGGCCCCCGTGCAGCGGCGTACGATTTGCCGAAAAAGGTTGGAATAGCGCGAGCGGGGCTTGTCAGTGTTCCGCGAAAGCTCCACAATAGCCCGCACATGGCGCGACTTCGCCTCTACTGGACATTCGCCCGGCCGTTTACGCTCGTTCCGCCGATGATCGGCATCTTTTCGGGCGCGCTGATCGGCTACGGAGTTTCGGGCGCCGAATTTCCGCTTGCCAACGTCGCGCTCGCAGTCCTCGCCGCCGCGGTGCTCAACGCCGCCTCGAACGGTCTCAACCAGATCTGCGATTTCGAAAACGACCGCGTCAACAAACCGCACCGGCCGCTGCCCTCGGGAACGATGACGAGGCGCGAGGCGTGGACGTTCGTCGCGCTCGCCTACGCGGCCGCGCTGGCGATGGTGGCCGTCGTCAACCTCGAGACTTTCCTCATCTACTGCGCCGCCGCGGCGGCCACCTGGCTTTACTCGGCGCCGCCGGCGCGGCTGAAGCGGCATCCGGTATTTTCCAATCTGACGATCGCGCTGATCCGCGGCTGGCTGTTGAAGGTGGCGGGCTGGGCTTCGGTGGCGACGGTCGTCGAATCGTGGGAGCCCTGGTTCATCGGCTTCATCTATTTCGTCTTCCTGCTCGGCGCGACGACCACAAAGGATTTCGCGGACATTGAAGGCGACCGCGCCGCGGGCTGCGTTACGCTGCCCGTCCGTTACGGCGCCGCGTGGAGCGCCCGCGCCATCAGTCCGGCTTTTATCGTGCCCTGGCTGCTCCCGCCGCTGGGATTGCGGCTGGACATTCTGACGGGGCACGCGGGTGCTATCATCGCCCTCTGCGTCATCATGCTCGCGTGGGGCGGCTACGTCATCTACCTGATGAATCGCGACCCGCATCGGCTGGTCACCGAAGGCGAGAACCATCCTTCCTGGCACCACATGTACTGGATGATGATGGTGGGGCACCTGGGCCTGGCGGGAGCTTACTTGATTGAATAATTATTTCACTGAGTCATTGCTTCATTGAACTTGCTCGCGAATGATAGGTCGCAGCTCAAAGATTCAGTGATCCAGTGACGCACTGACCCGATGATTCTGCTCACCGGGGCTACCGGTTATCTCGGCTCGCAGGTCGCGCGTCAACTGACCGCGCGCGGCGAGTCCTTCCGCGTGCTCGTGCGCGATCCCTCGCGGCTGGGATTCATCCCCGCCACGGCGCGTTGCGAAGTGGTCATCGGGGATCTCGGCGACCCGGGCGCGCTCCGCCGGGCCACGCAGGGCGCGCGCGCCGTCATCCACACGGCGGCGCTGGTCCGCATGTGGGTTCGCGACCGGCGCGAGTTCCGCCGCGTCAATGTGCAAGGACTTCAAAGCCTGCTCCAGATTGCCGCGAACTCCGGAGTCGAGCGCGTCATCTACACGTCGTCGTTCATCGCCCTCGGGCCTTCGAGCGACGCGGACGCGGGCGAAGGGCTCGAGCATCGCGGGCCCTACTCGAACGAGTATGAGGAGACCAAAGCGCGCTCGCTCGATTGGCTGCGCAAGGAAGGTTTCGAGAAGTTTCCCGTCGTTGCTCTGATGCCCGGGGTCATTTACGGCCCGGGGCCGGGCACGGAAGGGAATCTGGTGGGCGGCATGGTCGCGCAATATCTGGCCGGAACTTTTCCCGGGCTGCTCGGCTCGGGCGAGCAGCGGTGGAGTTTCGCTTACAACGACGACGTCGCCGCGGCGCACCTGGTTGCGTTGGAGCGAGGAAATCCCGGTGAAGAGTACGTCCTGGGCGGCGACAACCGTTCGCTGAACGACTTCTTTCGCGTACTTGCGGCACAGACGGGCGTTCAGCGCAAGGTGCGCCATTTGCCGTTCTGGGCGGGCAAGCTCGCCGGCGCGCTGGAAGTGGCGCGCGCGGAACTCTTCGGTCGCCCGCCACAGCTGACGCCGGGCGTGGTCGAAATCTTCAAACATGATTGGGTCTATTCGAGTGCCAAGGCCGAGCGGGAGCTTGGCTACCGGGTGACGCCGCTCGAAGATGGATTGAAGAAGACGCTCGAGTCATCCGGTCGATGACGGATTGAAGTTTCTGAGCGACGCGGTCCGGCGAATCGGCGCCGCGCCACAAACCCACAACCGACGACGGACCTTCCCTCGATGCCTGAACCCGCCTTAACCGCCACGACGGCGCGCCCCAGGTTTTCTACGCGCAAGCTGATTCACGTCTCCATGCTGGCGTTCGCGTTTCTGCTGCCGTATTTCACGTGGGTCCAGGCTGCGGGTCTGGCTCTGCTGGCACTGCTGTTCAATCTCTTCGTTCTGCCGCGATGCGGCCTGGACCTCGGAAAACGTGCGGGCGCCGGGTGGACGGGAATCATCCTTTATCCGATTTCGGTCCTCCTTCTGATTCTTTTCTATCGCCATCATCTGCACATCGCGGGGGCGGCGTGGGCGCTGATGGCGCTCGGCGACGGCCTGGCGAGCGTCGTGGGCGAAACGATGCGCGGCCCCAGGCTGCCCTGGAACCGCGAAAAGACGTGGTGGGGCTTCGCGGGCTTCGTCGTGGCGGGGGCTGCGGGCGCTTTCGGGCTTTCGCGATGGATCGCTCCGCAGCTTCCCACCGGCAAAGTCCTGGCTGTCTGCCTCGCCGCGGCGGTCGTCGGCGCGATCGTCGAAAGCCTTCCCATCCGCCTGGATGACAACGCCAGCGTGCCGCTGGTTTCGGGCGCGTTCATGTTCTGCGCCTATCTCGCCTCCCAGGACGCGCTGGCGGGAAGCTGGCCCCTAATCCACAGCCGTTTATGGCTCGCGCTCGGCGTGAACGCAGCGCTGGCGATTGCGGCGCTTTCGCTGCGAATGGTGACGCGCTCGGGCGCCTCAGTGGGATTCCTTTTCGGCTCGGCGATATATCTGGCTCACGGCTACCGGAGTTTCAACATTCTGCTGGGATTCTTTCTGCTCGGAACGATGGCGACACGCCTCGGCTATGCCGCGAAGGCCGGGCGAGGCATCGCCGAGCGTCGCGGCGGCGCTCGAAGCTGGCGCGAAGCGCTGGCGAATTCGCTCGCCGGCACGTTTTTCGTCGTTCTGGCCGTCACGACTCACAATGAAGCGGCGTTCCTCGCGGCTTTCGTCGCCGCCTTCGCCGAGGCCGCGGGCGATACGGTTTCCAGCGAAATCGGCCAATGGCTCTCGAAGAAGGCGTACCTCATTACGACGCTTCGACCCGTGCCCGCGGGCGAGAACGGCGGTGTTTCCGCGCCCGGGACGGCAGCGGGGGTTGTAGCGTCCGCGCTGATTGTGGGACTAGGATACAGCCTGGGCTTGGTGGACACGGTGGGCGCGGGCATTGCGCTGGCCGCGGCCGTGGCGGGGAACCTCTTCGACAGCGTGCTGGGCGCCAGCCTCGAGCGCCGCGGGCTGGTGACCAACGGAATTGTCAACTTTGCGGGGACCAGTTTGGCCGGCGCCCTCGCCCTGGCGTTCAGCCTGTAAATTTCGCGCAATTTCCTGCAACGGCGGACCCGGGCCCGCATCAGATAACTTTAAGTCCAGAGGGAGGTGGAAAGTGATCCAGCGGGGTGAAGCTTTGGACGACGCCGGCGTTGAATCGGGTGTGGGCGCGATGGGCGTCGAGGCCGCCGTGCGCAGCCGGTACGAACGGGCGGCGCGCGAGCGCGAAGAAAACCTCTGCTGCGCCGTCGAGTACGACGCGAAATACCTGGAAGCAATTCCCGCGGAGATTCTCGGTCGCGACTACGGCTGCGGCGACCCTTCACGCTACGCCGCGGCGGGCGAGACCGTGCTCGACCTGGGGAGCGGCAGCGGAAAAATCTGTTACATCCTCGCGCAGCGCGTAGGGCCCGAGGGGCGGGTTATTGGTGTGGATTTCAACGACGATATGCTGGCGCTGGCGCGCCGCTGGCAGGAGGACGTTGCCGCGCGCATCGGTTACTCGAACGTTGAATTCCGCAAAGGGCGCATTCAGGACCTGAAGCTCGACTACGAATTGCTCGACCGCTACCTCGCCGAGCATCCCATCGAAAATTCCTCGGACCTGCTGGTACTTGAAGCGCATGCGGAAACTCTGCGTCAGAACTCGCCATTGATCCCCGACAGTTCGGTGGACCTCGTCGTCTCGAACTGCGTCCTGAACCTCGTGCGCGACGAGGACAAACGCCATCTCATCGCTGAAATGTTCCGCGTGCTTCGTCCGGGCGGCCGGATCGCGATCTCCGATATTGTGGCGGACGAAGACGTTCCGGAAGCTCTGAAGCAGGACCCGGAACTCTGGAGCGGCTGCGTCTCCGGCGCGTTTCGCGAGGACGTTTTTCTCGAGGAGCTGGAGGGCGCGGGCTTTTACGGAATCACGATGGACCGCTGGGAACAGAGGCCGTTTCGCACCATCGAAGGTATCGAGTTCCGCTCGGTCACCGTCCTCGCCTGGAAGGGCAAAGAGGGGCCGTGCCTGGAGCGGAACCAGGCCGTCATCTACAAAGGCCCCTGGAAGAAAGTGTTCGACGACGACGGGCACGTGCTCGAGCGCGGCAAGCGCATGGCGGTTTGCGACAAGACTTTCCGGATTTACTCGCGCCCGCCCTATCGCGACCAATTCGTGTTCATCGAGCCGCGCGTGGAGATTCCGCTCGAAGAGGCGAAGGCGTTCGATTGCCGCGGCCGCGCTTACCGACATCCGCGCGAGACCAAGGGGCTCGACTATCACGTCACCGAATCGTCGGGCGAATCCTGTTGCGGCCCAGGAGAATGCTGTTGAAGCGGCGGTTCTTTAACGGCTCTGCCGCGGCGCTTGACGATGGCTGAAAGCTGAGCGCTGACCGACGGCGGAATTCAGACCACGATTCGCGAGGAGCGCTTTGGGGACTTCATGATGGAATTTGAATCGAAACTCGTTGAAATCGGCTACGGGCCGCTGCGCGCGGCGGGAATTGAAACGCTTCAGGTGAACGTCGGCAAGGTCTGCAACCAGACCTGCCGGCACTGCCACGTGGACGCCGGCCCGACGCGCACCGAGTCCATGACGCGCGAGACCGCCGATCTTGTGATTGAGGTGCTGCGCCGTCATGACATTCCGAATCTCGACATCACCGGAGGAGCGCCGGAGCTGAATCCCAACTTCGATTACCTGGTCCGCGAAGCGCGCGCGCTCGGCCGGCACGTGATGGACCGCTGCAACCTGACGGTATTCTTTGTCGAGGGAAAGAGTTACTTGCCGGAATTTCTACGTCAGTATCGGGTCGAAGTGATCGCCTCGCTGCCCTGCTATCAGGAAAAGAACGTCGAAGCGCAGCGCGGCAAGGGCGTGTTCGCGAAAAGCATCGACGCGCTGCTCTGGCTGAACCGCCTTGGCTACGGGCAGCCCGGCACAGGCCTGCTTCTGAACCTCGTCTATAACCCGGTCGGGCCGAGTCTGCCGCCCGCGCAACAGCCGCTCGAAGACGCGTATCGCAAAGAACTGGGCGATCGGTTCGGCATCGTGTTCAACCGCCTTTACACGCTGACCAACATGCCTATCAGCCGCTTTCTCACCGACCTGCTGCGTCACGGCAACTACGACCGCTACATGGAGCTGCTTCTCGAAAAGTTCAATCCTTCGACGGTGGACGGATTGATGTGCCGAACGCTCGTGAGCGTAGGCTGGGACGGCCGGCTCTACGATTGCGACTTCAACCAGATGCTCGACCTGCCGCTCGCCGAGGGACTGCCGAATCAGATCGGCGACTTCGACGCGTATCTTCTTGGCCGCCGTCGAATCCGCACCGCGGCGCACTGCTTCGGCTGCACGGCGGGCTCGGGTTCAAGCTGCACCGGTGCGGTGGCTGGGCGCGCGGACGCAAGGAAGCTCGAACCGACCTGCGCATGACCGGGTTGTCAGGGCCGGGGGTGCTTGGACGGGACTTCGAGGGTCGTATCCGCGCGCGAATCCTGTTTGCAACCCTTACAGGCGGAAGCTAGAATAGGTCTTTCGCATCGTCCTTCGCAGCCGTATCAGCCGAAGTATGCCTGAAATTCTTGCCATCTATCCCGGCTCGTTCGATCCGCCCACGAACGGACATCTAGATCTGATCGAACGCGGCAGTCGCCTCTTCGGCCATCTGTCGGTCGCCGTTCTGACGAACCTCGAAAAAGCTCCGCTCTTCACGGTCGAAGAGCGGGTGGAGATGCTGCGGGAAGTGACCGCAGGGATGGGCAACGTTGCCGTCGAGGCCTTCAGCGGGCTGCTGGTGGACTACGCGATGGCGCGAAAGGCGCGCGTCATCCTGCGGGGAGTGCGCGCTTTTTCCGATTTTGAATTCGAGCTTCAGATGGCGCTGATGAACCGGAAGCTCGAGCCGGAGCTCGAAACCGTCTTCCTGATGCCCGCCGAATCCTACAGCTACGTCAGTTCGAGACTGGTGAAAGAAATCTTCCGCCACGGCGGCTCGGTGAAGGGGCTGGTCCCCGCGCTCGTCGAGGAGCGGCTGCACCACAAGGTCTTTTCCAAATAATTCAAAGGGGTCTCATATTATGCAAATTTCAGAACGAATGTCCCGAATCTCAGTCTCCTCCACGATGGCCGTCATGGCCAAGGCGGACAAGATGAAAGCCAGCGGCGTGAGCGTGGTGGATTTCGGCGCCGGCGAGCCCGATTTTCCCACGCCCGAGAACATCAAGCGCGCCGCCATCGAAGCACTCAACCAGAACTTTACCAAATATACGCCCGCGGGCGGCACGCGCGACTTGAAGGCCGCCATCGTCGAGCGCCACGCGAAGGATTTCGGCTCTGACTACACGCCCGAGGAGTGCATTGTTACCGTCGGCGGCAAACACGCGATTTTCGGGGCGATTCTCTCCACGGTCAATCACGGTGACGAGGTCATCCTGCCGGTCCCGTACTGGGTCTCGTTCCTCGACATCATCAACTATGCGGGCGGCAAGCCCGTCCTGCTGGAAACGCGCGAGGAAGAAAACTTCGTGCTGCGCGCCGACGCGGTCGAGAAGCTGGTGACGCCGAAAACGAAGATGGTCATCGTCAATTCGCCGAACAATCCTTCCGGCGCCGTCGTTCCGCCGGAGGAGATGGAGAAGCTCCTGGCGCTCGCGGTGCGCCGCAACCTGATTCTGATGTCCGACGAATGCTACTGCCAGTTCCTCTACGAAGGCCGGAAGCCTTTTTCCATCGGTTCCTCGGAGAACCGCGAGAACCTGATTATTGTCGGTTCGCTCTCCAAGACTTACGCGATGACCGGCTGGCGCGTGGGCTTCGCGCTCGCCGATTCGAGGGTGACCGGCAGCATGCTCAAGCTCCAGAGCCATTCGACTTCCAACCCGACTTCGATTGCGCAGAAGGCGGCGGTGGAAGCGCTGCGCGGCCCGCAGGATTCCGTGAGGATGATGCTCGCCGAGTACCAGAAGCGGCGCGACAGGATCGTCAAGGGCCTGAGGGCGATCCCCGGCCTCCAGTGCAACATGCCGGAAGGCGCGTTCTACGCCTACCCGAACGTGGGCGCGCATTTGAAGAAGAACGGTCTGGGCACGACGACCGTCCTGGCCGAAAAGCTGCTCGAGCAGGCGAACCTCGCGCTCGTCCCCGGCGAGGCGTTCGGGACGAACGCGCACGTCCGCATCTCCTACGCCACGTCGCAGGAACAGATTGACGAAGGATTGCGCCGCCTGAAGGAGTTTTTCGCCAAGCTCTGATCGCTCTATGGCGCGCCTCAATCTGCCTCTCCAGCTTTCGCCGGTCTTCAAGCCCAAGATCTGGGGGCGGGAAGACCTGAGCCCACTTTTCTCGTGTGCCGGCAAGCCGGCGGGAGCGCGGGGCGCGCCGGCGACGCCCGGTCGCCAGCGAATCGGGGAAGCCTGGATTACCGACGACGAATCACAATTCTTGAACGGCCCCGTCGCCGGGCGGACGCTGGCGGAAGTTTCCGCCGAACTCGGTCCGGAACTGAACGGCCGCCGCCGTTGGTCGGAGGCGCGCTTCCCGATTCTCGGTAAATACATCTTCACAAGCGACTGGCTCTCGGTCCAGGTGCATCCGGACGACGAGCAGGCGCGCGTTTACGATCCGGGCAGTCACGGAAAGTGTGAGGCGTGGTACATCCTCCGCGCGGAGCGCGGAGGGAGGATTCTGCTCGGCGCGCGGCCCGGCGTGACGAAGGACCAGTTGCGAGCCGCGTTCGCTCGCGGCGCTTCACGTGGACTGCTGACGGAGTTCAAACCACGCGCGGGCGAAACGGTCTTCGTCCCACCCGGCACCATTCATGCCCTGGGGCCGGGGCTCGTCCTCTTCGAGGTCGAAGAGAATTCCGATTTGACTTATCGTCTCGATGATTTTGGGCGCGTGGGGCTCGACGGCAAGCCGCGGCCGCTGCATCTTGATAAAGGGCTGGACGTGCTCCGCCTGGACGCGCCTCCGCTGCGCGATCTGGCCCGGGTGGAGTTCTCCGAGCCCTTTGGCAAGCGGCGAATCGCCGCCGCCTGCCGCTATTTCGCGCTCGAAGTGTGGACCGTCCGTCGCCTCGCCAGACTGGAAGGGAACCCCGAGCGCGTCGAGGTTTTTTCGATTCTGGAAGGTGAAGGGCGGGTCGAGAACGAGGCCGGCTGGATGCGATTCGAGCCGGGCGACACCTGGTTGATTCCCCCGGAGGCCGAAGCGTTCCGCCTGATCCCGCACGACGAGGTGGTCCGTCTCCTTCGCTTCTATGTTCCCGATCTCGATCGCGACTTGCGTGAGCCGTTGAAGAAAAAGGGTGTAAAGAAATCAAAACTTGAGAAAGTCCTTTTCGACCAGGAGCCGAATGGCGCGCAGTCCGGCCTCTGAGCATCGGTACGCTGTCATTCTCGCGGGCGGCAGTGGCACGCGCTTCTGGCCGCTCAGCCGCAGGCGGCGGCCCAAACAATTGCTCGAATTGCTCGGCCGCGGGACGCTGCTCGAGCGAACGGTGGCGCGCCTCAAGGGCGTCGTTCCGCCCCAGAACGTTGTGATCATCACCGGTGAACACTTGCGTGGTGAGGTTCGCCGCGTCCTGCCGCGACTGCGGCCCGGCCAGATTCTTGCGGAACCCGCGGCGCGGAACACCGCCCCCGCCATTGGACTCGTGGCGCACGAACTCCTCCGTCGCGATCCCGAAGCGGTCATGGCGGTCCTCCCTTCGGACCATTTGATCGCGAAGCCGGAAGCATTTCGGAAAGTTCTTGCCGCGGCGTTCGAGTGGGCCGACACGGAAGGCCGTTCGGTCACCCTCGGCCTCAAACCGACGCGCCCCGATACGGGCTTCGGCTATATCCGTCTCGGGAGGCTCGCGGGCCGTGCCACGGGCCGGCGGGTTTATCGCGCCGAACGGTTCACGGAGAAGCCTCCTTATCCCACGGCGCGCCGGTACGTCGCGTCGGGAAAGTATCTGTGGAACGGCGGAATGTTCGTCTGGCGCGCTTCGACGTTTCTGTGCAACCTCGAACGCTTCAGGCCGGAAATGGCCCGCGGGCTGGAAAAAATCGCCCGCGCGGGAGGTGTGCGGGCCCGCAAAGTTCTGGCGCGTGTTTATCCGGGTCTCGAGAAAATCTCCGTGGATTACGCCGTAATGGAAAAGGCCCGCGGCGTATACGTCATCCCCGCCGAAATGGGATGGAGCGACGTCGGGAGCTGGGCCGTTGTCCACGAATTATCGCCGCAGGATCGCGACGGAAACGCGCGCCCCGCGAGGAGCCTCTGTTTCGGCGCGCGTGGGAATATGATCGTTTCGCCGCGCAAATTCGTCATGGCGGTCGGCGTCGAAGACCTGGTCATCGTCGAGACCGACGACGCGTTGCTTGTTTGCGCGCGCGAAAAATCTCAGGACGTCGGCAAGGCTGTGGAAGAACTGGGACGGCGCGGTTTGACCGAACTTTTGTAGGAGCGCATTCGAGCCGCCAGGGGATTTCAATGCTCGATCGAATCAAATTCGGCACGGACGGCTGGCGCGGAATCATCGGCGAGGATTTTACTTTCGCGAACGTCCGCCGTGTTGCCGCCGCCTTTGCCGAATATGTCCTGCATGAGAGCGACCCGCGCGCGGGGCTCGTGGTGGGCTACGACACGCGGTTTCTCTCCGCTGAGGCGGCGCGCGCGGCGGCCGAGGTGGTCGCGGCGCGCGGCATCCCGGTGACCCTTTCAGACCGCGCATTGCCCACGCCCGCGGTCAGCTACGCGGTCGTTGCCCGGCGAGCTTCGGGCGCCATCGTCATCACTGCGAGTCACAATCCCTATCGCTGGAATGGAGTGAAGTTCAAAGCGTCCTACGGCGGCTCGGCGGCCCCCGTCATCATGCGCCGCATCGAGAAACACCTGCGCCGGCTCGAGCGCGCGCGACCCGCGCGCCGCGGCCGCGCAGCTCACATTGAAACGGCCGACCTCGTTACGCCCTACCTCGATCACCTTCGGACGAAAGTGCATCTCGAGCGCGTGCGCGCTTCGGGTCGGCGGTTTGTGGCGGACCCGATGTTCGGCGCGGCGCGCGGCTGCCTGTCGCGACTCTTCGGGGAGGCCGGCGTTGAGTGCGCGGAGATTCACGGTGAGCACAATCCGCTCTTTCCGGGACTCCACCCCGAACCGATTGAACCGCACGTTTCGGACCTGCGCCGTGCCGTCGTCGAAAGCGGCTCGGACGCCGGCTTTGCCACAGACGGTGACGCCGACCGGCTCGGCGCGATGGACCGCGACGGAATGTTCATTGACTCGCACAAGATTTTCTCGCTCCTTCTCCGGCACCTCGTCGAAGACCTGGGGCTTCGCGGAGAAGTGGTCAAGACTTTTTCCACGACTCAGATGGTGGAGAAGCTCGCGCGCAAGCACCGCCTGCCGCTGACCACCACACCCATCGGATTCAAATACATCTGCGAGCTGATGCTGGCGCGCGACGTCCTGATCGGCGGTGAGGAAAGCGGAGGAGTCGGAGTGAAGGGGCACTTGCCCGAGCGCGACGGTGTGTTGAACGCCTTGCTTCTCGCTGAACTGATGGCCGTCCGCGGCCGGACGCTCGGCGAACTCGTTGCCGAGCTGACGGAGGAGTTCGGGCCGCACCACTACGAACGCCGCGACCTGGAAATCGAGCTGAAAACGGCGCAGCGGGTCGTGCGGCAGGTTGGGCAGGGTCGGGTGAAGTCGCTGGCGGGCTTGAAGGTGACGGGGCGCGATGATCTCGACGGCGTTAAACTTTTCTTCGGGGACGCTGCCTGGCTGCTCGTGCGGGCGTCCGGCACGGAGAACCTTCTGCGCCTTTATGCCGAGGCGCCCTCCCGTGAACGGGTCCACGACCTTCTCCAGGAAATGGAGCAATACGCGCGCCGCGCCTGAGGCCCGTATCAACCTGAATCGTGTTGGGTCGCCGGTGTGGTGGGAAGGGTCTTGCGAATGGCGTCGAGGACGCCGTTGACGAACTCAACGGAATCCCGGTCCGAGAAGCGCCGGGCGATTTCGAGCGCCTCATTGATCACCACGGCGGGCGGCGTCTCCGGCAGGCGGAGTATTTCGTAGAGCGCCAGCCGCAGGATGTTCCGATCCATTGCCGCCATGCGCTCCAGCCGCCAGTGCTCGGCGCGCTCGCGAACCAGGGCATCGAGTGCCGCGACTTCCGCCACCGTCCCTTCGAACAGCCGCTGCGCAAAGCGTGTTGAGTCTTCATCCGACTTCTGCGCGGGGAGGAAGGTTCTGACGACGTGCTGTGGTGTGTGCCCGCCCTGCTCCCATTGAAAGAGCATTTGGAGAGCCATTTCGCGAGCTTTACGCCGGGACATAGTTGAAGCCGTTGACGAGTGACCAGTGACCAGAAATGAAGGCTAACATGGAGTTTCAGCCCTCATCTCCCCAATTTGCGCCGATTCGCCGTGCCACCGAACCGGGCCACTCCGATGCTACTTTCCTGAAAACTTCGGCGCGCGTTTCTCCAGGAAGGCACGCGTGCCCTCTTTCATGTCCTCGGTCGCACAACAGAGGCTGAAGAGGTTCGCCTCGAGATACTGACCTTCGGCCTGAGTCATCTCGAGGCCGTGGTTGACCGCTTCGATCGCGAAGCGCACGGCGAGCGGCGCGTTGGCCAGAGTCTTGCGTGCCAGGCTTTCGGCGGCGGCGCGCAGTTCGCCGGCGGGCGTCACCTGGTTGACCAGCCCGATTCGATAGGCTTCCTGAGCCGTGATGGGCTCCCCCGTCAGTATCAATTCCAGGGCACGGCCTTTGCCCACCAGCCTCGCCAGTCGCTGCGAGCCGCCGTAACCGGGAATGATGCCGAGCTTGACTTCGGGCTGGCCGAAGCGGGCGCTCTCTGAAGCCACGCGCAGCGTGCAGGCCATCGCCAGTTCGCAGCCGCCGCCGAGCGCGTAGCCGTTCACGGCGGCGAGGACCGGCTTGCCGAGGTTTTCGATGAAGTCAAAGAGGCGCTGGCCGCGCGCCGCCATTTCACGCCCGGAAAGCGGCGTCTGCTCGGCGAGTTCGCTGATGTCCGCGCCGGCGATGAAGGCCTTCTCGCCCGCGCCGGTCAGGATCACGGCCCGGACTTCCTCGTCGGTTGCGACGGTCCGAAGGCACGTTTCCAATTCGTTCAGGACCTGGCGGTTCAGCGCGTTCAGCTTCTGCGGCCGGTTCACCGTGAGGAAGCCGATGCCGTCGCGTTTCTCAAAGAGCAGAGTTTCGTAAGCCATGGTGGGCCTCCGAAGTCACGGGCGTACCGATTCTTGGAGCTGCCGATTCACGCGCGGGTTCTTGGGATCGGCGTAATCGTAAAATCCCTTGCCCGATTTTCTGCCCCACCAGCCGGCGAGGTACATCCGCTTCAGGAGCGGCGGCGGGGCGAACCGTTGCTCGCGGTATTCGCGGAAGAGAATCTCGGCGATGTGATAGGTGGTGTCAATCCCCACGAAATCGAGCAGCGTGAACGGACCCATGGGATGATTGCAGCCGAGCGTCATGCCCCGGTCCAGGTCTTCGATCGAGCCGAACCCCTCCTCGAGCGCTCGGATCGCGTCCAGAAGATAGGGCACGAGAAGGCGGTTGACGATGAAACCCGCGCGGTCGCTTGTGACGATGGGAGTCTTGCCGAGCTTCTTAGTGAACTCGACCGCCGCGCTCACGATTTCCGCCTCGCTTGCGACGGTGCGAACCACTTCCACAAGTTTCATGAGAGGCACGGGATTGAAAAAGTGCAGGCCGATCAAGCGCTCCGGCCGGCGAGTGGCCGTCATCATTTCGGTGATCGAAAGGGAAGAGGTGTTGCTGGCAAAAATGGCTTCGGGCTTGACGAGCCGGTCGAGTTCGCCGAAAAGCTCACGCTTGCGGTCGAGGTTCTCGACAATCGCCTCAATGACGAGGTCGCATTCGGCAAAATCATCGAGGACCAGCGTGGGCTTCAGCCGCGCCGTCGCCGCCGACTTCTGCTGGGGGGTGAGTTCGCCTTTTTGTTCGAGCTTCGCCAGCGAGCGCTCGATGGCGGCGAGTCCTCTTTCGAGCAACTCGCGCGAAACTTCGCGTACGACGGTCGGGAAGCCGGCTGTCGCGGCGACCTGCGCAATCCCGGAGCCCATCAGGCCGCAGCCGACGACCCCGACGGTGCGGATTTCCATGGTGGCATGCCTCGAGGGAAATCGGAGGCCGCGTCGCGACCCCCGGACTCCGAATATCAAACCTCGACGAGCGGGAAGGAAGAGCGCTCAAGCGGCGTCTTCCGGGTTCGGAAAGTGACCTATCGTCCGCGGATTCCCCCGCGCGGAAGGCGGCGGCTCAATTCTCGAATTTGGAGAGCTGGACGCGCTTCGAGCCTTCGCGCCGGGCCGTCTCCATCGCTCCTTCGAGCCGGTTAATGACCTCCGTGACGCCGTCCACGGCGTCGAACTGAGGCCCGAGGGGAACCTCGCAAACCGCCGCGCAGAAGGCCGGCGTCTTTCCCCCGTCCAGCCGCACCTGCGAGAGCATCCGCCGCAACTTCTCAACCGCCAGCCCGCCCTGTACCAGCGCTGTGTCCGGGAAGAGCACCGCGATCGTGGCGGGGCTATAGCGGATGGAGATGTCATTCTGGCGGAGACCCGACTGGATCGTCTTGGCTACCTGCTTCATGTACCGCTGCATGCCCGCGTCGCCCAGAGTCTTGACCAGGGCCGTGGGATTCTCCGGTTCGACCAGGCATACCGAGAGCGCGTGAGACGTCTCTTTGGCGCGCGCGGCTTCCGAGAGCAAGCAGTCGATGTAGGAACTGCGCGGCAGGAGGCCGGTTTCCTCATCGGTCCCGGCCAGCGACTTCACCAGGCGGCGCAGCTTGGAGTTCTTGACGGCGACCACCACCTGTGTCGCGATGGTCTGAAGCAGGATGCTTTCCCCCGGAGTCCAGCGGCGCGCGCTTTCGCATTGTTCGATGAGCACGAGCCCGACCAGCGAATCGCCTTCCCGGAGCGGTTGAGCGAGCAGCGAGCGGATTTGCAGCCTCTGGACCTCTTCACGGACCGGTTCGAGCACGTCGAATCGGTTCACATCTTCCATCAGCCAGCCGTCAGGTTTGCTCTCCACCTGCCGGATGAGCGCCATGTAAATCTGAACCGCCGTCGCAATGTCAGACGCGCGGGTGGCCGGCGAACAGTACTCGGCGGTGAGGGCGGGGGGCCGGTCGTCGCCGCCCAGGCCCGCCCAGCAGCGGCTGGCGTTCAGGGCGCGCCCGAGCTCGTTGACGGCCACCTGGAGAACGCCCAGCGGCGTGGACTCGCGGTAGATGTTGGCCGTGATCTCCGAGATCTTTCGGAGTTCGTCGAGAGACTGTGCGCTGGGGCCGGCAGCCGGGGCGCGAATGGGTTCCGCGGCGCGCGCGGCCGGCGAAGGTGCGGCGGTCGGCCCGCTGGGCGGCGTGATGCCGGCCGCTTGATAAAGCTCCAGCAGGCGAGGATTGTCCTGTTCGGCGCCGGGAAAACTCCGCTGGATCCTCTCGAGCGTCTCCTTGAGCCGCGACGTCAACTGGTACTGGAGGTACATCTCGCCTTCGATGATAAGATCATCGAGAGAACCGGGCTTGGCTTCGGCCGCGCCCGCACCGCCAGCCGCGCTCGCAACACCTGTCGAGGAAGGAGGCTGCACGCGCGCGGCAATGTTTCCATACCAGGTCCCGTCGATGTGCCCCTCGAGCATCACCAGCCGGTCGTAGTGGCCCGCACCGTAAGGGTCGACGTCGATGATCCGCTCCAGCGTGTCCGCAGCTTTGTCGTGTTGTTCCGCCGCCAGATAGAGCGAAAACAGGCGGGTCAGAGATCGGCTGAGCAGCTCCTCCCGATTCAATTCGCTGTACAGCCCGGTCAGCATCTCGAGGACCGGCAAGTTGGACTCGTCGGCCTCGTAAATCTTCTCGACGATTCGAAGGTAGTCGTTTCGTTTGCCCTGCTGAAAGAGTCGCGACTTGAGCTTATTGGCGAGCCCCAGAGCCTTTTCCGACCTCCCGGTCTGGACGAAGCCTTCGAGCACTTTCTGCATCAGGCCGACTGTCTCCGGCCGCTCCTGGTAGAGTCGCCAGGCGAGCGGTTCAGCCTTATCGAACGCGCCGGTTCCGACGTAGGCCTGCGCCAGGAGGTTTAGAAACGCCAGGTCCTCTTCCCGGCCGGTCGCGGCGGGTTCGAGCAGGGCGAGCGCTTCAGCGGGCTGTCCGCGCTGCAGATGGAGTTCGGCGGCGGCCACGTTCGCCGCTTCGTCGGCTGGGTCGAGGGCGTGGGCACGCTCCACCATCTCCCCCCACCGGTCTTCGTTGCCGCCCTGCCGTGCCAGAGTCGCGGCCTGGAGATAGGCCTCGACGGCCACCTGGATTTGCCGGGCGCGCTCCGCCTCCTGCGCCAGTTCAACACGCGCTTCCAGATTTTCCGGGTCGAGCTGCACGATCCGCTGCAGGCAATCGAACACCTGTCCGCTCGCGCCCGCCCTCCGGCTGACGTTCAGAGCCTCGCGATACGCCTCCAGCGCGTCCGCGCTCTTCTTGGACTTCTCGAGCAGCCCGCCGAGTTTCATCCAGAGCGCGGCGTCTTGCGGCGTGATCTTGAGGACTTTCCGGCAGACCCCGACAGCCCTCGCCGGGTCGTTTTTCTTGACGTAGAAGTCGATGAGCAAATTGCTGTAACGGATGCCGTCGGTCGTTCGGTTCAGTTTGAGCGACAGGTCGCCGAGATTGAGCAGCACTTCTTCGTCGTTCGGCTCGTAGCGGAAGATTTCCTGGTAGGTTTCGAGGGCGGACTCGAACTTCTGTTTCTGGAGATACTTTTGGGCCTTCTCGAAGAGCTTGTTGATATCCGGCATGGCGGCGGAATCGAGCGCCCGAACACTTCCGGGAGCCGTCGAATCTCGCGACTGAAATTGACAGCATAGCTCCCTTTTGATAGATTTTCAAAGGGTTTGGTGAGAGCCTCCCGGGTGATGGCACCCGGCTCTTTCCGAGCGGCCGCACGGTTTTTCTCCCCAGGCTGCCCCCTCGCTTCCACTCGGCGATACCGAAAGGCGAATGCCCGAAGCTCGCTACATCCGGAACTTCTCCATCGTTGCCCACATCGACCACGGCAAGTCCACGCTGGCGGACCGCCTGCTTGAGCGCACCGGCGCGCTCAGCCAGCGCGAGATGTCGGAACAGGTCCTCGATTCGATGGACCTCGAGCGCGAGCGGGGCATCACCATCAAGGCCCACGCGGTGCGGCTTCGCTACCGCGCGCGCGACGGGAATGAATATCAGTTGAACCTGATTGACACGCCCGGCCACGTGGACTTCAGCTACGAAGTCTCGCGGAGCCTTTCGGCCTGCGAGGGCGCGCTGCTCGTGGTGGACGCCTCGCAGGGCGTCGAGGCGCAGACGCTCGCCAACGCTCAGCTCGCCTTCAACAATAAGCTGGCCGTCATCCCCGTGCTGAACAAAATCGACTTGCCGGGCGCCGAAGTCGAAGCGACGAAGCAGCAGATCGAGCACGCGCTGGCGCTCGACCCGAAGGAAGCTATTCTCATCAGCGCCAAGCAGGGCACGGGCGTCGAAGAGGTGCTTGAAGCCATCGTCGAGCGCGTTCCGCCGCCCCGAGGCGCGCCGGAGGCGCCGTTGCGCGCCCTCATCTTCGATTCCTGGTTCGACAGCTATCGCGGCGTTATCGTGCTGGCTCGGGTTGTGGATGGCGTGATGAGAGTCGGCACCCGGGTCCGCTTGTGGTCGAACAACCAGGTGTACACCATTGAAGAGTTAGGGGTGCTCACCCCCAAACCGGTGCGCGTCGAAGAGCTCGCCGCGGGCGAAGTCGGCTTCGTGATGGCGAACATCAAACGCGTCGCGGACACGCGCATCGGCGATACGATCACCGAAGAGGCGCGGCCCGCCGCGGAGCCGCTGCCGGGTTTTGAAGAAATCAAACCCATGGTCTTCGCCGGGCTCTATCCCGTGGACGCGAGCGACTACGAGGCGCTGCGCGACGCGCTCGACAAGCTGCGCCTGAACGATTCGTCGTTCTTCTACGAGCCCGAGAGTTCCGCCGCGCTGGGTTTCGGTTTCCGCAGCGGCTTCCTCGGGTTGCTGCATATGGAAATCGTTCAGGAACGCCTCGAGCGCGAGTTCGGCCTGAACCTGATCACCACCGCGCCGGGGGTTCGCTTCCGCGTCACCACCAAGGGCGGCGAAGTCGTGATGGTCGAAAGTCCCACGAAATTTCCCGCGCCCGGGGAAATCGCGAAGATCGAAGAGCCCGTCATCACGGCCCTGATCTTCACGCAGGACGAGTACCTGGGCGGAATTCTGAAACTCCTGGAAGAAAAGCGCGGCGTCCAGAAGGGCTTCGAGTACGTCTCGCCGAAGCGCGTCCTGCTCACCTACGAACTGCCGCTCAACGAAATCGTGCTCGA
>CAZKXX010000022.1:0-41913 GCA_964556705.1 uncultured Acidobacteriota bacterium
CTCGCAGCCGCCTTCGTGTCGCTTGACAACGCCGACGCCGTTATAGACGCGCTACCACGGGTCTGAGAAATCATTCCGCTTATGGGTTCCCGCGAAGGCGGGAATCCAGACTCCAACAATCGGCTGACACGTCCTCCCTCAGGAGGTGGATGCGCGATGGGGAATGGCTTGATAAAATACTGTCTTCCCTGTCGGGCGGGAATCCCAGATATGCTTTCGGGCTTTACGGAAAAATACGACGTAGTCGTGGTGGGCGCGGGGCATGCGGGCTGCGAGGCGGCGATGGCCGCGGCGCGCATGGGGCTCAGGACCGCGCTTTACACGATCAACCTCGACCTCATTGCGCAGATGTCGTGCAACCCGGCCGTGGGCGGCATCGCCAAGGGGCATCTGGTGCGCGAAGTGGACGCGCTGGGCGGCGTGATGGGCGAGGTGATTGACGCCGTGGGCATCCAGTTCCGCCTGCTCAACACCAGCCGCGGGCCGGCCGTGTGGTCGCCGCGCGCGCAGGCGGACAAGAAACAGTATCGCGTGAAGATGCGGCAGGTGCTCGAAGGCGAGCCGAACCTGCGGATCAAGCAGGCGGAGGTGGTGGACCTGGTGCTGGAAGACCGTAGCACGGGCGTCTCGCCCGTGAACACGGCCAGGATGGCCGTGCTACAGCAGCACGCGGGCGTCCCGCCCGTGGTGCCGGGCGCCGGGACGATCACGGGCAGGATGCCCGTGGTACGTCATGTGCGCGGCATCAAGCTGCGCGACGGGCGAACCGTCGAAGCCGGCGCGGTCATTGTCACGACGGGAACGTTTCTGAACGGCCTCATCCATTGCGGCGAGCAGCAGTATCCCGCCGGACGCTCGGGCGAGCCGCCCTCCGTGCTGCTCGGCGAAGCGCTGCGCCGTCTGGGATTCGAAATCGGCCGGCTGAAGACCGGAACGCCGCCGCGCCTCGACGCGCGCACGATTGACTTCTCGCGCTTTCAGGAGCAGCCCGGCGACCTGGTGCCCACTCCGTTCAGTTTTCGCACGCGCGCCATCACGCAGCCTCAGACCGTCTGCTGGATTACCTACACGAACGCCGAGACGCATCGCCTGATCCGCGAAAACAAGCATCGCGCGCCGCTCTATTCCGGCCAGATCAACTCGATCGGCCCGCGCTACTGCCCTTCGATCGAAGACAAGATCGTCAAGTTCCCCGACAAGGCGCAGCACCAGATTTTTCTCGAGCCGGAAGGAATGGACACGAACGAAATTTACGTCAACGGCATGTCCACCTCGATGCCGATTGACGTGCAGGTGGGGATGGTCAAGTCCATCCCGGGGCTCGAACACGCGGAGATGATCCGGCCCGGATACGCCATCGAATACGATATGGTCCGGCCGACGGAGCTTTATCCCTGGCTCGAAACGAAGAAGATCGCAAACCTCTTCCTCGCCGGGCAGATCAACGGCACGACGGGCTACGAAGAAGCCGCCTGCCAGGGCGTCATGGCGGGCATCAACGCCGGGCTGCGCGTCCAGGGCAAGGAGCACGTCACGATTGACCGCACGCAGGGCTATACCGGCATCCTGATTGACGATCTGGTCTCGAAGGGCGTGGACGAGCCCTACCGCATGTTCACTTCGCGCGCCGAGTTCCGTCTGCACCTGCGGATTGACAACGCCGACGAGCGCCTGATGCCGATTGGCTACCGAGTGGGGACGATCAAGCAGAAGGACTACGAAGCGTTTCTGGAAAAGAAGGCGCGCATTTCGGCGGCGACGAAATTTCTGCTCGAATCGCGGCTCGACCCGGCGTCGCGCGCGGGACGCGAGGTTTATGCGAAGCTCGGCCTGATGGCGGACGGACGTTTTCTTGGCGCGGCGCCGCTGAGCGGGGCGCAACTGCTGAAGCGGCCCGAGGTGACGATGGCCGACCTGATGGAGTGGCTGAACGAAAGCCTGCGCGCGTCCGGCCTCGCCTTCCACGACGGCGACCTGCTGGCGCGCGAGGAGGCTCGCCGCGTCGAGACGGACTTCAAATACGAAGGCTATCTGGCCCAGCAGGAACGCCAGATGGAACGGATGAAGCGTGCCGAAGCGCGACGGATTCCGGAGTGGTTCGACTACCGCAAAGTTTCCGGCCTCTCGCGCGAGATGGTGGAGAAGCTGACGCGCGTGCGCCCGCTGACGCTCGGCCAGGCGGCGCGCATCCCGGGCGTCACGCCCGCCGCCGTCTCGCTTGTCAACTGCTACATCGAAATCCTCCAGCGGCGCGCGGCGGAACAGGCGCGCGCTTGAACAGGCGCCGGGATCTTGCCCCCAAGCCTGCCGACATTTCCACGGCGTCGCCGCTCGCCTCGCGAAGTCCTCTGTGTTAGCATCAGCCGGAATGTTGCGGCGTCACTTCACCGCCAGCGCCGGCGGAGTCCGGCGGCTCGTGGAAGGCGTCACGGGGAGGGGATCATGGCCGAGGAAATCGTGGACATGCCGGAGGAGAAGAAGCGCGAAGAAGAGCCTTTCAAGTTCATCCGCTGGGACGCGACGGGCGAAGTCGCGCACCTGACGCTGGCGCGGCCCAGGCAGAACATCCTCAACATCGAGATGCTCAACGAAATGCGGCGCGCCATCGAGAGCCTGAACGTCCAGCACGACGTGAAGCTGATTCTGCTCGATGCCGCGCCGGAGTGCGAAGGCTACTTCTCCGTCGGGGTGGAAGCGGCGGGGTACAAGACCGACATGGTCTTCCAGATGATGGAGGCGTTTCACGGCGTCTTCCGGTCGATGATCGAGACCTCGAAGCCCGTGGTGGCGGTGGTGGACGGCCTCGCGCAGGGCGGCGGGTGCGAGCTGGCGGTCTTCTGCGACCTCGTGATCGCCACGGAAAACGCCCGCTTCGCGCAGCCCGAGATCAAGCTCGGCGTGTTTCCGCCCATGGGCGCGGTGGTCTATCCGCGCGTGGTGGGGCCGAAGGTGGCGATGGAACTGCTTCTCACCGGCGAGCCGGTCAGCGCGCAACAGGCGCTGGTCATGGGACTCGTCAACCGCGTCGTGCCCCGCTCGGCGCTGAAGGAGACGGTGGACCGCATCGTCAGCCGCATCAGCGAGCAGAGCGCGCCCGTGCTCTCGCTTCTGAAGCGCGTGGCCTTCGAAGGCACCTGGCGGCCGTTCGACGAAGCGCTCAAGCGCTCGCAGGATATCTACCTCAACCAGCTTTTCGAGCTCGAAGACTCTCAGGAAGGCCTGCGCGCGCTGGTGGAAAAACGCAAGCCGGTGTGGAAGAACCGATAGGCCGAGGACAGCCGAGATGACTGAAGACGCCTTGATTCAGCACATTACGCAAGCAATTGCAGAACGATTCAATCCAAGAAGGATCGTCCTTTTTGGCAGCCGCACCCGCGGAGACGCCCGTCCGGACAGTGATGTGGATATCTTCGTCGAAATGGAAACGGAGGCCTCCCCACCCGAGCGGGTGGCGGAAGTCAGCTCTCTATTCGGCCTGCGTCCCTGGTCGCTCGATGTCGTCGTTTACACGCCTCGCGAAGTTGAGAATCTGCGTAGAGTCCACGGTACTCTTCCCGCCCTGGTGGAGGCCGAAGGGCGAGTTCTGTATGAGCGCCCCTGACACGAATTACGCGGCCTGGCTGGCGAAGGCTGAAAGCGACTTCTTGAATATCAAGAACAACCTTTCCGCCCCTCTTATCCCCTGGGATACAGTCTGCTTTCATTCGCAGCAGGCAGCGGAAAAGACTCCCAAGGCATTTCTCGTCTTCCATCACCGGCCCTTGGCGAGAACCCACGACTTGGTGGCGTTGCTGGCGCGCTGCGTTGAGATCGAACCCAGCTTGGCTGGGCTCGAGGAAGACTGTCGGAGACTTACTTTCTTTGCCGTGGCCTCCCGATACCCGGACGATTTGTACGAGCCGACTGAAAAAGAAGGTCGGGCAATGGTCGCCGCTGCGCGGAGAGTGCACGAGCAGATCGTCTCGTGGCTGCCGCCGTAGCCTTGACTCCGCGACGGGGCAAGCAATCCGGCCTGCTGGAACCGGGCTCCCACCCACAACAATGTCAACCTCCTCCTTCGAGTTTTTCCCGCCACGGCGAGCGGGCGTTGTATAATTTTGTTTTTATTGCAGCGGCGTTGGGCGCACGCAGGGATTACGGCAGTAATCCGTGGGGGAGAATCATGAGGGGTTTTCAGAGGGGAGTGCAAACGTGCCTGCTGGCCGGGCTGGCGATGGCGATGGCGGCGGCGGCGTGGCGGACGGTGACCGCGAATCCGGCGGAGCCTCCGCGGGCGGAGGCCGAAGCGCAGGAGGCCAAGAAGCTCTCGGCCGCGGCGCTGCAAACGGCGCGCAACATCGGGAAAGCCTACTACGAGCAGGGAAAGTATCCCGAATCCATCGAGCATTTCCAGAAGGTCATCGCCTCGGGGCAGGCGCTCGCCACTGACTACCTGAACCTGGGCCTGGCGTTGATGCAGGCGAACCGGCTCGATGAGGCGCTCGGCGCGCTGACCACGGCCAAGCAGATGGACCCGAAGCTCGTGGCCGCCGACTACAACCTCGGAATTCTCTACAAGCGCGAGTTGCGCTATCCCGACGCGGAGGCCTCGCTGCAACGCGTCATCGAGGCCGACCCGCAGGAGCCCGCCGCCTGGTTCAACCTGGGAACCGTCTTCTTCGCGCAGCGGAAACTCGAAGAGGCGCTGAACGCCCACCAGCAGGTGGTCAAGATGGGTTTCGGGCGCGGCCAGAACTTTTACGTCGCTTCTCTGTTCCATACCTTCACGACGCTGGTGCGGCTGAAACGCGTCGAAGAAGCCCAGAAGTTCCTCAAGATCCACGAAACGATGCGCGACGCGGTGCCGGGAATCTCGCTTCAGAACCCGGCGCTGGAAGGCGGCAAGTACGGCGCGGTGCTCGTTCCTTCGACGCCCCCGGTGACCGTCGCGCGCCGGCCGCAGGAGAAGGTCAGCTTCACCGACATCACCGCCAACCTCGGTCTTCAACTCACTGCCGCCCCGGCGGCCGCGGACGCGCCCGTGGAGGTTCCTTCGGCCGAGTACTCGCTGGAGGTCGCGCAGCAGAAATTCCTCCCGCTCTTCGGCCCGACGCTGGCGCTCGGAGACATCAACCAGGACGGGCGCCCGGACCTCTACGTGGTGAATCCCACCGGCAAGAACCGGCTGCTTCAGAACGACGGCGGAGGAACGTTCACCGACGTGACCGGGAAATACGACGTCGCCGGCCCGGGCGGAACGCTGCACGCTACGCTCGTGGACCACAACAACAGCGGGCATCCGAGCCTGTTCCTCGCGGGGCTGGGCGGCATCCGCGTCTATCGCAATACGGGCGAAGGCTCTTTTGTGGAAGAGACCGAAAAGGCCGGTCTGAAGGGCGCTGAAGGCCATCTCTACAGCCGCGTGGTCCTGTTCGACGCCGACAACGACGGCTTCGTGGACCTCGTTGCCGTGGGCTACGCGGACCTCGGCGCCGCCCCCGGCAAGCCGTCATTCAAGTTTCCGGACGATTTCACCGGCCTTCAGACGCGCTTCTATCGCAACAACGGCGACGGCACGTTCAAGGACTTGACCTCCTCTTCGGGGTTCGAGGTGGTCAAGGGACGCGGACGGACCGCCATCTTCGCCGACTTCGATGACGACGGGTACGCGGACGTCCTGATTCTGCGGGAGAAGGCGGGGCCCGTGCTGCTGCTGGGGCGTGGCGAAGGCAAGTTCATCAACCGCACGACGCAAGCGGGCGCGGAGCTGGCCAAATCCGGCGCTCTCGACGCCCACGCCGCAGACTTTAATCACGACGGCGCTTTCGATTTGGTCCTCTGGTCCCGAGAGGGTTACCAGGTGCTGCTGAACGGCGGCGGAGCCCGGTTCCGCGCGGTCGCGAACCTGCCGGCCGCCAAGCCTCCCGCCGGCCTCTTTTCGCTGCGCGGCGTGGTGGCTGACGTGGACGGCGACACTTACGACGACCTGCTGGTGGCCGAAGAGGGCGGAGCGTGGAAACTCGTCCGCAACCAGCGCGGCCGGTTCTCAGAAGGAACGCTGGCTCTGCCCGCCGCCGCGAAAGCGCCGTTGGCCTCGCTGGCGCCGACGTGGCTGGTCAGCCCCGGGAAGTTGAACCTCGTGGGCCTGACGCGCACCGCGCAACTGGCTGCGTTCGAAAAGGACGGCCCGGCGTCGCGCTGGCTGGAAGTGAAGATGAGCGGCTTCAAGAGCAACACCATGGGCATCGGCAGCGTGGTGGAACTGAAGGCCGGCAACTTCTACAAGAAGGTCACCGTGACGGGCGACCGCGTGCGCCTCTTCACCGGCGATCTGGCGAAACTCGATGTGGTGCGAGTGACCTGGCCGAACGCCGTCATCCAGAATTGGGTGAACGTCGCCACGAACTCGCCGATCGAAGTGCGCGAATCCGAACGCCTGGCCAGTTCCTGCCCGTTCATTTACGTCTGGGACGGCGAACGCTTCGTTTATCTCACCGACCTGCTGGGCGTCGCGCCGCTCGGACACCTGATGCCGGACGGCGGATACATCCGGCCGAATCCGGAGGAATTCGTCCGTCTGCCGGAATGGATGCGCCCGCGCGACGGCCGCTTCGTCTTCCAATTGACGAATGAATTGCGGGAAGTGGACTACTTCGACCACGTCCGGTTGCTCGCCGTGGACCATCCGGAAAGCGAAGAGGTCTACGCGAACGAAATCTTTTCCGGGACGCCCGCGCCGCCGACGCTGCACGTGGTGCGGCAGAGGCAAACTCCCGTCGCCGCGCGCGACCATCGCGGCCGCAACGTGCTGCCGCTGATTCGCGAGGCCAACGGAAAGTTTGTGGCGAGCTTCCGCCGGCTCCCGATTCCCGGCCTGGCCGAGAAGCACGCGCTCGAGCTCGACCTCGGCGCGCTCGACCCCGCCGCGCCGGTGGTCCTCTACCTGCGCGGGTGGGTTTACTGGACGGATTCGAACAATCACCGCGCGCTCGTCTCCAACCCCAGCTATCAGCTCATTACGCCTTACGTCCAGGTGCGCGACGAAGTCGGCGAATGGGTGACGGTCGTGCCGGACATGGGCCTGCCGAGCGGCACGAACCGCACGATGAGGCTCGACCTGACGGGCAAGTTCCTCTCGGCAAGCCGTGAAGTGCGCATCGTGACGAACATGTGCGTTTATTGGGACGAGGTTTTCTTCACCACGAACGAAGGTCCGGCGCCGGAGCCGCGCGAGCTGCCGCTCCTCGCGGCGGAACTGAACTATCGCGGGTTTTCCACTCCGGTGATTGATCCCGAGGGCGTGAAACCTGAATACTTCGAATACACGGAAGTCCTGGCCGAGGCGCCCTGGAATCCCATGTTCGGCAACTACACCCGCTACGGTGACGTCAGCGGGCTGCTCCGCGGGGCCGACGACCGCATGGTGGTGACCGCCACGGGCGACCAGTTGACCGTCGAGTTCGACACTCGGCCGCTTGCGCCCCTTCGGCCCGGCTGGAAGCGGACGTACTTCCTCTACGCGCACGGCTGGGCCAAGGACGGCGAGCCGAACACCGCCTTCTCGCGAACGGTGGAACCGCTGCCCTTCCGCGAAATGTCCGGCTACCCTTACTCGGACGCGGAGCGCTTCCCGGACTCGCCCGAGCACATCGAATACCTGCGCGAGTACCAGACGCGGCCTCGCTACAAGCTGATCCCACCGCTCGCTCCACCACTGCGGTAAGAGTCCTCGGTGCGCCGGAACCGGGCTGAGCTTCGCTGGAAGCTCGGCCCGGCCGGCCACCGTGTCCTTATCAGCTTGACTTCGTCCTTTTGGCAACGCACAATTCGGACATTTTCGTGGGGGCGCGGGAGCCCAAACAAGAAGCGCAGGCTTCAAGACCCTGTTGCAAGAGTGACTTGCCGCGCTGGGGTATGGGTTGACAGGACGACCGCCTCGGAACGGTTTCCGGCCGGTGGCCCTGACCTCCGCAAAGTAGAACGTCAGCGAGCCTTTCTGGTGCCAAGGGCCGGATCGATCGTCGTGAGACAAAATCCCGGAACAGTGGAGGCGTGATGCGAGATCGTGCATGGACGTCTGTAGGAATTGTCGCCGTTGTCTTCGCGATGCTCGCTGGCAGCCCGGGCCGCGCACAGGTGAACACCGCCAATCTGACGGGCCGGGTCGTGGACCCGCAGGGCGCGTCGGTGCCCGGCGCGGAAGCCAGCGTGAAGCATCTGGCCACGGGAGCCACGCGGACGACGAGGACCGACGACGAAGGTCGCTACCTCTTCGTCGGCCTGGTGCCGGGAAGCTACCAGTTGAGCGTCGAGGCATCCGGCTTCGCGCGTTTCGTCAACACGGAGATGGCGCTCGCGCTCGGCCAGACGGCGGAATTCAACGTGCCGCTGGAACTGGCCGCCGCCACGGCCGTCGTCACGGTGACGGAATCCGCCGGGCTGATCGAAACCCAGAAGACGGCCGTCACGGACACCATCGCCTCGCGCCAAATCAACAACCTGCCCATCAACGGAAGGAACTACATCAACTTTACGCTGCTCAACTCCCAGGCGGCGCGCGACAGCGCCCCTTCCATCGGCGCCGCGCCCACCAGCGGCATCAACTTCAGCGGCCAGCGCGCGCGCTCGAACCAGGTTTCGGTGGACGGCGCCGACGCCGTGGATAATTCCGTGAACGGCATCCGCTCCACCGTTTCCCAGGAAGCCGTGCAGGAGTTCCAGCTCATCATCAGCAACTACAATCCCGAGTTCGGCCGCGCCATGGGCGGCGTGGTCAACATCGTCACCAAGTCCGGATCGAATACGCTTCACGGCAACGTTTTCGGCTACCTGCGCCACAAGAGTATCCAGGCGCGCAACCCGTTTTCGGTGGAAGTGGATCCCGCGACCGGCGACGTCCGCGGCGTCAAGCAGGAGTACACGCGCTTTCAGGGCGGGGCCACGCTGGGCGGGCCACTCAAGCAGGATAAGACTTTTTACTTCCTTTCTTACGAAACCACGCGGCGCCAGGAAACGGGCTTCACGAATATCGGCGCCGGCAACTTCGGGCTGGTCGAAACGCAGACGCCGTTCTTTCCCGCCCCGCTGCTTCTGACGCCGGCCCAAGCCGCCTTCGTCAGCGACCCCGCGGTGCTCTCGGCCCCGGGCGGAGTTCAGATGGCGGCGACGGTGGCGCTGCTGGCCGGATCGTCCTCGAACGTCGCCCTCAACGGAATCGACTACGGCGCGCTGGCCACGGCGAATGGGGTCCCCACACCGCCCGGGCCGCGGTTCCCGCTCCTCATTGACTGCCAGCCGCCCCTGGTGCCGTGCTCAGAGGAAAACCTCGTCAACCTTCCGGGATCTTACGTCCCCCTGCGGGCGCTGATCGGGAACTATCCGATTTCGGAAGGGACCAGCATTTACTCGGCCCGGCTCGACCAACACTGGAGCGAGCGTCACAGTTCGTTCGTCCGCGTGAGCGCATCGCCTTCCACGGTGACGGGCATCCAGGTGAACGCCCAGAACCAGAACTTCGGGCAGAACGCCGGCTCGCGGACTTCCCTGCAACAGTTCCGCGACGTCTCAGCCGTCGGCCAGCACGTCACGGCGTTTTCCGGTACGCTTTTTAACGAAAGTCGTTTCCAGTTCGCGCGCCGCGGCCTCCACTACGGTTTTTCACAGCTCCCGGGCGGCTCCGGGCCGGGCGTCAACATCACCGGCTTCGCGTTTTTCGGCCGCGAGCCGTTTTCGACCGTGGACCGCATCGAGCGCCGCTACCAGTGGGCGGACAATGTGAGTTGGATCAAAGGCCGGCATAACTTCAAGTTCGGGACGGACATCAACCTCGTCCAGCTCGACAGCAAGAAGGACCAGATTTTCGAGCTCAATTTCGGCGGCGTGTACAACTTCGGCGGATTGACGGCCGGCCAGCTCGGACTCCCTTCCTCGTTCGCCGGCGTCCCCGTGCCGGGTATCACGGCCGTGCAGGCTTACGGGCTGGGCGTGCCGCAAGTCTTCTTCCAGGGCATCGGGCGCTCCAACCGGCCGTTCACGAACAAAGCGTTCGCCTTCTTCGCACAGGACAGCTGGCGAGTGAACCGGCACCTGACGGTGAATTACGGCGTGCGCTACGACGTCGAACTGACGCCGATCTTCACGCCCTCGACGGCCATCAACGCCGCGCTCGAACCCGCCGTGGGCGTGATGGAAGGCATTCCTCGCGACAAGAACAATATCGGCCCGCGCATCGGACTGGCCCTCGATCCGACGGGCAGCGGCAAGACGGTGATTCGCGCCGGCTACGGGCTCTTTTACGACCATCCCCTGCTCGCCGTCGCCTTCAATTCGACGACCGCCGAGGGCGCGCTTTCCACGCAGCTCATCGCGCCGCCGGGCAGGGCGACGCGGACTTCCGTGCTGGTCAATCCGACCGGGGCGCTGAACGCCGCCTCGGTGTTTCAGGGCGTGCTGAACGCCATTCCCTCGATGGGTTACCTGCCGGACGAACAGCGCTTCGATTCGAAGCTCGAAGACTCGCTGTTCGTCAACCAGAATTTCATGGCCGCGGGCTTCCCGCTTCCCTTCCTGCCGCTGACGCTGCCGGTGGACCGCGACTTCGTGTATGGCTACGCGCAGCAGGCGAATTTATCCCTCGAGCGCGAGTTGACGCGAGACCTGAAGTTCAGCGCCGGATACCAGTTCACCCGCGGGCTGCACCTGAACCGCCCGCGCGACATCAACTCTCCCGACCCGGTCATCCTGATGCGCAACTTCCGCAACGCCCTGGCCGCGGGGCTGACACCTTCCAACCCGCTCGCCACGGCGGCGCCGCTCGCCAGCCTGGCGCCCACAGCCGGAACGTGCGGCGTCGCAGTGGTGGCGCCCGGCGCCCTCGGAGTGCTCACCGGTTGTCCCGCACCGCTCGCCGGGCTTGACGGCCAGTTCCTGGGCACTGCGGCCTTCTTCAATTTCTTCCGGCCTTCCGGCCCGAATCCGTCTTTCGCGGGACTCGCGGGCGGATTCGACAATCAGGTGGCGCTGGCGGGCCTCGCGGGTTATCCCCTCGGGTATGGGGTTCCCGTGCCCTGGGGGAGCATCGACCAGCAGGAGTCGTCGGGCCGCTCCGATTATCACGGCCTGACCGTGGCCCTCTCGAAACGCTTCTCCCGCAGCTTCGAGTTCCTCTCGAGCTGGACGTGGTCGCACGCGATTGACGACTCGACCGACCTGCAAACCCTGCTCGAGCCGCAAGACAACCGAAAGCCGCACCTTGAAAAGGGCCACTCCACCTTCGATCAGCGCCACCGCTGGATTTTCAGCGGCGTCTTCCAGAGCCCCTTCGAGCGCTCTTCGGATGGCTGGCACCGCAAGTTCCTCGCCGACTTCATCGTCGCGCCCATCGTCGAAGTCGGCTCCGGCCGGCCGTTCACCGTGCTGACGGGGACCGACTTCAATCTGAATTTCGGCTCGAACACGGACCGGCCATCCCTCGCGGGACAGGGCGGAGTGACGTCGCCCTTTATCCCGGGGGCGAGCTTCACCGTGCCGACGGTATGCGATGAAATCCTGACGCTGGGCGCCACGGTCCTTTCGCCGCCGCTTGGCTGCACGGGAAATCTGGGACGAAACACCTTCTTCCGGCCGAAATTTGCCGCGGTGGACCTTCGGGTTTCGCGGCGGATTCATTTCGGCGAACGGATGAACCTTGAGTTGATCGCCGACGCGTTCAACCTGCTCAACCGCTTCAACGTCGGCGACGTCAGCCCGCTGTGCAATCCGCTTGACCCGGCGGCGTGCCGCGCCGGTGAGCCGACGGCGGCGCTCGACCCGCGACAATTTCAATTTGCGCTGAAATTGAACTGGTAAGGCTGATGTTAAGAGGGGGGCGGGCAACGGCGCCGCCCCATCTGCCTGCCGAGGAACTTCATTCCCCGCTTCAAGACGAACCGTTGCCAGGAACCCTACTGCACGCGGCTCGTCGCCTCGGGCGAAGGCGGGGCAGGCGGGACCATCAGTCCCAGCCCCTGGAGAAGCAGGACCGTCCGCTGCGCGGCGCCCCGCCAGACGAGCTGGCACCCTTCCCCCGTGCAGTTCTGCACGTACACGTCGCCGCCGGAATATTCCAGGCTGCAATTCTTGAACGTGCAGTTCACGAACACGCCGTCGTCGAGCACGACGTGTTCGTTTTCGAAGACGTGGTTCTCGTGCCGGAGCATCAGCGCGCTCCAATCGGACAGGACCAGAGATGAGAAACGGACCCGTTCATTCCGCAGCCGCCGGCGCTCACGCCTCGTAGGGGGGCGGCGCCACGGGAGGCATCTCGAACCGGGTCGTGGTCTTGAAGGGTTCGTGCTGCCCCGTCTTCCCGTAGGGCTCGGTGCGCGCCAGCAAGTCGTTCACCTGCGTCTCGCTGAGCGGCTTGAAGGTCACCGCGGAGCGAATCGACTGCTCGAGGTCTTCCAGCGACTCGCACCCCGTGCAGAGCGTCGAGACCGGCAGGTTCAGCACGTAGTGGTGAGCCTCGATGGGCATCGCCGCCTGCGTCTTCAGGACCTCGCCACTGGCCAGCGTCTTCATTCCGACAATGCCGATCTTCCGCCGCACCAGTTCGGGCAGCACGAGCTTCTCGAAGCTCCGATAGTGCGCGTCGAACAGGCTGACCGGCATCTGCACCGAGTCCCATTCGTAGGGCTTGGAGAGCATCTTCAGGTGGATGTCCGGGTCCTTGTGGCCGGTGAAGCCCACGTAGCGGACCTTGCCCTGCTTCTTGGCGATCTCCGCCGCCTCGATGGCGCCGTTGGGCGAGAAGATCCAGTCAGGGTCCGTCAGATAGACGATTTCGTGGAATTGCCACAGGTCGAGGTAATCGGTCTGGAGCCGCCGCAGGCTGTCCTCGAGACTCTTCAGCGCGCCTTTCTTGTCGCGTGGGTGCGGCTTGGTCATCAGGAAGACCTTGTCGCGCTTCCCCTTGATCGCTTTGCCCATGCGGACTTCGCTTTCCCCTTCGTGGTAGTCGTCGGAGTTGTCGAGGAAAGTGATGCCGCGATCGATGGCGGTCTCGATGATTCGAATCCCTTCCTTCTGGTCTTTGGGCACACCGATGTGGTATCCGCCCAGGCAGAGTTCGGAGACCATTTCACCCGTCTTGCCGAGCGGCCGCTTGCGGATGTCCGGCCCGGAAGCCAGAAGGTAGCCGGGCTTGAACGTGGCCAGTCCGGCGCCCAGAGTGGCGGCCGCGGGAAGCGTCCGGGTAAAGAATTCGCGACGCGTCGTCTTGCTCATGGGAAATCCTCCTGATGGGGATCCTGGGGCAGCCTTCAGTCTAGCATAGGGCGGCCCGCAAAAGAAAAGCGGACGCGCGAGCGTCCGCCATGTCGAGGAACATCGCGTCCCGATCAGCGCCTGCGTGCAAGACGAGGTTCCGCGAGGCCGCTTGACTCGCAAACTTGGGCGGTATGTTACCGGACTTTCATCCGCAACCGCGCCGGCAGGGTCGCACGCCGCCCTTTCGAAATGAGGCGGCGAATGTTGGCATGGCAGGCGGCAGCGTCCAGCTCGTTTCAGGCCAGGATGGGATGGCGCTTCGAGGGGCAAGACCACATCCGGCCGGAGGGGGCGGGACGGACCTCATAATGGGTCGGGTTCCGGAGGAGGCTCGCCTTCCTCTTGAATGCAGGCTAGGCTGCGAACCGGACGGGTTTCGGTCGCGGGCGGCGGATCAGGGTCTGGATCCGCGCCCGCAGCCGAGCGAGCGCGGCGGCGTGAAGTTGCGAAACGCGCGATTCGTCAATTCGCAGTTTCGCGGCGATCTGTTTCATCGTCAGGTTGAGATCGTAGTAGAGAAGCACCACTTGGCGCTCGCGCTCGGGAATGCGCCCCAGCGCCGAGTCGAGGATCTCCCTCTGCTCGCGGCGGTAGCAGCGCTCAAACTGGTCAAACCCGCTGTCCGCGGGGAAGGATTCCCAATCGGCCTCTGCCGTTTCGCGGCCCGAAACTCTCCCAAGCGGACGGAGCCAGTCCACGCCCACCGTCTGGAGTTCGCGAACGGTCTCGTACCATCCGGGGAGGGAGACACCGAGGGCCTCCGCCATCTCCTGGTCGGTGGGCGCGCGTTCGAGTTTCGATTCGAGACGCGCATAAGTTCGCTCCGCGCGCTTGTTCTTTTTCCGCAGGTCGCGCGAGGCCGGGTCCACTTCACGCAGGCCGTCGAGGATGGCGCCGCGAATCCGGTGGCGCGCGTAACTTTCCAGTTTGACGTGACGCCGCGGGTCAAACTTCCGCACGGCGTCCACCAGCCCGACGGTCCCGGTGCTGACCAGGTCGTCGAGTTCGATGTGAAGCGGCAGGTGCCCTCGCATCTGCTGCGCCATGCGTTTCACCAGGGGCAGCAGTTGGAGGATCAGCGATTCGCGCTCGAGCCGGTTGCGCCTCGACCGATGGAACCGGTTGCAGGCCGCTGCTCGTGTGGCTTGCTCCTTCGGCCTCCGCAAAACGTCGGCCGAATTCGCTCGTTCCCTCACAACCGGTAGCGTGGCCATTCCCTCCCTCTCGTTTTCCGTGCTCCTCCGATACAGCTCCGTTTCCTCTGCCGCGTCGGCCGGACACACCCGCACGCCACTGCGGCGGAACCGCCCGCCGCCGGACCGACGGCTGGCTGTCGCACGGACTCTTTCCTGATTTGCTAATTGCACGTTTGCGGCCACGCGCCGGCCGGCCGAAACGCCCGCGGACGTGGCTGTAAGGACGTCGCCTTGAGGGAGAGAGGGGAGCACTCGGGGCAGCGCGCAGCGAGTCTGGAAAATTCGCGCGAGGCGCTCGCAAGCCTTTGCTTCCTAAGAACTTCTACTCAACACGCGGACGCGGCGTGGTTTTGCTGTGGAACTTTTTGAGCCGGTGAAATTTCCGCGCCAGGAAATTCCGGGACTTCCAAAGCCGCTCATTCAGTTTCAAGAAGAACAATTGCGATTCGAAATCGAAGTCCGTCGCGTTCCGAAACGGGAAAGAAACTCCGCGCTTCCAGGCTCACGACTTGCATCTCGTCAATGAACTTTGCCGTGTGTCGAATTGCCTTCCGATCTTTGCGGCGCGGAGCAACGCTCTGCGCCCATGGCGGTGCGCGTCGAGGGGCTGCGGAAAACGCCGTCAACACAGGCGTTCGGAGGGCTCGGAGGAAATCTTCAAGAGGCCTCCCCGCGCTGCCGATATCCCAACTGAGAAATGTGAGACGCGGATTCGCACGGCGGGAAGTCCACTCTCGCGCGAGAAGGGGAGGTCTGCAAGGGTCGGTTCCAAAATGGAACCGATTCCCTAATTGGAACCGATGGGAGTACGTTGCTCAATCTCCAAACTCAATTTTGGACGCGCTGAGGTCGAAAAACCGAAATCGCGATGACGTTCCTTCCCCTTCTTGGCGGAGATTATAGAAGGGCACCTGAGAACAGGCATCGGAAATGCGTCGGAGAAAACGGACGATGAAAGTCGTCAAACACACCAAGGCAACCTTGCACGGCTCTAAGCTGCTGTCCTCGAGCCCTCAGACCGGAGACCTGCGGCTGGTGGATGAACACGGGTTGGCGGCGATGAAACCAGGCGACCTTGTGTTGCTGGCGGAAACCGAATCGCTCCGCACGGCAGTGGAATCTATTTTCTTTGCTGTGCTGGCCTGCCCGGCGTGCGGAACCCTGGGGCTGATTACCTCCGCGCAGTACTACGGGAACGCGGCGGTCACCTGCGGCTCGAGGGTCTGCTCCTGCCGCTTTCGAATCGCTCAATGCCGGAGCTTCGTCTTCCTGCCGGCCAATTAATGGAACGAGATATTCGCCGGCGAAGTAATCGCGGCTTGAAGTTTAAGTGGAGTGATTGAGGTCCCTGGCAGCTTCTCATCGAGGCGGAGGTGTTCTGGTCTCCTTGCGGGAGCCGGGACCTTCCGCCCCGGCGGCTGATCCGGTGAGGGGAACCGGCTTGGCGGCGAAGGGGTCTTCTGATGCAGATTGAGTCTACGCGGCGCAGCCTGCGCCTCAACCTGGAAATTCCTCTGGAAGTGAGCGGCTCCCTCGGCCCAAGTGAATCTTTTCTGGAGGAGACACGCACAGCAAGCATCAGCCTGCACGGCGCCAAGGTCCGCCTGCGACGGGACCTGGAAATCGGCCAGCGGCTGGAACTGCGAAATCTTCGCAACAGCAAGGAGACTCGAGCGCGCATCGTCTGGCGTTCAGGCCCGGATGAACAGGGGTTTTTCGCCTATGGCGCGGAGTTTCTGGTTCCCGCCCCCGATTTCTGGGACGTTGATTTCGCTCTGGTCATGGCGCTGGAAGGAATCGCCGCCCAGGTCCTCCTCCAGTGTCCGCGCTGCGCGGGACGCAAGCTGATGACGCTCGACGAGAGCGAACTGCACCTGCTCAAAGAGGCTGAATATCTCTCGCGCTACTGCACTCACTGCTCGACCGTCACGCCGTGGCAGTTGCCGATGCAGGTCGCCCGATAGCGCGCCGCCAAACCCTCAGTTTCCCTGACTCTTCGGAGACCTTTCGTTGGCGACGGTCCCTGAAGTTTTCTTCCGGGCCTCCTTGGCTCGCCTCAGCCGGCCGGCCAGTTCCGAGTCCTTGTAGTAGGCATCGAGCGGGTAACAGCCGGAAGGCAGCCCGTTTCGCGGCGCGGTGGTGCAATCGCTGAAAGTCCGGCAGATTCGCTTCCGGTCGAGCGGGCGCCCTTCCAGCGCGTCCCGGAGAATTTCCGGGTAGGCAAGCACCATTCTGCCGAACCCCACGACATCCACCCAGCCCTCCCGCACCGCGGCCTGCGCCACGTGCGGCAGAAAATCCTGAAGATAGCTGTACGCCGTGCCGACCATCACCAGCCGCGGAAACCTCTGCTTCAACTGCCGCGCGACTTCCATCTGACGCGCCACACCGACGAGCGGGTCCTCGGGCGGCTGGTAACCGTCTGAAGGCGGATAGAGCGCCGGGCGCTGGATATGCGGGTTGTAATACGGGCTTCCGGCGGAGATGTTGACCAGGCGAATGTCCAGTTCCTCGAGCAGGGCGAGAAAGCGAAACGTTTCGCTCAGGTCCAGTTCGGTGGGCTTTAGCGGATTTACGCCGAAGCCGTACCGATAAGGGATCAGGTGTTCGTGAGGCACCGGAACGCCGACTCCCGGCTTCCCCGGCTTGGAGGTTGCCGGGTCGGGGTGGAAGGGGACCATATCGAACGCCGAGATCCGGACGCCGATTCCGAGTCCCGGCGCTTCGCCGCGAATTCCCGCCACGACGTCGCGCAGGAATCGCGTGCGGTTCTCGAAGCTCCCTCCGTAGCGGCCGGGACGCGTGTGCGCGCTCAGGAACTCGTGCCCGAGGTATCCGTGGCAATGCTTGACGTCCACGAAATCGAAACCCAGTTCGCGCGCCAGTTTCGCCGCGCGGACGAAGTCTTCGATGATTCCTTCCACCTCCGCGTCGGTGAGCACGGCGAAGTCTTCCGGCAGGCGCATCCTCCGGTCGAGGATCGGGTGGTGGTAGAGAATTTTCGGCTGAGGCCGGTCGCGCGAATCCGGCACCGAATAACGTCCCGAATGGGTCAGTTGCAGCCCGATGAGGAGTCCGTCGTCAGAGCCTGCGGCGCGCCGATGTTCTTCGATGAGCGCGCGGCGAAGTCCGGCGAGACCTTCCTGTGTCGTGGGGTTGAGGACCAGTTGATTCGGGTTGGCGCGGCCGTCATGACGCACCGCGACCGCTTCCCCGCCCCAGATGAGTTTGGCTCCGCTGGCGCCGAAACGCCGCCAGCGCCGCAGGGTGCTTTCCGTCGGACGGCCGTCGAGCGTACCGTCCCAGCCCTCCATGGGATGGATGGCGATGCGGTTGCCCACGCGGATGCCCTCGCGCTCGAGCGGCTGCGCGAGCGGCGATGAGAGGCCCGCAACGAGCCGAACGTCGCAGGGAATCCGCAGTCCCAGCTCGCGGAGAACGTCGCGAAAGCGCTCGACGTCGTGCAGACTTCCCAGCCGCGCGATGGGGCGCTCGCTCACTCCGCCCTCCGCGCCCGCGGCAAAAGCGCGACGGCGATGGCGCCCAGAACCGCCATGCCGATGAGCAGTAGAAACCCCCCGTCGTAGCTTCCGGCTGAGTCGCGCAGGCGCCCCACCACCCACGGCGAAACGGCCTCCGCCACTCCGTCCGCGGTCAGAATCACGCCCATCAAACGACCCAGCAGGCGCACGCCAAAAATCTCAGCGGTCATCAGCGGAATGATCATGTAATCTCCGCCCAGTCCGATGCCGAATATCACGGCGAAGGCGTACATCACGCCGGGGACGTGCGCGAAAAACAGCAGCGGAATCGAGGCGGCGACGATTGTGTAGATGAGCAGCATGACATATTTCTTCGGAAAGCGGTCGGCGAGCCAGCCCATCAGAACACGCCCCACCATGCTCGAGGCCAGGATGAGCGAAAGAATTCGCGCCGCCTCCGCCTGCGCGTAGTGCTGGTCGAGGCTGAGAAACAGTTTCAGGTTCTGGAGCGCGCCGCTCACGGCGCCGATCGAGCACATGCTTCCGAGAGCGATGAGGTAGAAAGGAAAACTTTTGAACGCCCACCTTACCGGAGGCGGCGGAGTCTGCGGGCCGGCGCCGGCGGCGCTCCCCTCCCGCGCGAAATACGCCATCGGAAATGCGATGACGATAATCAGCAGCCCGAGCGTCTGCAGCGCAGCCTGCCACCCGAGACGCTCGACAAGCTGGTGCGAAATCCACGGCACCACGGCCCCGCCCACGCCGATGCCGAGATAGGCAATGCCCATCGCCTTGCCGCGCGACTTCGTGAAACGGCGCGAAAGCAGGACTTGATTCGGCAGCGGCCCGCCGCAGACGTAACCCAGAGCGTTGAAGAAGTAGAAAAAGTAGAACATCCCGAGGGTCGAAATCTGCCCCAGGCCGACGAGCGCCATCCCCGCCATCAGGATTCCGGCCATCATCAGGCGGCGCGGGCCGAAGCGGTCAATCATCCAGCCGGCGAGGAATCCGAACGCGGGCCCGACGACCAGCTTGCTGAGGGCGTTGCCGGAGGTCACCTGCGCGCGCGTCCAGCCGAATTCCTCCACCATGAAGTCGTAGTAGAACGGCAGGCCCCACAGCGCCAGCCCGACAATCGAAAACAGCGCCAGAAATGCCGTCGCGGTCACCTGGAGGGCGCTGCGGTCGAAGCCCGCTTCCGAATAGGACTCGAGCGGGGGCGCTCCGGCGAGCGGCTGCGCGCCCGCAATGCGGGTGGTGCCGGGATGATCAGTCATGAGAGCGCCGACCTCTCCGGACGATTCGCTGCCGCAGGAAGTGCGGCGAGAGTATGTCGAAATCGGCCGTCAGCGCGTACACCTTCGCCAACTCAAAACGTCCTGTCAAGTCATCAACTCTGAAATGGATGATGGGGCTCGAAGGCGCTGCGCCGAAAAGGAGCTCGTCAAGCGACGAGTCCGGCCCTCCCCCTGCGGATATCCTTCGGGGCCCCGACGAATCCGGTCGGGGCTCGTCAGGGTGGCACCGGCGCGGAAACAGTTGCCGCCCGCTAAAACAGCACCTTCAAGCCGAACTGGATTCGGCGCGCGATATCCGCCGAAAGGATCTGGCCGAAAGTGGGCGACCCGAAGAAGTTATCGGGGAAACCGAAATTGGCGCGGTTGAAAAGGTTGAACGACTCGGCGCGAAACTGAAGGCTCGTCCGCTCGCCCGTTTTCACGGTCTTCACAAGCGAAAAATTCACGGTCGCATGTCCCGGCCCTTCGAGGATGTTTCTTCCCGCGCTGCCGAAGCTGCCGAAGGGCGGCATCTCGAAAGCCGAGGGATTGAACCATCGGCCGGGAGCCGGGTTGACGACGCTCGGGTCACCGACCAGATTCGGGCGGTCGTTCGCGCCGAAGCCGAGGATGGAGCGGCCGGTATTGCTATTGTCAATCTCCGGCAAGAGCGCGACGGTGAACGGACGTCCCGTCTGAAACGTCAGGATTCCGAAACTCTGCCAGTTGCCGAGCAGCGCCGAGACCCAGCCGGGCCCGCGCGCCCAGCACTTCCCTTCGCCGAAAGGAAAATCCCAGCCGTAGGCGAGCGTGAATCGCTGGCGCAGGTCGAAGTTCGAGCGCCCCCGTTCGCCGCCGAGGTTCCAACTATCCTGCGGAAAGTTCGGGTCGCCGGCCGAAGAGAAAAAGTTCGAAGCATCGTCAATGGATTTCGACCACGTGTAGCCCGCCAGCACGCCCAGCCCCTGCTCGAATGATTGCTGGAAGCGCACCTGAAGCGCGTGGTAGTTGGAGCTGGCGCGCGATTCCACCAGATTGATGTCGTCAAACTGCGGTACCGGCCGCAGGTTCGGAACGACGGGGCTGGGCGCCGGCTGGTTGATGTCGCGAGCCGCCAGCAGCTTCGTTCCCTTCGTTCCCACGTAACCCACTTCGACCACCCGCGAGCGGCCGAGCATCTGCTGGATGTTGAAGTTCCAATGCTGCACGTAAGGCGTCCGCAGGTTGCGCTGGTAGGAGAGCGCCGAAGGCGGAAGCGTGACGGGAAAGAATTCCGGGAACGGATCTTCCAGTGTCAGCGGAAGCCCGGGGAGGGGGAAGAACAGCCGGAAATCGAAATACGGCGCGTTGAAGTAGAGCCCTTCGCCGGGGGCGAGCGGCGTCTGGTCGAAATAGACGCCGTAGCCGGCGCGCAGGACGGTCGTCTGGCTTGAGCCGAGCGTCCACGCCAGCCCGGCGCGCGGCCCGAAATTGTTCCGGTCGCTATGGTAGCCGCTGCGCGGGATGCCCGCGGTCCCGACCTGCACCAGGGACTGCGTCGCGGGATCGTAGATGCTCGCGCGGTCGAGCGCGTCGACGGGCGGCGCATTGAATTCGTAGCGCAGACCCAGGTTGAGCGTCAGGTCGGAACGCGCGCGCCACGTCGTGTGGGCAAACAGATTCGAGCTCTTCGCGCGCAGCCGCTGCGGATTGTCGAGCCGCGCGCCTCCGGTCAGCGTCGGCAGGCCGAGCAGCAGGTCGGCCAGCGGGTTGCCGGTAAAGAGTCCCAGGAAGTTCAGGAAGCCGCGCGACTGTACGTCGCGGAAAGCGTTCTGCTGAAGGACGCGGAAGTCGCCGCCGAACTTCACCAGCGCCCGCCCGCGCACCCACGTCGCGTGGTCAATCACCTGAAAAGTGTTCGACACGCTGTGCTGCGGGTTGTTGAACTCATCGCCGAGCGGCGAAAAGCCGGTGACGCGCATGAAACTCAGGCCGAAGTCGCGGGGATTCGAAGAAAGTTCCGGCATCCCCACCTGCTGGTTGAGGCTGCGCCCCTGATTTTCGTGGACCGCTCCCGCCGCCACGCGATTGAAGGCCACGCGCAAATCGTTCAGCAGGACGGGCGAAAAGGCGTGCGTGGCCGCGACGACGGCGTTCTGCGCGCGCCGCGGGACATCCGTGCCGAAGCCGGGCACGGCGGCGAAAGTCGGACCGGAAAATGGCTCATAGAGGTTTCGGTCAACAAAGCTGTAACGCGCCATCAGCTCCGTGCCGTTGCCGAGTGAATGGTCCAGGCGCGCGTCAAAATGATGAGCGTTGTCGCGCTGGGTGGGCGAAGAAACAAAATTCTGTCCCGGAATCGGTCGGTTGGGCTGCGGGTAGAGTCCGGCGACCGCCGTTCCGATGGGATGCAGGAACGGCTCGGGAATCTTTCCGTCCGGAAACGGCTCGCCGGTGGAAGGATCGATGGGCGGCGGCAGGAAACTCTGAGAAAAATCCCCGCTCCGCTCCGCAAGCGTGGGAACGTTGGTGACTCGCGTAATTCCTTCGCGCACCACTCGCCCTTCGTAGTCGGCGAAAAAGAACGTGCGGTCGCGCCGCAGCGGGCCGCCCAGCGCCAGCCCGAACTGGTTGCGCTGGTATTTCGGCGCAGGCTCAGCGGCGGGGGCAAAGGCGTTGCGCGCGTCGAGCGCCGCGTTGCGGAAGAATTCGTAGGCGCTGCCGTGCAGCCGGTTCGACCCGCTGCGCAGCGCGACGTTGATCTGCCCGCCCGGATTGCGTCCGAAGGAAGCGTCGGAGGTGTGCGAAAGGACTTCGAATTCGAGAATGGCGTCCACCGGCGGGTTCACGGCAAAGCCGTTCAGTTTCGGGTCGCCGTTGTAAACGCCGTCGAGCAGGAAGACGTTGGCGTCTTCGCGCCCTCCGTTCACGTTGACGGCAAAATCTCCGCGCACCGATCCGGCCGAACCGGGCGCGGGCGGCGCTGTGCCGGGCAGCAGCAGCGCGAGATCGAAAAAGTCTCGGCCGTCGAGTGGCAGGTCCACGACCTGGCGGTTCAGGATCACGCTGCCGACCGCCATGCGCTCCGTGCGCAGCCGCGCGGGCGTCGTGCGCACTTCCACCTGCTGCGCCAGCGTGCCGGCGATCAGCGGAACGTCCACCCGCAGCTCCTGGTTCACCTGAAGGGTCAATTGTTGAAGATGAGTGCGAAAACCTTGGAGGGCCACTTCCAGCCGATACGTCCCCGGCGGCAACACGGTAAAGAGGAATTCTCCCCGCGCGTCCGTCACGGCTTCGCGCCGACGGTTCGTCTCTTCCTGCGTCAGCGTTACCCGCGCCCCGGCCACGGCAGCGCCTGAACCGGAGTCCGTCACGGCTCCGGCAATCGTGCTGCGCACCGATTGCGCCGTCCCCGCGCCTTGCATCAAAAACAGCCAAGTCAGAAGCGTTCCCATCACCCGAGCGGTCATGAGCACCTCATCGCCGCTTCACACGCTTGACACTCTTCCGAGCGTGCGACAGAATGCGAGTTCCACTTGCACAAGAAATTCTTGCGACCCAAGCCCAAGAAACCGATGGTCAGAGCAAAGCTAAATTCTAGTACAAAACCTGATTTCACGGAAAAGATTGCGACTGCTCGCGAGACGCTTGACGCGTGGGTGCGCGAGGTCGTTGCCTGGCACTTCGATCCCGCCACCGGCTGCCCGTTCTGGCTTGAACGCGCCGAAAAACTCGGTTTCGATCCCCGCAAAGAAATCCAGACCTACGACGACCTGGACAAGTTCGGTTTCTTTGAGGACGAATGGCTGCGCGGCGGCCCGGTCCGACGCTGGGTGCCGCGCGCCTACTCGGACCGGCCGGTTTACGTCTTCGAGACGGGCGGAACGACCGGCGTGCCCAAGTCGCGCATCAACATCGAAGATTTCCGCGTTGATTACGAACTTTTCAGCGCCACCCTGCCCGACGAGTATTTTCCGCGCGGCTCGGACTGGCTGATGCTCGGCCCCAGCGGCCCGCGCCGGCTGCGGCTGGCCGTCGAGCACCTGGCGCAATTTCGCGGCGGCATCGCCTTCTGCGTGGACCTCGACCCGCGCTGGGTCATCAAGCTCGTCAAGTCGGGCCAATTCGACCAGGCCGAGGCCTACAAACAGCACGTCATCGAGCAGGGGCTCACCATCCTGCGGGCGCACCCGGACGTGCGTTGCCTGTTTACCACTCCCAAGCTCCTTGAAGCGCTGTGCGAGAAGATCTCCCTCAAGAAAGCGGGTATTACCGGGGTGTTCTGCGGCGGCACGGAAATGACGCCGCAGTTTCATCGGTTCGCTGTCGAGGAATTGCTGGAAGGGGCATATTTCGCCCCCACGTACGGCAACACGCTGATGGGTCTTGCCGCGCACAAGCCGCCCGAGCCCGAAGACAACTACGCCATCATTTATTACCCGCCCTCGCCGCGCGCGATGATGGAAGTGGTGGACCCGGAGAATCCCACGGGGGTGGTCGAATTCGGCGAGACCGGCCGGGTCCGTCTGACGACGCTGACACGCGAGTTCTTCATGCCGCGCTTCCTCGAACGCGACGAGGCCGAACGCGAGCCGCCCTGCGCCCTTTACCCGTGGGACGGCGTGCGCAACGTCCGGCCGTTTTCCCGCCTCCAGAAAGCCATCGTCGAGGGCGTTTACTAGCTCCGCGCGAATTCTGCCGGTCCCCCTCAGGATCTGCGAGAACACCTTCCGTGAAGGCGCGGGACCGGTGTAAGCTGGAGCATGTTCACCTAACGGAATTCAGGAGACGGGCGCATGTTGCACATCCCGCTGCTACGTCACGGCCGGCCCTATCGGAGCCTCGACACGGTCACCGTGCCGCATCACCGGACCGGCGAACCGTTTGTTGAAATCAGTCAGGCCAACCTCGGCCTTATCCGCCGCGACCTTCTCGCAACCGGCTCGACCTGGGAAACTCTCCAAAGGTTCACCGTCGAGGAGTTGCTCGCTATCTGCGCGCGCGCCGCAGACCACTTCCTGAACGACCCGCTGCCGCTCGGTGAAGCGACGCAGACGCCAGAGGATTACGTCCGTCAGGTTTCCGCCACGACGGGCATGCCTTACGTGATGGCGCGGCGGAACATGCAAAAAATCCGCGCCATGTTCGCCGAAATGCGTGAGGTGCTCGGCGGGTTGACGCGCAACCTCGACCTTTCGATTCTGGACACGGGCAGCGGCGAAATCTCCGGCCACGCGGTGAGCTTCTTTCCGCGCACGCGGTCGCTCGGCGTGGTGCTTCCCAGCAACTCTCCGGGCGTCCATTCGCTCTGGATTCCGGCGATTCCGCTCAAGATGCCTCTGGTGCTCAAGCCCGGCAGCGCCGAGCCGTGGACGCCGTACCGGATCGTGCAGGCGCTGGTCCGCGCGGGCTGTCCCGCTGAAGTGTTCTCTTATTACCCTGCGGGGCACGAGGCCGCGGCGGAAATCCTGCGGCGCTGCGGGCGCTCGATGCTCTTCGGGGACACCAGTTCGACGCGGCCCTGGGCGCACGACCCGCGCATCGAAATCCACGGCCCCGGCTACAGCAAAGTCGTGCTCGGGCCCGACGCCTCCGCGTGCTGGGAGGATTATCTCGATGTGATGGTCGCCTCGATTCTCGAAAACGGCGGCCGCTCCTGTGTGAACGCTTCCGGGATCTGGGTCACGGGGCACGCAGATGAAATTGCCGAGGCGCTGGCCGCGCGCCTGGCCAAGGTCGAGCCCCTTCCCGCTGACGACGAGCGCGCCGAAATCGCTCCGTTCACCAGCGCCGATCTCGCCCGGCGGATTTCCCTGATGATTGACAGTGAATTGGAGGAACCCGGCGCGCGCGACGTGACTCAAGCGGTTCGCGGAACGCCGCGCTTCGCGGAATTTCAGGGCTGCGCATACCTGCTGCCCACCGTCCTTCGCGCGGAGCGCGAGCATGCCCTTTCGAATCGCGAATTCCTCTTTCCGTTCGCGAGCGTCGTCGAGGTTTCCGCCGATGAAATCCCCGACGCGATGGGCGCCACGCTCGTCGTGACGGCCATCACCGAAGACCGCAAACTGGTTCAGCGGCTCACGTCGTCGCCGCTGGTCGGGCGGCTGAACCTTGGCCCGATTCCCACCACGCGCATTCGATGGGACCAGCCGCACGAGGGGAACCTGTTCGAACATCTCTACGCCCGGCGCGCTTTCCAGAGCGCGCTCGCCGCGACGCCATGAGAATTTTTTCGATCACCTCGGGCGCGGGCGGCATGTACTGCGGAAGCTGCATCCGCGACAACGCACTGGCCGCCGAACTGCGCGCCCAGGGGCACGACGTCCTGCTCATCCCCACCTACACGCCCACGCTGACCGACGAGCCGAACGTCAGCGACCGGCACGTTTACTTCGGCGGCGTCAGCGTCTATCTCGAACAACACGTCGCGCTGTTCCGCCACTCGCCGCGCCTGCTTGACCGCGTGTGGGATTCGCCCGGCCTCCTCAAGGCGCTCTCCCGAGTATCCATTTCCACCAGTCCTGAAGCGCTCGGCGAGGTGACGGTCTCGATGCTGCGCGGCGAGGCCGGCAACCAGCGCAAGGAGTTCGAGAAGCTCGTCGAGGGCCTCGCGGCGCTGCCCAGACCGGACGGCGTTCTGCTGCCCCACTCGCTGCTGATCGCCGCCGCGGCGCCGCTCCGGCGCGCGCTCGGAGTGCCCGTTGTCTGCACGCTGCAGGGCGAAGACCTGTTCCTCAACGGCTTGCGCGAACCCTATCGCACCGAGTCGATTGAATTGATCCGGCAGAGCGTCGCGACGGTGGACGCGTTCCTCGCTGTCAGCGGATACTGCGCAGGATTCATGGGCGAGTGGTTGAACATCCCGAACGACAAAATGCATGTCGTGCCGCTGGGCATCAACCTCTCCGGCTACGACGCGGCGCCGCGCCAACCCGAGCGGCCCTTCACCATCGGCTACTTCGCGCGCGTGACGCCGGAAAAGAGTCTCCATCTGCTGGCGGAAGCGTATCGGCTGCTGCGCAGAGAGCGAGGCCTTCCCGCGGCGCGCCTCGAGGCGGCGGGATATCTGGGAGGAGAATTCAAGTCGTATCTGCGCGAGATTGAGAACCACCTGCGCGCCGGCGAGCTGGACGGCGAATTCCGTTATCACGGCACGCTCCGCCGCGAAGAGAAAATCCGGTTTCTCCAGCGGCTCGACATCATCTCCGTCCCCAGCGCGTACGCCGAGCCGAAAGGGCTTTACCTGCTGGAAGCGATGGCCTGCGGCGTGCCGTTCGTCGAGCCGCGCCACGGAGCGTTTCCCGAAATTCTGGAGAAAACCGGAGGCGGCGTGCTGTTCGAGCCGGGAAACGTCGAGAGCCTGGCTGACGCAATCCATGGACTCTGGCAGGACCGCCGGCGTCGCGAGGAACTCGGCCGGAACGGATATGAGGGTGTGCGGCGTCATTTCTCCGTTGCGCGCATGGCGGGCGATACCGCAGCCGTCTTTCAACGCCTGCTCGACGGCCGCGCGGCCTTGCGCGCCACGCCCGCGGCCGAGCGGAGCTGAACCTGCGTATGCTGGAAGTTCAGGGACTCACCAAGGAATACTTGACGCCGCGAGGCCCGCTGCGCGTGCTCGAGGGCGTCACGCTCTCGCTCAACCGCGGCGACGCGGCGGCCATCATGGGCCCTTCGGGCAGCGGCAAGAGCACGCTGCTTTACATCCTCGGAGTCCTCGAGCCGCCCTCGTCGGGGCGCCTCACGCTCGATGGCGAGTCTCCCTTCGGACTTTCTGAACGGGAACGCGCCGCGTTCCGAAACCGGCACATCGGGTTCGTCTTCCAGGACCACTGCCTGCTGCCGCAGTGCACGGTGCTCGAAAACGTGCTGACGCCGACGCTCATTCATCCGCGCCACGCGGCGGACGGGGAGGCGTTCGACGAGCGGGCGCGCGAGTTGATTGAAGCTGTCGGCCTCCTCGACCGGATGGACCACCTTCCCGGCGAACTTTCCGGCGGCGAAAAGCAGCGCGTCGCGCTCGCGCGGGCGCTCATCTGCGAGCCGACGCTCGTGCTGTGCGACGAGCCGACCGGAAATCTCGACCGGCAGTCAGCCGAGTCCGTCGCGGAAGTGCTCCTCGAACTGCACCGCCGTCAGAAAACCATTCTCCTCGTCGTCACGCACAATCCCGAACTGGCGGCGCGGTTTCCGGCACGGTACGACCTGGCGGACCGCCGCCTGGCGCCGAAGCCGTGAGGAAAGGAGACACCGCGGATGACGTGGAGTACCCTGCTCCGCCGCAACCTGACGCACTTCTGGCGCACGAACCTCGCCGTCGTCGCCGCCGTCGCGGTGGCTGTGGCGGTGCTCGCCGGAGCGCTGCTCGTGGGCGATTCGGTGCGCGCCAGCCTGCGCGACCTTGTCCTGCTGCGGCTCGGTGAAACGTCTTTCGTCATCACCTCCGAAAACTTCTTTCGCGATGGACTGGCGCAGGATTTGTCGTCGCGCCCGGAATTTGGAGAACAGTTTCGCGCCGCGGTTCCGTTGATCGCGCTCGACGGCGCGGTCACTCACGAACCGAGCCGCCGCCGCGCCTCGCGGGTGTTCGTCTATGGCGTGGACGAGCGCTTCTGGTCGTTCCACGCCCGCGAGGTCCGCGCGCCCGAAGCTCGCGAGGCGCTGCTGAGCGCCAGCCTCGCCGCCGAGCTCGGCGCCGCGCCGGGCGACGCCATCCTCGTGCGCGTCGAACGCCCCTCCGCGGTTCCCGTCGAGTCAATGCACAGTCACAAGGACGATCTCGGCCGCACGCTGCGCCTGGAAGCGCGCGAAACGCTTGCGGCGGAACAACTGGGCGAGTTTTCCGTGCGCCCGCAGCAGGGTTCGGTGCGCGCTGTCTTCGTTTCGCTCGCCCGGCTGCAACGCGACCTCGACCAAGCCGGCAAGGTGAACGGCCTCCTCGTTTCGGAGCCCGAATCGCGCACGCGGGCGGGCGAGGAAGCGGACGCTGCGCGCAGGAAGCTTGAATCGCTGCTGCGCGACTCGTCTCAGCTCGCCGACCTGGGCGTGCGCATCGTTCCGGCGGGAAGACCAGACTCGGCGCAGGTCACGGTTTCGATCGAAAGCGACCGTGTGGTGCTCGACGACCGCATCGCCGACGCCGCGCGCGCTGCCGCCGCGGACCTCCGTTGGGACGCGACCTCGGTCTTCGCTTACCTCGCCAATACAATCCGCATCGGCGAACGCGAGATTCCCTATTCACTCGTCGCCGCGCTCGACGGCGAAGAGTTCGCTTCGCTGCCTGCCTCGCAGGAAGCGCCGCTCGAAAGCGAGCCGCCGCCCATCTGGTTGAACGATTGGGCGTGGCGCGACCTCGGCGCGCGCTTGCACGACCCGGTGAAGCTCGTGTACTACATCTGGCAGGAAGGCGGATTCCTCGAGACGCGCACGACGGAATTCTCGCTGCGCGGCCGCGTGCCCATGGAAGGGCTGGGCGGCGACCGGTCGCTCGCGCCGACTTATCCCGGCATCTCCGAATCTCGCACGGTGAGTAACTGGGACCCTCCGTTCCCCGTCGATCTCAGCCGCATCCGGCCGCGCGATGAAGATTATTGGGAGAAGTTTCGGGCCGCGCCGAAAGCCTTCGTTCCGCTCGCCATCGGACAGCGCCTGTGGGAAACGCGCTACGGAAAATTGACCGCCGTGCGGCTCAGGGCTTCAGCAGGGACCTCGGCCGAAGTGGCGCTCGCCGCGGCCCGCGACGCACTGCGCTCGAAGCTCGACCCCGTCGAATCGGGCATCGCTGTCTATGCCGCGCGCGCCGCGGGCACGGAAGCCTCGCGGGGTGCCGTCGATTTCAGCGTCTATTTTCTTTCTTTCAGCTTCTTTCTGGTGATTTCGGCAGTCCTCCTCACGGGGCTTTTCTTCCGCCTCGGGATCGAGCAGCGGCTGCGCGAAATCGGGCTGCTCGAAGCGGTGGGTTTTTCCTCCAGGGACGTGCGTGCAATTTTTCTGCGCGAAGGCCTGGCACTCGCCGCGCTGGGCAGCCTGCTCGGCGCCGCGGGCGCGGCGGGCTTTGGCGCGCTGATGATTCACGGCCTGCGCACCTGGTGGGTCGGCGCAGTCGGCACGACGTTCCTGCGTCTTGAAATCGCGCCCGTGTCGCTGCTCGCCGGCGTCGCGGGGGGAATCGTTGCCGCCGCGCTGTGCATCGTGTGGACGTTGGCCGGACTGCGTGAGCTTTCGCCGCGCAGTCTGGTGGCGGGCTCGCTCGAATCCGGTTCCGCAAGCCGCGCGGCGCGCTGGCGCACCGAGCGCTGGGGCGCGGCGGCGGCGGCGCTGGGCTTTGCGCTTCTCGCGACGGCGTCGTTCGGCTGGTTGGACCCGGCGATTGCGTTTTTTGTTGCCGGCGGATTAATGCTCGTGGCTCTCCTGAGTTTTCAGTGGGGCTGGCTCGCGCGGCCCCGCGGGGCGGGGCGGCAACCGGGCGCGGCAACCAGCGTCGTGTGGATGGGCGCGCGCAACGCTTCCTGGCGGCCCGGGCGCAGTCTCCTTTCAATTGCGCTGGTCGCTTCCGCCACGTTCGTTCTGGTCGCCGTGGACGCTTTTCGCCGCGACGCTCGCGCCGACGCGCTCGACCCGCACTCCGGCACAGGCGGCTTCCCGCTTCTCGCCGAGTCGCTCCTGCCGATTCCCTACGACGCCAACACCCGCGGGGGCCGAGAAGGTCTGAACCTTTCCGAAGACGAACTCGAAACCCTCGAAGGCGTGAAGTTCTTCTCCTTCCGCGTGCGCGCCGGCGAGGACGCGAGTTGCCTGAACCTCTATCAGCCGCGCAACCCGCGCGTGCTGGGGGTCCCCGAGGCGTTGATTGAAAGCGGCCGGTTCCGTTTTCAAAGTTCGCTCGCGGGCACGCCCGAAGAACGCGAAAATCCCTGGCAACTTCTCAACACAGAACTTGCAGACGGCGCCGTGCCGGCGTTCGCCGACGCCAACACCCTGACCTACATTCTCCACCGCAAGCTGGGCGAGGAAGTGGTCCTCGAGCAGGCCGGCCGCGAGGTCCGCCTGCGTTTGGTGGGCGCGCTCGCCGACAGCCTGTTTCAGAGCGAACTTCTCGTTTCCGAAAGGAATTTCCTGCGCGCGTTCCCGAACGAGCCGGGCTATCGCTTCTTTCTCCTCGACGCGCCACCGGAAAGGGCTCAGGAAATCGCCGCCGCGCTCGAAGAGGGTCTGCGCGATTACGGCTTCGACGTGAGCCCCGCCGCCGAGCGCCTGGAGGCGTTTCATCGCGTCGAAAATACTTACATCTCAACCTTTCAGGCGCTGGGCGGTCTGGGGCTGCTGCTCGGAACGCTGGGACTCGCGGCGGTGATGGTGAGAAACGTGTTCGAGCGGCGGCGCGAACTGGCGCTGCTGCGCGCCGTCGGCTATCGCCCCGCCGACCTCGCCACGCTGACGCTGGCGGAAAATTCGATTCTGCTTTTCGGCGGATTGCTGACCGGTATAGTATCGGCAGGGCTGGCGATTTTCCCGGCGCTCGCGGAGCGCGGGGGCGTGCCGGGCGGAGGTTCGCTCGCGGTGATTCTGGCGGGCGTAGTCCTCGCCGGTCTGGCCGCGTCGCTGGTGGCAGTGGCCGCGGTGGTCCGCGCGCCGCTGCTCGGGGCTTTGCGATCGGAATAACCTGATGAGGAGTGTGCCTGTGCGGGAGGGGAGAGGAGCGCTGTGGTCTGTGCTCGCCGCGTCGTTAGCCGCGGCGGGATTGCTCGCCGACGACTGGCCGCAGTGGGGCGGGCCCCACCGGAACTTCAGGGCCAGCGGTGCGCAGGTGGCTGCCTCGTGGCCTTCGAGCGGGCCGCGTGAAGTGTGGAGCCGCCCGCTGGGCGAGGGTTACGCAGCCATCGCCGCCGAAGGAAATCGCCTCTATACGATGTACCGCCGGGGCGAAACGGAAGTCGTCGTGGCGCTCGATGCCGCGACCGGCAAGACCGTGTGGGAGCACCGTTACGACGCGCCAGCCCTCGAGGGCATGAGGCTGGAGCACGGGCCGGGACCGCACACCACACCGTTGATCGTCGGAAACCGGCTGTTCGCCGCCGGAGCAATGGGACATCTGCACGCGCTCGATAAAAACACCGGGCGGGTGCTCTGGTCGCGCAACCTTCACGAGATGACGGGCTTCGTCTGGCGTCGCGGCTACTCCTCCAGCCCCATCGCGCACAAGGACACGGTGATCGTGACGACGGGCAAGGCGGGCCAGAGCGTGATCGCGTTCCGGCAATCGGACGGCGAAGTGGTCTGGAAAAAGCAGGACTTCGATTACGGGCCGTCTTCACCGATTCTGATCGATGTGGACGGGCAGACGCAGTTGGTGGTGTTCATGGGAGAGGGCCCCGCCGGCCTCGATCCCGCGACCGGTGAATTGCTCTGGAGACATCCCCACGCGACGAGGGGCGGACTGAACATCAGCACCCCCGTCTGGGGAGAGGACAATCTCCTGTTCCTCTCTTCGGCGTACGACGGCGGAAGCCGGATGCTCCACCTGGCGCGCCAGGGTCAGAAGACGCAGGTGAAAGAGCTCTGGTCCACCAGCCGCATGCGCATCCATTTCGGGACCGCGATCCGGCTGGGCGATTACGTTTACGGTTCGAGCGGGGATTTCGGTCCCGCGTTTCTCGCCGCGGTCAACGTGAAGACGGGCGAAGTCGCCTGGCAGGACCGCAGCTTTGCGCGCGCCTCCATGGTCTTCGCGGACGGCAAGGCCATTGTGCTCGACGAGGACGGGAACCTGGGGCTGGTGACTCTTTCACCTTCGGGGCCCAAGGTGCTGGCGCGGGCCGAGGTGCTCGCGCGCAACGCCTGGACGCCGCCGACGCTGGTAGGCACGCGGCTTTACCTCCGCGACCGCAGGACCATCCGGGCGCTGGATTTGCAGTAGACCGACGGGAGGACGATTCATGCGAGCACACCGTTTCGTGCCCTTTTTTCTGAGCTTGAGTCTTCTGACGATCGCGACCGCAGCCTTCGCGGGAGACTGGCCGCACTGGCGCGGGCCCGGCCACACCGGCCTGAGCGAGGAGACCAACCTCCCCGTCCGCTGGAGCGCGGAGGAGAACGTCCACTGGAAGGTCAAGCTTCCGGGACTGAGCGGAGCGACGCCCATCATCTGGGGCGACCGCGTCTTCGTCAACGTGACGGACGGGGACACCATCGGCCTTTGGTGCGTCAACCGTCGCACCGGAGCGGTGTTGTGGAAGAAGCATCTCGGTGACGGCAACGTGAAAATGCGCAAGCACAACATGTCATCGCCTTCGCCGGTCACCGACGGCGAAAGCGTCTGGGTCATGACGGGCACGGGGCTGCTCCGCCGCCTGGATTTTCAGGGGAAAGAAATCTGGCTGCGCGACATCCAGAAGGACTACGGCCAGTTCGGCCTGAACTGGGGCTACGCGTCTTCACCGCTGCTGCACGAAGACTCGCTCTACGTCCAGGTGCTGCACGGCATGAAGACGGACGACCCCTCGTACCTTCTCCGCATCGATAAGATAACGGGGAAAACGATCTGGCGCGTGGAGCGGCCGACGAAGGCGATTCGCGAATCGCCCGACTCTTACACGACGCCGGCGCTGGCGCGCGCGGACGGCAAACTGGAGCTTGTGATTTCCGGCGGCGACGTCGTCACCGGGCACGACCTCGAGACGGGAAAAGAACTGTGGCGGCTCGACGGGCTGAATCCGGAAAACAATCCCTTCAATCGCATCGTCGCGTCGCCCGTGCCGCTGGGGGATTTCGTGGTGGTCCCGAGCCGCGTGAAGCCGCTCGTGGCCGTGCGCGCCGGCGGGCGCGGCGACGTGACGCGCACGCACCGCCTGTGGGGACGCGAAGAGGGTCCGGACGTGCCTACGCCCGCGAGCGACGGCAAGTACCTCTACGTTCTGCGGGACAACGGCGTCATGCACTGCTTTGAGGCGCGCTCGGGCCGCGAGATTTACGGCGGGCAGCGCGTTCCGCCCGGAACCTACAGCGCGTCGCCCGTGATTGCCGACGGGAAGATTTACGTGGCCAGCGAGGACGGGATCGTGACGGTGGTGCGCGCGGGACAGAAGTTCGAGATTCTGGCCGAAAACAATCTGGGCGATTACACGCTCAGCTCTCCCGTCGTCTCGAACGGCCAGCTCTTCTTCCGGACGCAGAATTTCCTCTGGGCGATCGGCAAGCCGCGCGAGACGGCAGCGGCGCAACGGGCGGAGTGAACCCTAGCTCGAAGGTTTGAAGTAAAGGACCATCCCCGCCCCCACGGCGGCGAGCACGAAGCCAAGGTAAAGCATGGGACTCGGCGCGGTCTTTGGCGGGTGAAGCCACATCGAGACGAGGACGTTCACGAGCGGCGCGCCCCCGAAGACAAGCGGCATGACGTAGGTGGGCAGGCCGCCCGACCGGAAGGCGAGGATGATGAAGATGGCGCCGATAGCGCCGAGCGCCCCGGCCGCCGTCGCGGCCATCGCGCCGCCGGAGGTCCATCCCACAGACCCGCCGGTTAGTTGTCCCTGCGCGCCGAGCATCCCCAGCGGCACAACGACGGCGATCAGAAAATAGGCGACGCCGACACACAACAGCGCGCGCAAGGGGCTCGCGAGCATCACCTGCCCGCGGTGCAAGGCGGGCCCGTACATTCCCCACGAGAGGACCGCGCCCACAACAAACAGGACCCATGCATTCATCGTTGACTCCTCGCCTTCAGGATTGATGGATTGGTGAATCGCTCCCCGTCCCTGTCACTTTCAGCTCCACCCCTGTCATCCTGAGCCCCGATCCCGCCTCGCGGGATGTGGGGGCTCAGGATGACACACAGCCAGGGACGGCACGATTCTTACCACACAAGCCGCAGCCCGAGTTGAATCTGTCGTGACGAAGTGACGGTCGAACGGATACGGCCGAGGGTGGGCAGCGGCTGCTCGGCGGGCGCCGCGCCCTCGAAGGCGATGAGGCTGGGCGGGCCGAAATTGGCGCGGTTGAGCAGGTTGAACGCTTCGGCGCGGAACTGGACGGTGACCTCGCGCTCCCAGGCGGAAACCGGCGTGTTCTTCACGAACGCCAGGTCCACCGTGCGCAGGTTCGGGCCGATGAACGTCCCGCGGCCCAGCGTCCCGAGCGTGCCGGCGGGCTGCAACTGAAACGCCGCGGGATCGAAGTAGCGATCGGGCCCGCCGAGGACCGCGGAGTCGTACGTGAAGCCCGGCGCAAGGTTCGGCCGGTCAAACCCGATCCCCGGGCCGAGCGAAGGCGACCAAAGCGATCGCGAGCGGTTACGCTGGACGAAAAGGGTGAGCGGGTTGCCGCTGCGCACCGCCGTGATGGCAGCGAGTTGCCAGCCGTTCAGGAAAACGCGCGGCGCGCCCTGGAGCGTGCGGCCCAGCGGCAGCGGCCAGATAAAGTTCACGACCCAGTTGTGCTTGGCGTGAAAATCCGCCAGCCCCCGGTTGTAATCGAGCCCGGGAAAACTCGGAAACGCCGAAGTCGTTCCCGTGGTCGAGTCGGAAAAGAACGTGGAGGCCTGCGTGGTGTCAATGTTGCGCGAGAAGGTGTAGGACGACTGAAACGTGAAGCCACCGGTCCAGCGCTTGCGCAGTTCGACGAGGAAGGCGTTGTACCAGGAATCGCCGTCGCTGCTCTTGAGCTCGATCGTCGTGAAGTTCGGATTCGGGCGCGTCAGGCCCGCCGGGAAAAACAGCGTCCCGTCCTCCAGGCGCTGCGGCTGCGGCACGTTGACGTCCGAACTGCGCAGCAGGTGAATTCCGCGCGTTCCGGCATAGCCGAGCGTCAGCAGCACATCCCAGGGCAACTGCTGCTGGACGCTGGCGTTCCAGACGTGCAGGTTGGGATTCTTCAAGTCCCATTCGATGGGACGAATCGAAGTGATGCCGCCCGGCGCGAACGTGGGCTGCGGGAAAACGGGATTCGGCGTCACGACGCGCGGCGTGAACGGCGGATTCGTAATCGTGACGATGAGGTTCTGGTGATTGTTCGTGTTGAAGTACAGCCCATAGCCCGCGCGGAAAGCGGTGCGGCCGTCGCCGAAGACGTTCCACGCCAGTCCCACGCGAGGCGAGATGTTTTTGTAGGTCGGGTTCCGGTAGAGCGGCCCGACGGTCTCGACGGGGTCCATGATGTTGATGAGCGCCGAATCGCGCCCGCGGATTTCTTCCGGCAGCGTGGCGAATTCGTAGCGCACGCCGGCGTTCAGCGTCAGGCGCGGGTGCGCGCGCCAGGAATCCTGCAAGTAAAGCCCCGCGAGCGTGAAACGCCAGTAGCGGTCCAGTTCGCCCTCAGGCGTCAGACCCACGAAGCGCAACGGCTGGTTCTCGAGGAAAGCGCGCAGGCCCGCGAAGGTGAAAATCCCCAGTGAAAACGTGGGATTGAAGAGATTGTCCTGATAGCGCTCGACGAGCCCGCCGAATTTCAGAAAATGCGAGCCGCGCACCCAGTTGCCGCCATGCTCGAACCCGAACACGTTCTGCGTGAGCTGCACATTCACCGATGTCTGCGGACCGAAGCGCGGAACGCCGCCGATGTCGATACTCCCCAGGAAGGGGCGCCCCGGCACGAACGGCGCGAGCGGCTGGGATGTGTTCGCCTCCACATCCTGCCCGATGCGGGTGCGGCTGAAGTTCAGCCGGAAGGTGTGCAGCACTTCCGCCGACTGCGTCCAGCGCGTCTCGGCGGTCACGAACTGGTTTCGCGAAAGAAAGGCGCGCGGAAACTGCGGGTAGTCAGTGGGCAGCGCCTGGTCGGCGTCATCGAAAGTGTAGCGCGCGAACGACTGCACACCGTCGGTGAAGTGGTGGTCGAGACGGACCTGCGCGAAGCTCTGATCGATCGTCTGCCTGAACGGAAAGGTGAAGGCTGCGAGCCCGCCGCCCAGGTTCGGCCCGTTCGGGAGCGGGTATTCATCGAGATACGGCCGTACCGCGTCGCTGACGGGCACGGTGATGGTGGAGCCCGGGTTGGCCGGGTCCGGCAGAACGCCGTTGCGCGCGTCGAGGTCGGGGACGATCGTGCTGATGGTCCTTCCCAGGCGCTCGCGCAAGCCTTCATGGCCGACGAAGAAAAACGTCCGTTCGCGCCGGATGGGCCCGCCCAGCGTGACGCCGTACTGGTTGCGTTTGAACTCCGGCTTCCTCGACGGGTCGAAGAAGTTGCGCGCGTCGAAATTATCGTTGCGATGGAACCAGTAGAGCGAGCCGTGCAGGCTGTTCGTTCCGGACTTCGTGAGCGCGTTGATCTGGCCGCCGGAGTTGCGGCCGAACTCGGCGCTATAGGCGTTGGCTTCGACGCGAAACTCGCGGATCGTCTCGACGCCCAGCGCCGTGCCCGCGGCGCTCCCCGCGGGACTGTTGGTGAAATCGTTCTGCGGAGTCCCGTCAATCAGATAGACATTCGAGCGCGGGTCCTGGCCGTTGATGCTGGTGCCCAGGCCATGGGCGACCACGGAGCCGCCGTCGCGATGCGGAAAAGCCACGACGCCCGGCTGGAGCAACGCCAGGTCCGTATAGTTCCGCCCGTTCAGCGGCAGTTCGCGCACCGCCTGTTCGCTGACCAGATAGCCCAGCTCGTGCGAGCGCGTGTTGACGAGCGGTGGCTCGCCGACGACTTCCACCACCTGGTCCACGGGGCCGATCTGGAGAACAAATTCCAGTTCCGCCGTCTCGTTGATGGTGAGCGTGACTCCCGAACGCACCAGCGGGCGGAAGCCCGTGTATTCGGCGCGCACTTCGTAACTGCCCACCGGCAGCCCCGCCATCAGAAACCGGCCCTGTGGACCGGTCAGGACGCGCCGCGTCATGCCCGTTTCCACGTGCCGCGCCACGACGCCGGCGCCCGCGATGGCGGCGCCCGTCGGATCGGCGACGCTCCCCGCGAGCGTTCCCGTCGTCTGGGCCCGCGCCGGCAGACCCGGGCTCCCCGTCACAATCAAGGCAAGCCAAAGGAGAAGGACCCTGCGCCACACACGAAACGAGCTGCTCCGCTTGTCCATTTCCACCCCGGTTTCTGATTTGCTGAAAAGCCCGAATTTTCAGTCTAGCAGCCGCGCCGAAGTTCGGCCACTCCAACTGCGCTGCCTTCTCGGACGGGCGAAGGCCGCTTGCGGTTACTTGTTCTTCGATGCCACTTCCGCCTTCAGCGGCTGCCAGAAGTCTGCCGATTTTGCCTTTCCTTCGGCGCGCGGGCTGGTTATACTTTCGCCCTTTGACCGGTACTGCTCGGTTCGCGGCTCCCGTTCGGTGAAATGACCAAAGCATTAAAAAACAAGGCGCTGCTGGTTGCGCTGGTCTTGATGGCCGCGCTGCACCACGATTTCTGGTTTTGGAACGACCCGACGCTGGTTTTCGGCTACCTGCCTGTCGGTCTCGCCTACCACGCCCTTTACTCGGTCGTGGCCGGGGCCTTCTGGTTCGTGGTTCTGACCTACGCCTGGCCTTCCGAGCTCGAGGAATTCGCCCGGCCCGAGCAGGAGGGGAAGCTGCGCGAATGACGCCCCTGCTGATCATTTGCCTCTACCTCTCACTCTTGCTCGTCCTCAGTTACTTCAGCAAGCGGCTCTTTCGAGGCACCGCCGCCGACTACTTCCTCGCCAGCCACTCGATCGGCCCTTTCCTCCTGCTGATGTCCGTCTTCGGCACCACGATGACGGCCGTGGCGCTGGTGGGCAGCACCGGCGAAGCCTATCGCGGCGGCATCGGTGTTTACGGCATGCTCGCGTCCTGGTCGGGGCTGATTCATGCCGGTGTCTTTTTCTTTGTGGGCATGCCGCTCTGGGCCCTGGGGAAGCGTTACGGGTACGTGACGCAAATCCAGTATTTCCGCGACCGCTTTCAGAGCGACGCGCTGGGCGTCATCCTGTTTCCCGTCATTGTGGGGCTGGTGATTCCCTACCTGCTGGTGGGCCTGCTGGGGGCGACGGGCGTGGTGCAGTCGCTCACACGCGGCGCGTTTCCGGAAGTGTTTGCGGCGACCCACGGCGGGATTCCGCCCTGGCTGAGCGGGTTGGTCATCAGTGGCGTCGTGCTTTCCTATATTTTCTTCGGCGGGCTGCGCGGCGCGGCGCTCGCCAACGCATTTCAGACCATGGTCTTCATGCTGCTCGGGTTTGTGGCCGTCTGGCTCATCGCCGACAGACTCGGCGGTCCGGTGGCCGCCAGCCAGCAGGTGCTCAAAATGCACCCCGAGCGGCTGGTGCGCGAAGGTTCTTACAGCCAGTTGCAGTTTTTCACCTATTGCCTGATTCCCCTTTCGGTCGGCATGTTCCCGCACCTGTTCCAGCATTGGCTGACGGCGCGCTCGGCGAAAACATTTCGCTTGACGGTCGTCGCGCATCCCATCTGCATCATGCTGGTCTGGGTGCCCTGCGTGATCATCGGCATCTGGGCGACTTCGGCAATGCTGCCCGACGGCCGGCTCATCGTACCCCCCGACGCTCCGCCCAATACGGAACTCGCCCGCATGGTCAACGCGCTGACCGGCCCGGCGCTGACCGGCCTGCTGGGGGCAGGAATTCTCGCCGCCATCATGTCGTCGCTCGATTCGCAGTTCTTTGCCGTCGGCTCAATCTTCACAAACGACATCGTGATCCATTACTTCGGCAAGGAACGCGTCTCGGACCGCCGGCGAGTTCTGCTGGCCCGCGGGTTCATCATCGCGGTGGTGGGAATCACCTACCTGCTCTCACTGGCCGAGCCGCGCATGGTGTTTCCGCTCGCGGTCTGGTGCTTCAGCGGATACGCCAGCCTTTTCCCGCTGGTGTTTGCCTCGCTCTACTGGAAACGCACAACGAAAGAAGGTGCGATCGCCTCGGTAATCTGCATGGCCGTTGTGTGGTTCATCCTTTTCCGCGAGAGCGGCTATGGCGCCGATCCGGACTACCTCTTCCTCGGCATGATGCCCGTCGTGGCGATTTTTGCCGCGGCCGTCCTCGGGCTCGTCATGGTTTCTCTGCTGACGAAACCGCCTGCCGACGAAATCCTGAAGAAATTCAATCCGAGTTGGTGAGGGGAGGTGCGTTCCTTGGCGAGACTTCGATTCACCGTCCTTCCCGCGAAAGCGGGAAATCCCATTTTCATTGGAACGCGAACAGTTGCCCGCCGTTTGACCCGATGACGATGTAGCCTTCAGCGATGGCGGGCGAGGCGGTGAGCGGCGAGCCCGCTTCAAACTCCCAGAGTTTTGTGCCCTTCTCGAGGCCGAGCACATAAAAGCGCCCGTCGCTCGAGCCGACGTAAACACGTCCCCCGGCAATCGCCGGCGAAGAATCCACGCGGGCGCGCGTCATGAAAGTCCACAAACCTTTCCCCGTCTTCGCGTCAATCGCGTGCACCATCTTGTCGCGCCCGCCCACCACAACGCGCCCGTCCGCCACGGCCGCCGAGGAGTAAAACGGGAACTCTCGCTGGGGGTGGCGATAACGCCAGACGATGCGTCGCGCGGCGAGGTCCACGCCCAAGACTTCGTTGTTGAACGTTCCGTAGAAGGCCCATCCGCCCTCCAGCGCGGGCGACGCGCCCGTGTAGGCGCCGGAAGCAAGATCGTAAAGCTCTTCGCCGTCTGAAATGCGGATGGCGCGGAAGACTTCGTCGCAGCCGGAAACGTACGTCAGGCCTTCGGAAACCGCCGCGGTGCTGTGCACGGGGCCGTTCGTCCGGAACTTCCAAACCAGGGCGCCGGTTTCGGCGTTCAGCGCGTAGAGATGCTCGTCGTAAGAGCCGACCAGCACTTGGCCGCCGGTCACGACGGGCGAGGATTTGATTTCGCTTCCGGTCTTGAACGTCCAGCGCTGCGTGCCCTTGCGGGCGTCCACGGCGTGCAGCGTACCCCCCAGGTCGCCGACATAGACCACACCGTCGCTCACCGCCGGAGACGATTCACCAATCGGCTGGTCCGTCTTGTATTTCCACAAGAGCTTTCCCGTGGCGAGTTCAATCGCCAGCAGTTCGGCCGCTTGCGAGCCGACATAGACCGTGCCGGAAACGATGGCCGCGGAGGATTCGACGGCCTCGCCAGCGTCGTAGGTCCACACCAGCTTCAGGTTCGGACCAACATTGCCCTGCGCGACGCCGGTGAGCCGCGCGTTACCGCGAAACTGCGCCCAGTCCGACCTCGGGCTCGCCTGCGGCCGCTGGCCTGGCGACACAGGCGCGGTGAGAGCAACCAGAAGCGTGGCAATCAGTACGCGCACTCGTAAATCTCCAGGGCGCCCGCGGCGTCCAAGGGGCGCGGATTGAATTGGCCCGTCCATTGCTTGGATGCGTCCTCGGCGAGTTGGGGAAGGTCTTCGCGTGGCACGCCCGCTTCGCGCAGCCGCGACGGCAAGCCGCCCGCCTTCCCGAACGCTTCGAGGCGCCGCGCCAGAGACTCCGCCGCCCCGTCCGGCCGCGCTTCGAGTCCCATCAACTCCGCGTAACGCGCGTTGCAGGTCAGCGCGTTCCAGCGAACGACGTGCGCGAGCATCAGCGCGATGGCCACGCCGTGCACCGTGCCGTAGCGCGCCGTCAGCGGGTTCGCGCAGGCGTGCGCGGCCCCGAGCATCGAGTTCTCAATCGCCACGCCGGCCAGAAACGCGCCCAGCATCATCGCCCCGTTCGATTCGATGTCTTCGGGCCGCTCGAGGACGCGCTCGTAATTTTCCGCGAGCAGCCGGAACGCCTGGCGCGAAAACATTTCTGACGCGGCGTTGCGCTTGCTGGTGACCCAGGTCTCAACGGCGTGCGAGATGGCGTCATAGCCCGCCGCGGCGCGCACCGAAGGCGGCTGCGTCACGGCGAGCAGCGGATCGAGCAGGGCCACGCGGAACGCGGCGCCCGGCGCGCCGCAGGCCATCTTTTCGTGTGTTTCGGCGTCGGAAATGAGTGCGTAACTCTGCGCCTCGCTTCCGGTGCCGGTGGTCGTGGGGAGTCCGATCATCGGCAGCATCGGCCGCGTCGCCTTGCCGTAACCGCGATAGTCCGCCATGCGCCCGCCGTTGCTGAGCAGGAAATTAACGCCCTTCGCGCAGTCCATCGAACTGCCGCCGCCGAGACCGATGATGGAATCAATCTCCTGAGACGCGGCAAACGCGCGGCCTGCCTCGACGTCGCGCGTGGTGGGGTTCGGGTGGAAGTCGTGGAAGCCGGCGACTTCGATGCCGGCGTCGCGCAAAACGCGGCTGGCGTGTTCGAAGTGGCCTGAGGCGACGAGCCCGCGGTCGGAGACCAGCAGAGCCCGCCGAAAACCCAGTTCGCGCGCGGTTTCACCGAGCCGCTCGAGCGCGCCCGGACCGAAAACGATGCGCGGACGGAGTTGGAATTCGAAAACCCTCATGGCGCGTGGGCGGGACGCACGTTCAAGGGAAGCGCGCTACTCCCCCCGCCGGGTCAGGGCCATCCCCGCGGTGTCGGAACCCGCGGGCGATTTCCCGGCTTCAGCGGTCTCCGGTGCCTCGCTGATGGCGTAGAGGAGGTTGCGCGTGCTGATGAAGAGCGTTCCGTTCACCGGAACCGGCGTCGAATAGACGGAACTTCCCATGTTCACTTCGGCGGTGACCTTCTTCTCTTTCCCCGTGGCCAGGATGACGACGTCGCCGTCCTCATCGCCGAGGTACACCTTGCCGTCGGCCACCAGCGTCGAGCCCCAGACGGCGGCGAGCACGTCGTGCACCCAGTAAACCTCTCCCGTCCTCGCGTC
>CAZKXX010000023.1:0-41752 GCA_964556705.1 uncultured Acidobacteriota bacterium
TCTTCTCCAGCCCGTAGTGGTCTTCCTCGAGGACCTGCTCGGCCCGGCGGATGTCGCGAATCTCCTTCGTCTTCTTTTTCCAGGGGACGGCGAGAAGCCAGTCGAGATAATTCCGTGAGACTGTGGACTCGGCGGACATGGGCGGCATCATTTCCAGCCGCTTCAGTTCCTGCTGCGCCTTTTCATAGGCGTCCTTCGTCATGCCGGCGGATTCGATTTTTTTCTTGAGCTCGTCAATCTCGCTCTTTTCGTTCCGGCCCAGCTCTTTCTGGATCGCCTTGATTTTCTCGTTCAGGTAGTACTCGCGCTGGGCGCGTTCCATCTGGCGCTTGACGCGGCCCTGGATGGCGCGGTCCACGTTGAGCTTTTCGATTTCGATGTCAAGGATGTCCGCGAGGCGCGTCAGGCGGTCCACGGGGTCGAAGATTTCGAGCAGTTCCTGCTTCTCCTCGATCGAGACGTTGAGGTTGGCGGCCACGGTGTCGGTAAACTTTCCGATCTCCTCCACCTTGACGGCGGCGATCATTGTCTCGTAGTTGAGGCTCTGTGAAAGCTTGACGTACTGCTCGAAGAGCGAGGTCACGCGCTGGACAAGCTGCTCGAGGCTGGGCGTGGAAACGGGCCGGTACTGCGAAGTCTTCGCCGTCACGCGGAAGTAACCTTCCTCGTTCGAAATCTTGAGGATGCGGCCGCGCTCGATGCCCTCGACGAGAACTTTGATGTTGCCGTCGGGGAGCTTGAGGCTCTGGACGATGTTCGAGACCGTCCCCACCTGATAAATTTCGTTCGGCTTCGGCTCATCCACGGCCGCGTCGTGCTGCGTGGCGAGGAAGATCTTCTTGTCGCCCGCCAGCGCGTCTTCGAGCGCGCGAATGGAACTCTCGCGCCCCACCACGAAGGGCGTCATCATATAGGGGAAGATGACGACGTCCCGGATAGGCATCATGGGCAGCACGCGCGTATCGCTTTTTTCTCGTCCCGAAAACATGAAAACTCCCTTTAGCCGGCTTTCTCCAGCCAGTTCCCGTTGAGATCAATCTCGCGGGTCCGCACCATCTCATCCGTCACCACGAACTCGCGCACCTTGCGCTGGCCCGGCAGGTGGTACATGAGGTTCAGCATCAGGTCTTCGAGGATCATCCGCAGCCCGCGGGCGCCGAGCTTGCGCGCCAGGGCCTGCTGCGCGATGGCTTCCAGCGCCGCATCCGTAAAGCGCAGCTTGACGTTTTCAAACTCGAAGAGGTGCTGGTACTGCCGCACCAGCGCGTTCTTCGGCTCGGTCAGGATGCGGATTAACGCCTCGCCGTCGAGGTCGCTGAGCACGCTGACGACCGGGAGCCGCCCGACGAATTCGGGAATCAGGCCGTACTTGATCAAATCGATCGGCTGGACCTGCTCGAGAATCTCGATGTCCCGCCGGCTGGGCGTGACGGGCGCGAGCGGGGTGTCTGTGTGGAAGCCCACCGTCTTCTTTCCGGCCCGGTGCGCGATGATGCGTTCCATCCCCACGAACGCCCCGCCGCAGATGAACAGGATGTTCGTCGTATCCACCGGGGTGAATTCCTGATGCGGATGCTTGCGGCCCCCCTGCGGGGGGACGTTGGCGACGGTCCCCTCGAGAATCTTGAGGAGCGCCTGCTGGACGCCTTCGCCCGAAACGTCGCGCGTGATCGAGGGGTTCTCGTCCTTCTTCGCGATCTTGTCAATCTCGTCGATGTAGATGATGCCCTGCTGGGCGCGCTGGACGTCTCCGCCGGCGTTCTGAAGGAGCTTGAGGATGATGTTCTCGACGTCCTCGCCGACGTAGCCGGCCTCGGTCAGGGTCGTGGCGTCCACGATGGCGAAGGGGGCGTCGAGCATGCGCGCCAGCGTCTGCGCCAGCAAGGTCTTGCCCGTTCCCGTCGGACCGATCAGCAGGATGTTCGATTTGGTCAGTTCCACGTCCGAGCGCGTCCGCGCCATGACGATCCGCTTGTAGTGGTTGTACACGGCCACGGCGAGCTTCTTCTTGGTCTTTTCCTGCCCGATCACGTACTGGTCAAGGAACGCCTTGACCTCCGCGGGCTTGGGCAGCTTTTGCGGCCCGGGAGCGGCGGGCGGCTCTTCCTGCATCTCCTTGAGGTACGAGTTGCACACTTCCACGCACTCGTTGCAGATGTAAACGCGCGGCTCCTCCCCGGCCGAGGAAAAGATCATTTTCCGCCGGGCATCCTGCGGCTTCTGGCAGAAGGAGCAGCGTAGGGGTTCGTCGTTGCCGCTGCGTTTCACGGTTGGCTCCCAGACTTACCTGGCCTTCGTAATGATTTCGTCAATAATGCCGTATTCGCGCGCCTGCTGCGCGCTCATCCAGAAATCGCGCTCTACATCGCGCTCGATCTTCTCCAGCGGCTGACCCGTGTGCCGCGCCATGATCTCGTTCAGGCTGGCGCGGATCCTCAGGATCTCCCGGGCGTGAATATCAATGTCGGTGGCCTGTCCGGAAAGGCCGCCAATCGTGGGCTGGTGAATCAGAATCCGGGAATTGGGCAGCGCGAACCTCTTGCCCGGAGTTCCCGCCGCAAGCAGCAGCGCCGAAATGCTGGCAGCCTGACCGATGCAAATAGTGGCCACATCCGGTTTGATGAACTGCATGGTGTCATAGATGGCCATGCCGGCCGTCACCACTCCGCCAGGGGAATTGACGTAAAGCGAGACATCTTTCTCCGGGTCCTCCGCTGCCAGGAAGAGCAGTTGGGCGGTTACCAGGTTGGCGACGTTGTCGTCAATCGGCGTTCCGATGAAGATGATGTTGTCCCGCAGGAGGCGCGAGTAGATGTCATAGGCGCGTTCGCCCCGGTTGGTCTGCTCCACGACCATCGGGATCAGCGTCATGGCTTCTCTTTCCCTTCTCGTCATGGCTTGGGCTGGGCTTCCGCCTGTGTCTCGTCGGGCCCCTTCTCACTTTTCCGTATGATTTTGGCGTTGCGGTAGATGAGTTCCAGCGCTTTCTGGTTGCGGCGAGTAGACTTTATCCTATCCAACATCCCGTTTTCTGTCAAGCGGGTCTTGAGGACCGCCGGGGGCTCCTGCCGCTCTGACGCCATTTCGCGGACCATTTCGTCAAGTTCCTCTTCCCGGACTTCCAGTCCCTCGGCTTCGGAAACCTTGGAAAGTATCAGCGACCCCCGAACATCCTTTTCGGCATCCGGACGCGCGTCCTCTCGGATTTTCCCCCAATCGAGCGGGGTGGTCCTTGGATCGATGCCCTGGGCGACAAGCTGGGTGACGACCGATTCGATCTTGCGGTCGAGCTGAGCTTCGACCAGAGCTTCGGGAACGGCAAAATCATGCGCCGCGATCAGCTGGTCGAGCAGCTTGCGCATCGAAGTGTTCTGCGTCTGGCGCTCGCTCCTTTTCTCGAGGTCCTGGCGAATCTTGGCCTTTAATTCCTCCAGTGTTGAAAATTCACTGACCGTCTTGGCCAGTTCGTCGTCCAAGGCCGGCACCACCTTCCTTTTGATGCTCTGGACCTCGACGTGGTACCGATAGGTCTTGCCCGCCATCTTTTTCTGAGGGAAGTCATCCGGATAGGTGGCTTCAAACTCGCGAACTTCGCCTGGACGCGCGCCGCGGAGGTTTTCCGTGAAGGCCGCGACGGTTCCTTTCGCACCCACGTGGACCACGGCCTCACGGCTTTCCACCGGCTCGCTCTTCGTGTCCTCGACGTTCCGCCCCTGGTAGCGGACATAGACGAAGTCTTCGTCGGCGGCCGGGCGGTCGGAGACGTCCTCGAAGGTCGCGGCGCGCTCCCGGACCTCATCGAGAGCCCGCTGCACGGCCTCCTCGGAAACGGAGGCTGCCTCTTCCTCGACCTCAAGGCCCCTGTAATCTTTCAGTTCGAAGTCCGGCAACACCTCGAAAGTCGCCCGGCAGGTCAGCGGCTGCTCGTCTTCGAATTTCAGGTCCTCGAAGCGGGGTTGGCCGACAACCGAAAGGTTCTGTTCCTTGATCGCCGTATCGAAGAACTTTGGCACCAGTGACTGGATCACTTCCTTGCGGATGTCGTTCCGGAAATGCTGGCGAATCAACGAGGCGCGGGCATGCCCGGGGCGGAATCCCGGGATGCGGGCCACGCGCCGGAATTCCTCCGTCACGCGATCCAATTCCTGACGGACAACCTCCGTGGGAATCTCGATGACCAGCTCTTTCTTGCAGGTAGCGGCTTCCACTGTGCCTCAGGGATGGGTTTCCAAGCGAGTCAAGGGGTGAAACGGCTTTTCCCAGCGCATTTTCAGAGGGAAACGCTCACCCAGGTTCGAACCGGAGCATCTGCGGTCCTTCGGGGAGCCCGGAAAATGAGTATAGCACAGGGGGTTCCCCTGTCAACGGACGTCGCTGGTCTGACCCGCGCGCTCTGCACGACGGGCGGGGCTCAGGGGCCTCGACTACTTGAATCGCTGTCGCCAGCGAAGTTCGAACCCCAGGATTCCGTTGTGGTCGCGGACGCCGACCATCGCGACGTTCTCGCTCAAGATCCATTCGAACTGAATAATCCGCTGCTGTGACGAAGAGGCCGTCGTCGTGACGTAGGTCAGCGTGAAGTCGCGCGTGACCTGTTGTTCCACAGTGATCCTTGCTCCTCCCGAAGGCCCCAAGGTTCCGACGTTAGGGTCCACCCGGATGCGGCTGATGCCGAAAATGCGCTGGATTCGTCCGGAGACCCGGCTCGAAAGCGCCTCGGACAGCAGAGCACTCGCTCCGACCGTTTGAACAGTTTGTCCGGCCGCCGTGGTCCCGACGCCTTCCTGGCCCGGCACGTAGCCGAGCGCCAGGAGCGAAACCAGGTCGGCCGTCGGAAGCGGCGGATCCGAGCGGTAAGAAAGTCGCACTCGGTCCAGAGGCCCCGACATGTCAACCCAAATGTCGTAGCGTTGCACGCGCGTGTGGACTTCGAGGTCGAGATACCGCTCCGTGCGGAACGGGTTGGTCATGTTGAGTTCGCCGCGCACAACCTCGTAACGGTTGCCTCGGAAGACCGTTTCGCCGCTTAGAAAGTTAATCGTACCCACCTCGACGGGGTTGGCCAGCGTCCCTTGGACGCGCAGGTCGACGTCGGCAACCAGGCGGCGGAGGTCGCCGCGTGTTTCCAGACGGACGGCTGGCGAGGCTCGCACCAGGACGTTCAGCCGGATCTTCTCTGCCAGCTGAGAGTCGACAGGTGCTGTCGGTTCAACTGATTGCCGGCCTGCCGCTTCGACCACTCGCAGAAGGCTGAAGTCCTCCGCCGCAAAAAGCTGACGAACGAAAAGTTCACCGCTGAGCTGCCCCTGTTCGGAAGTGCCGAGCAGACGGAGGTTGCCGTCGAGGACTGAGGTGAAGGGCGCAGGGTAGGGGACGCGGACTTCATCGAGCTCGAGCCGGCCGTCGAAGCGGGCAGGAGTCCCCAGGGAAATGTATCCGGCCACATCGACGCGTCCCCCGCCGCTCGTGCCACGAAGCGTTTTGATCGTCGCCCGCTCGCCTTCCAGCGTGATTTCTCCCCTCAGGTTCGTAAATCGCAGAGGCAGGTCCTCGTAGCCGAGGCTGAGGTTTTGGACCTGAACGGTCCCGAACAGCAGCGGTTGCGCCAGCGTGCCGCCGACGCGAAGGCGGAGGTCGGAGCGGCCCGACGCCCGCAACCCCGGGTCGAGAAGGGTGAGCAGCGTGGCGTCGGCTGTTCCCTGGGTTTCCAGGGCGAGTGCGGCGTTTTGCCCGGTTCGCAGCGAACCTTCCACGACCAGGTCGGTGGAGGGGCCACGCAGGCGAAAGCGTGAGACCGTCAGCGTGTCTTTGCGAAAGCGGAAGTCCACCGGCTCCTCGCTTTTCCACGCCAGCTCGGGGACGCCGGGTTCCGGACGGTCGCTCAGAGTTACGATATCCCGCTGTTCGGGCTCCGGTTGTGGAAACGCGATTTCGAGCCTCTCGGCCTGCGCCTGGACTTCGATGTCTTCCGGCCGCTTGAGCGGACCGCGCAGCGTGAGAGTACCCGAGAGACCGACCTGCGGATTGAATTTCGGCGTCATCAACAGACGCAGCCAGGGGTCGGCGCGGAGGCTCCGGTAGCGCCCGCTCAATTGGGCGGACCAGTCGCCCGAAGTGAGAGCCGTTCCGGTGAAGTCCACCGTCCCGCCTTCGCCAAGGAAGTGGCCTTCGACGCGCAGCAAGTCTCCCTGCCAGTCGAGGCGCCCGCCGAGGAAGCCGAGGGGCGTCTCCCCTACGCGCGCTTCCGCAAGGTTCCATACGGCGAGCACGTGCGGCTTCTGGAACGTCCCGCCCGCCCGAAGCTCGAATCCGGCGCGCGCGTCGAGCGGTGGCCGGTCGGCTTTTCGCATCGCTTCCAGATGTTTCACTTCAGCAAGCGAAAAATCCTGCCCGTAAAGTTCCGCGGCAAACCCCTTTCCTCCGGGGTGGACCCGCGCGTAACCGCTCAGCCGCCCCGCGCCTTTGGCCAGTCGAATCTGCTCGATGTGCCATACCGACTCTTCCACACGCAGTGTCGCGGACAGCGAGTCGAAAGTCTCACCCTCAAACTCGCCTTGCTCGACACTCAGCTCTCCCGAGCCCGTGAGCTGGTCGAGCGGGCCGGCCAGGTTCAGGCGACCCGTCGCGACACCTGAGACCTTCTGCGAAACGGAAAGCGCCTCGCGCAGCCCGGCAACCTGGGTACGCTCGAGCTGCACGTTCACCTTGGCCGGGCCTTTTGGATCGACGCGGCCGCCCGCAAGGGAAACGGAGCCTGAGAAACGAACCCAACTGCTCGCGTGTTCGAGCACGCCGGAAGATACGCTCATCTGGCCGGCCGACCCGCTGAGGTCGGCCCGCAGGCGGTCCCACTCCGACTCATGGAAGGCGAACGCGCCGGCTTCGACCCTGCCTGCATATTCCGGCCGTTCGATTGAGCCGGAGAGTCTTCCGGCAAAGACGGCGGGCTCCCGAAGGACGACAGGAAGCGGGCGGGTGTCGGCCAGATATTCGACAAGAGGCCGCCATTCCTCGAATTCGGTCGTCCTCAGCCGGATCTCGAGTGAGGCGGCTCGCATTCCCAAAGTGCCCCGTGCGGTCAGCGTGGAATGCTCGGTGTGGAACGACCCCTCCTGGATCTGCAGCACGATTCCACGGTCGAACTCGGCCGTCCCGCGCGCCGTACCCTCGAGTGGGAAGAGGCCCGGCGCCGGCTGGGCGGGGGCCACGAAATTCACATTGAAGTCGGAACGCAAATCCGCGGTCCCCTGCCTCCATCGAGCGGTCGCCGTTCCGTGCAGCCGCGATGAGAAGCGGACCATTCCGGGAAGGCGCGCTTCGTTCCCCAGGGAACGGAGCAACCCCTGGATGTGCATTCCCCGCACTTCCATGCGAAGGGAAGAGTCGCCGGCGGGCTCGGCGAGCGAAAGCTCTCCTGAGCCGCGCGCCTCGCCTCCCCAAGCGGAGACCACCGCGTTTGAAACCGTCAAGCGGTCGTCCGAAGCGCTGAACTCGCCGCTCACGTCCATACGACCGGGGCTGAATTCGGGCCTGACGACAACCAGGTTCTGAACTTTCGCCTGCCCTTGCGCCTGGAACTTGCCCTCCCGGTATTCCATATTTCCCTGAGAGTTGATGTGACCGCCTTGCACTTCGCCAAAGCCAAGAGAGCGGGCGAGCGCGGGGAGAGGGCCGGAGGCTGAATAGCTCGCTTCGACGGTCGAGGGATCTCCGGGATGAAGCGTCAGCGAAGCGTTCGTCGTCACCCCCGCGCAAGTCAGGGTAATGGGTGTTACGCGGACCGCCTTGTCGTCCAGTTCAAACCGCGCGTTCAGGTCGAGCGGCGGGAGCCGGCGTCCTTTGACCCGCAGGCGGGTGTTCTGCGAGACGATGTTCCCCGAATACAAGGCCGGCGCTTCCCGCCGGAACAGGATTCCGAGGCCGTCTCCCTCGACTTCCAGCGCAGTCCGTTGCTCGTTCCAGTAAAAATCTGTTTTCGCCAGCGTGACCTGTCCGATCGAGGCTTCGAACAGCGCGGCGAGCGAATCACCCGGAGCGATCACGGACTCCGGCGCGGGGAGATTGGAGGATTGATCGGCGCGCGTGTAGATGTGGATTTCCGCGCGGTCCCATTCGACGTGCCGAAGGCTGAGCTTGGCCCGCAACAGCGGACGCCCCCGGAACCGGGCCCGGAGTTTTCCCGTCGAAAGCAGGGGCGCTTCGTCCGCCTGCCGCCGCCCGTGGATGACGAGTCCCTGGACTGTCACTTCTAGGGAGAGCGGGCGGAAGCGGAGAGATTCGACGGTGACTTCGCCGCCGGTCCGCGCGCGAAGCTCGGCGATCAGACGCCGCTCGAGAAGCCCCTCGAACCAGTCCGTGTGCAGGAGGGCGAGTCCAAGGCCGGCGACCATCAGCAATACGCCCAGCGCGTAAAAAGCGAGTTTGAGACGGCGAAGGGTCATCGGGCCTCACCCGCGGGGGCTTCGAGCGCCGCCGACTCGGCGTGAATCCGGACGCCGCGCGCGCCCCTCAATTCGGAGAGCCAGGTATCGAGCAGTTCGTCCACTTTCTCTTGGATGAGGATTTCCCGGATCTCGTCCTCAACTTTTTCCAACGGAGGAGGCGGGCCACTCGCGCGCTTCTCGAAGTCGGGGACGAAGACCTCGCGGTAATACCTTTCGACTTCGGGAACCTCCACCCACGCGGCGGGACGCAGTCTCCGCTCGATGACCTGCAGCGCGCGCTCCATCTCCGCCAGCCGGCGAACCACTTCCGCCTCGTTCAGCCCCACCACAGCCAGGGCCGACTCAAATTCCTCCCGGCTTTCGTAACGAGAGCGAGCGGCCCGGAACGTTTCTTCGGCGCGGGGGACGAAAACTTCGAGTTCGAGTCCTTCGGCCTCCGCCTCGTCGAGAAGCAGGCGCTGATCGATCAGCCGGTCGCGCGCGCGGGCCAGTTCGCCCGCAGGCGGACGAATCTTCGGATCGCGCCCGTCGAGGAGAAGCTCCAGGCGGTACTGGGTTTCGACGTCGCTCTCGGTGATGGCGCGGCTCTCCACGGAAGCCACCACGCGGTCCAGCGTCTGCGCCGCGGGGCTGGCGCCTGCCACGGCCCAGAAGGCGGCGAGGGCCGCGCTCAGAAGCTTTGGCCGATGCTCAGCGAATATTGCCAATGGGGCAATCTCCTGATTTCCACCGCGCCCGTCTGAGGGTCTTCGACACGGAAACGGGCGGGGTTCAGATTGTAGCCCACGTCAAAGCGGACCGGGCCGACCGGCGTGCGGTACCGCAAGCCGAGCCCCGCCGCGTGGGCCGTGTAGTCGAAATCCGTGGGCGAACTCTGCCGGACTTTGAGCAGCTTCATCAGACGGACGCTCGAATAGACGTTCCCGGCGTCGTGGAAGACGACGAATCCCATCCGGCCTTCGGCGAAGGGGATTCGCATTTCGAGCGAGTTCAGAAAGAGGGCCAGGCCGCCGACCGGAAAGCCGGTGACCAAGTCTCGCGGACCCGCCTGGTTGATGGAAAAGCCGCGATGCGATTCGCTGCCGCCCATGAAGAAGCGTTCGGGCAGCGGAATCTGTCCGCGCTCGCCCACCTCGCCCACGGTGGACTGCACGGCGAAGCGGGTGTTGCGGGCGAAGATGAAGTGAGCCCCGATGCGGTGATAGGTCGCGTTCTGGCCGGAGATGCGCACGAAATTCGACTGCGAGCCGTAGCGCGTCGAGGAGACGCCCAGATCGGCCAGCGAGTAGGAGCCCCGCGTGGCGTCCGCGGGGTTATCGCGGTGGTCGTTGGCATAGCTGAGGCCGAACATCGCCACGCGCGCCGGGCGGCTCACCAGAGGAATGTCCTCGGGGTTAATCCGCAGCGATTCGGCATCAACGAGGACGCGGCGGAAACTGTATCGCCCCACCAGGGCCGCGGCCGCGCTCCAGCGCTTCTCCAGACTCACCGAGGCCTCCTCGCGCTCCGCCGTAAACGTCAGCACGTCGCGGCTGCGCTCGGCCAGGCCGTGAATGCGGAAGGCCAGGTCGCGACGCGTCGGAAAGCGGGGCACCAGGTAGGTGAGGGAGCCGCCCCTATCGAGTGTCGAGAGGCGCGTGCGGAAGGTCAGCGACTGCGCGCGCCCGCCGACGTTCAGGCGGCTCATCCCGAAGGAAAGGCGGGGGCTGGCGCGAAGTTCGCCCTCCGGCCGGTCGCTGCCCAGACGCTGAAATTCCACGCCCGCGCCGTACACCAGAGTCCAGCGGCGGGCCTCTTCGACGTGGACGAGAATTGTCTTGTCCCTCTCCGTGCCCTGCGGGTCGCGCGGGGCGATCTGAACCTGGCTGAAGATGCCGAGGTCATACAGGCGGCGCTGAGATTCCAGGACCTGGCTCTGGCTGAGCGGTTCGCCGCGTTCGAGCGTCAACTCGCGGCGAATCGTCCCCTCGCGGGTGTTTTCGTTGCCGAGCAGGAAGACGCTCCCGATCCTTTCCTCCCGGCCGGTCTCGACCTCGTAGGTGACGTCCACCGTATGCGTGTCAGGATTCGAGGAGGTCTCGTACGTGACGAGCGCGTGGGGGAACCCCCGGTCGGCGAGAAAGCTGAGAAGGCTGTCGCGGTCCGCCAGCACATGCACGGGCGAGAACGGACGGCCGGGCTTGACGGCCAGTCGCGGCCAAACGTCATTCCGGAATTCGTTGCGCAGCCCGTGGAACGCCAGGTTCCCGACCCGCCACCGGGGACCTTCTTCGATCTCAAAGGTCAGAAAGAGCCGCCCTCGACGCCCTTCATAGGCGGTCTCGAGTCGCGGGGTGACCTTCACATCGAGGAAGCCGTGGTTGTGGTAGGCGGCGCGCAGCGACAGAACATCCTGGCGGAGGAGTTCGTGTGTGAAGACGCCGCGGGAGTGCAGCCAGTCCTGTCCCTCAACGGTCAGCACTCCGGCTAACTGCGCTGCGTCCAGGGTTTCGTTGCCCCGAAAGGCATAGCCCTCGAAAACGCCCTGCTCGCCCAGGGCGACGTGATAGACCACCTCAATGCTCGCCTCGCCGCCCGTTTCCCGGTGTTCGTACTCAATTTCCGCCAGATAGTAGCCGCGTCTCTGGAAGTGGTCGAGCAGGTTCCGGCGCCCACGTTCGAGCGAAGTCTCATCCACCACGCCTTCCTGATAGAAGGGAAGCACCGTTCGGCGTTCGGACTTCGAAAGGCTTGCGCCGCGGATTTCGACGTTGACGAGCGGCCCGACCTCGATGTCCACGGTCAGCTTTTCGGTTTCCGATTCGCGGTCATAAAGGCGTTCCTTCACGTTCACTGCGGCCATCAGGCGGCCCTGCTCCGCGTAAAAGCGGTGCAGCCGGAACGTCCCGCGTTCGAGGTTTGTCGAGGTGAGATGAATTCCCGGTTTCCACCTGGCCACCTTCAGCAGGTGCTCGCGCGTAGCGTGCAGTTCGCCCACAAATTCCACTTCTTTCAGTCGCGCCGCGGGGCCCGGGTCAACTGTGAAAGTCACGTCGGCCACCTGCGTATTCGGGTCCGGATCGAGCCGGGAACTGACCTCGGCGCGGTAATAACCGCTCTCGGCGAGCACGGAGGCCAGGCGCAGCGCCGCCGCGTCCAGGTCCCGGTCGGAGACCGGGTTGCCCAGACGCAGGCGCGCGGCCGTAATCAACAGGCGGGGGTCGAGAACGTCCGGCGTCCCTTCCACCCGGACGACGCCGACGAAGTAGGTGGCCCGGCCGCGGAAAATCAGTTCGACGCCGGACTCCCGCGGGACAGCGTCAGCCCGCAATTCCTGGAAGCGCCCCGTGGCGAACAGGTCCTTCAGGCTCTCCGCCACTTTGCGGCGGTCGAGCGGCTCGCCCACTTTTTGGCGAATCTGGGGTGAAAAGTGCTCGACGGGTAGCGCCGCGTCCGTCTCGAGCCGAATCGCTTCAACGGTACGTCCCCAGGGGAGTTCCTGGGTGACGGCGGGGACTGCGGCCGTCAAAAGGATCCCGGCCAGGATTAACGCCCGCGCCAGAAATCCTCCGCAGACGCCAGGGAATCGACAGGAAGGCCGGAAAGGGGTTTGGACGCCATCACCATGCGGCATGCTTGACGCTCGGAGCAGGGCGGGAGTGGGAGAAGCAATCAACCCGACGTATTTCCGCAGTCTTGCCAACACCAAACATTATACTTCCGTCCTTCGCGCCACGGGGACGGTTTGACCGATTCACCACCCCGGAAAATCTCACTCTCTCAACGCAACTCCACTTCAAGCTCCGCTCCAGCCTGTTCCACCGCCGCCAGAGCTTCCCGCAGGTCGTCCCGGCGCGTGCGATGGTTGAGGACGCACACGCGAAGCGCCGTGCGCGACCTCAGGCGCGTAGAAGAGAGAAAGACTCGCCCGCTTTTTGTGATGCGAGATACCAGGCGAACGTTGAAACGATTGAGGAATTCTTCGCGTTCGGCGCCCTCCGTGGGAACAGATCGCGGCAGATAGCGGAATGAAAAAATCCCGAGTGACGGCGGTGTGACGATTTCAATCCTTGGGGAGGCGGCGAACATCGCCGCGCCCTCCAGGGCGAGGTCCAGACACTGGTCGGTGACCTCGCGCAGGCGGCGTGTGCCGAAAACCTTGAAGTTCATCCACACTTTGAGCGCCCGAAAACCGCGAGTCAATTGAACGCCGTAGTCGCAGAAGTTGACTTCCCGGTCTTCGCGTTCAATGTCGCGCATGTAGTCGGGAAGGATTCGAAAGGTTTCCGGCAGCAGTCGCCGGTCGCGAAGCAGGACGCAGCCGGCCTCGAACGGGCAATAGAACCATTTGTGCGGGTCGAGCACGACCGAGTCGGCGAGTTCGATGCCCGTGAGGGCTTTCTTTCCGCGCTCGGTAAGTGCCGCAAAGCCGCCGTAGGCGGCGTCCACGTGGAACCAGAGTTCGTAGCGGCCTGCCACCTCGGCAATGGCGGGCAGAGGGTCCACGGCGCCCGTGTTGGTGGTGCCCGCGGTCGCCAGCACGGCGAACGGCCGAAGCCCCTGGCGGCGGTCGGCCTCCACCTGCTCGGCGAGCGCGCGAGGGTCGAGGCGATAGGCGTCGTCGCAGGCGATTCGCCGCCACTGGGATTCCGGAAATCCCAGAAGCCGCAGAGCGCGGTCGGCGGAAGAATGGGTTTGATCCGAAAAATAGACGGTCGCGCTCTCCGTCCGGTCGGCGAGCAGCGCGTGGCGCGCTGCGGCCAGCGCCGTGAGGTTCGCCACCGAACCGCCGCTGACGAGCAGGCCGAAGGCGGTTTCCGGCAGCCCGATCATCTGCCGGAACCAGTCAATGACCGTGATTTCCACTTGAGCCGGCCCGGCGCCCTCAAACCAGGTGCCGGCAAAGACGTTCGCGCCCGCGGCGAGCGCATCGCCGAAGATGCTCGCGTACGTCGGCGCGCTGGGGATGAACGCGAAAAACCGCGGGTGGTCGAGCGCGACCGCGTGGGGCGCCACTTTTTCTGCGAACTCGCCGAGGACGCGTTCGAATTCAGCGGGCTCCTCGGGCATCGGCTCGTGGAGCAGCCGCTCGGCCTCGTCTCGGGTGATTTCCTTTCCCAGGGGACTTTCTCGCAGCGTCGTCAGCCGTTCGACAATCCAGTCCACCACGCGATAGCCGGCGCGGCGCATGCTTTCCGCGTCAACATCGAGCGTTACCCCCGGGCGAAAGTCGTGTTGCGGTGTCGAACCCGGTTGGCTCATGGGTGTTCTCCGTGCGGTCGTGCTGCGTGACGCGAACAGGTTCAGCCGGCGACGGGATGCACGAGGTCCCCGAGCAGGCTGGCGAGGACATTGTCTTCGGGGAACCCCTGGCCGAGGTGCTGCCGGAAGCCCTCCGCCCATTCCACGCCGCCGTGTTCGCCGGCGCGGCGCGCCATCTGGCGCAATTTGGCCTGGATATCACTGATCCGCTGCTGAGCGGCCAGAAAGGCGTTCTGGCTCTCGTGGCAGGCGAGCATCCGTTCCTTGATTTCGAGCGTCTCGCCGATATCCACCACCAGTCGAGGCTTGATTTCGTTACCGAGGATGTCGCGGTTGCCGAAGGGCTGGGCGTAATAGAGATGAGGCACGGCGCGGAGCGGCGGCGCGGGCTTCCGTACTCCCGTTTTGAAATTGCCGATGAGCCCGCCGAAGCAGGCGGTCATCGTCAGCCGGCTGGTGTTTTCGTGGTCCATCATGTAGTCGGAAGGCGCGTGCGTGAAGACGAGGTCGGCAGCGACGCGCCGCGCCAGCTCCATGGTTTTTCGTATGGCGTTCTTTTCGTACAGGACGAGCAGGTCTTTTTGCTCGAGGCAGGTGTAGTCCGCGCCGATCAGGCTTGCGGCGCGGGCGGCCTCGCGGCGGCGGATGCGGGCGATTTTGGCCGGCGGAAGCACCGTGCTGCCGCAATCGCCCGCCGTCATCGTGGCGATGTGGATCCGATGCCCTCGCCGCGCCAGGTGCGCGAGCGTGCCGGCGGCGAGGAACTCAGCGTCATCGGGGTGTGCGAACACCGCGAGAACGCTCAGCGATGAGCCGTTCACCTGTTCACCTCGAAGGCTGAACTCGCGTGGGGAGCGGGAGCGTCCTACTTCGCCGTGGCGAACGACCCCGCCAGCCGCATCGTGCCCCAGGCGACTTCGATCTTGCCCATGGAGTCCTTGTCTGCAGAGAGGTTGATGGTCATTTGCTCGACCGACTCTCCGCCTTCCTTCACTTCCAGCGGAATTTCGGCGACCTTGGCGCTCGGATCGTACTGGGTATGCGGCTTGCTCGAGACGATCAACGACCACTTGCCACCCTCGGCCATCTGCGCCAGCAGAATGTACTTGCCCTTGGGCACGCGGGTCCCGCCGAATTCCAGATCGGCGTCGGTGGAGAGGGTTGTGGAAGCGTCAGCGCCGAGACGCCAGACATTCCCGGGCTGCATCATCTTGAGCGGGTCGCGGCCTCGCAGCGAGGGGCGGCCGTATTCGACTGCCAAGTTTGCTTTGCCGACCGTTGCCTTGACCTCAGCGCGGTTCTGGCCGTGCGCCTGCGTGGCGAGCGCGGCCGCGAACAGCAGGCTCGAAGCCCCCAGTGTGATTGTGACACGGTTGAGAATCTGCTTCATCGGGTCTCTCCTCCAACGTTCGGAATGGATTTTCCGGGGCCCCGCCCCGGGAGTCAATCGAGATGTCTCAAAAGTGCGAGGGGTTTCAGCCCCGCTTCGATGGCGCGGCGCAATTCTTCCCGCGGCACGTAGCCGACCCAGTGCCGCCGGATGACGCCGTCGCGCCCGATCAGAAACAGCGTCGGATAGATGGCGATGCTGCCGTAAGCGGTGTCGCTCTCCTTCGTCCAGTGGACGGTGGGGAAGCGCACACCCTCTTTCTCGAGATACCCCATCCTGACGGAATCGTCATAGCCGAGCCCCAGCACGCGGTCGGCGTTCGCGCCCACGATGCGAAGTCCCCGGGGAGCGAGTTCACCGTCGAGCTCGGCCAAGTCGGGCGTCTGCTTCACGCACGGCGGGCAGCCCGTGAACCAGACGTACAGTAACACGACATGGTCCCGCAGTTCGGTCAGGCGCACTTCGCCGCCCCGCAATTCGGCGAGCTGGAATTCCGGGGCCGGCCGTCCTTCCCAGCCGCTCAACTGGCGTTCGACGACTTTTCCGAAGCGCGAGTCGCCCCGAATGCGTTCCACGTCCACGCGCGTAATTTCTCCCGACTGCGGATCGCGCTCGAGAAAGCGCGGCACGCGCGGGTCGGCCTCCATCACCCGCAGCAGCACGTCCGCCGCGTCGGCGGAGCCCAGGTCGAACTGCTCGGCGACGGTCTTCAAGCCGGGCGGCGCGCCGAGCCGCTCCTGATGCTGCGCCAGAAAAAGCGGAATGCGGAAGAAGGCGCGGTAGAGCTTGTCGAGCGCCTGGCGCTCTTCAGGCTCCGGGAAGACCTTGCCGTAGAGTTCGGTGATCAAGACCGGCTGCCCGGGCTTCAGATTTTCGCGGAGATAATCGATCACACGTTTTTCCGCTGCGTCCTGGCCGCCGGCAAGCGGCGAAGAGCAGAGCGCGAAAACGATGGTGAGGAGCAAGCCGATCCGCCTCATGGGCCGCCTCCCGCTGCGGTCCGCGTGCGCGTCGCGGCCTCGAACGCCCGCCAATGAAATTCCAGCGAATGTTTCAAATACTGGCTCAGATAGTTCCACCCGTGGTTGCCCGGGCGAAGCGTAAATTCGTGCGAGAAACCTCGCTCGGTCAATTTCTGGTGCAGAAGCTGCGCGCCCGTCTGGAAACCGTAACGGTCGCTCTCACCGCAGTCGAAGTACAGCTTGAGCAGCGCGAAGCGCGAGGGATTCTCGGCCAGGGTCAGCGGGTCGTAGGAGCGCCAATGAGCCTCGTCCACAGGCAAGCCGAAGGGCGCCTGGAGGACTCGCGCGTAGAACCGGCCGCGGCCTTCGCCCGGCTCGAGCTCCGGGATCTTCGGAAGCAGCGCGGCGCTGTGCGCGCTGGCCGAGCCGAACACCGCGGCATGGCGCATCCCCAGGTGCAGCGCCCCGTAGCCCCCCATGGAGTTTCCGCCGATTCCGCGCGCCGAGACCTGCGCCAAAGTGCGGTACTCGCGATCAACGAAGGGAACGAGTTCTTGAATCAGAAAGTCTTCGTAGCGTTCTCCGCCGTTCCGGGCGTTCACGTAAAAAGTTCGCGCGCCGTCGGGCAACACGACGAGAAACGGTCCCAGCCGCTCCTCGCGCCACAGCCCGTCGAGGATCTGCTGCCCGCCGCGGTCCATCCAGGTGCGCTCGTTTTCGTTCAGCCCGTGAAGGAAGTAGAGCGCGGGGTAGCGGCGAGGATTGGTTGTGTGATAGTCGGGCGGAAGAACGACGCAGAAATTGACCGCGCGGCCGAGGACGGCGCTTTCGATGCTCCGGCACTCGACACTCGAGCCCGCCGCGCGCGCGGCCGTCACGAAAGCGAGAGCGACGGCCGAAAGCCCGAGGCAAAATCCAACGATGCGGCGCGAGCGACCTCGCGGCTGAAGCGTCAGGTTCATCGTTTACTGGGGTCGAGGCGGGGTTTCGCGGGTCCGCTGGCCTTCGACGTATATGGAACTTCGCCCGCCGCGCGTTGTGGCGCCCACCGAGCCGCCCGCGCGGCTGCCCGAGCCCTTCGGGTCGGAGGCTCCGTGCACGGACCCGTGCACGTCTTTCAAGGGACCTTTCCCGGAACTCTTCGATTCCACCTTCGCGGCGTCTTTCGCGTCTTCGGAATCCCTGGCGCGCGGCTTCAATTCGACGACGGAAGCGGGTTCTTCCTGGGAGGCCGCGTCCTCGGACTTCGCCTCCTCAGTTTCATCTTCGCCCCGCACCTGCTCTCGCGCCACGCTTTCGGCCACCGCGTCGGTCGAGACGCGGGTGACGTCGGCGAGAGAAGGCTTGTTGGATTCCGCCGGAGGCGCGTCCTTCGCGGGTTTCTTCTCCTCAGCGTTCGCCGCGCCGAAAGCGGCGAGCAGGGACAGCGCCATCGTCAGGACCCGGGAAGTCGTCCGTCTGGACACGCTTCGCGCCTCGGAGTGAATTGAGGGTTCCCGCCCCTCATTCTGGAACCTGGCGGAAATCCCGTCAAGAGTTCGGACGGCAAACGGCGGCAATTGGTTGCTAGCGGTCCATCGGCTGGTTCCACAGCAGCTCGATGGAGACCCCGCCGCGCTTTTCGGTCTCGAGATAAGCGAACCGGCCTTTGCTGGCCGGCGAATCCCATCCGCCGCTCTGGTTGACGGGGGCGCCGCGCGCTTCAAGCTGGCGAATCGCTTCGTCCATGTCCTTCACGTTGAACGCCAGGTGATGAAAGCCCTCGCCGCGTTCTTCCAGAAACTCGTCGTAAACGCTCGGGCCGACGATGGGGCCGATCCACTCGAACGGCACGTTTCCGAAGCGCCACCAGCCGAGATACATTTCGAATTTCCCGGGCTGGCCGCGATAGTTGCGGTTGACGCTGATGTTGTGGTCAATCTGCATTCCGCCGAAACCCAGGCCGCGGTAGAACTCGTCCACCTTCTTGATATCCCGCACGACGATCGCGTATTGCGTGATTTTATTGAAGGGCGGCTCGTGCCCCTGCTCGCGAACGGTTCCCGGGGGCGGCGCGTCGGGATTGTGAACGAGCTCGAGGGTGAGCCCGCCGCCGCGCCCGGCCGTGTCGAGATACGCGAACAGGCCCTTGCCCTTCGTGCCTTCCCAGCTTCCGCGCTGCACGACGTCCACGCCGCGAGACTTGAAATAGGCAATCTGCTCTTCAAGCTGCTCCGGACTTTTCACCGCGAACGCCAGATGGTGAACCCCGTCACCGTGAGAGGCGAGAAACTCGTCATAGACGCTCCGCCCCTTCACCGGTTCAATCCACTCGATCTGCACGTCGCCGATATCGGCGAAGGCCATCTTCAGCGTCAGCGGGGTCTTCTTGCCGCGGACGGTCGTGTCCGGAAATTCCATCGGGCCCGTCCGCCGGATGTTCTTCAGCCCGAGCTTCTCCCAGTAGCTGACGACAGAGTCCAGGTCTTTCACCACCCAGCCCACCTGCACGACGCGGCCGTAGATCGAAAGGTCCACGGTGGGCTTGGGAATTTCAGCGGGGCGCGCCAAAAGCAGGCTGGCGGCAACACCCGCGGCGAGCGAACTGAATGCCAGTTTAAGAACGGAAAAATTCGAGAGACGTTTCATGGCTGAGCGCTCCTTCCGCGCGCGGAACGGCCCAATACTCTTCGCGATGCGAATCAGGCCGTGTGACGGAGGATATCACCCGCGCGCGGCGGGAGCAACGAACACGGATGCGTAGGGGCGAAAAGGGCGTCTGAAATTGACTTTCGTCAAACAGGGCGAAGATCAGAGATGCGATTGGAGATTGCCCGCGTCGTCGAAGGGCGGGGCAACGGCCTCGGCGGAGACGCGCCATCCGCTGAAGTTTCGCGCTTCCGCAGCGAGTGCCGGGGAAACGCCCAGGCGTTTCAGCGCCTGCGTGTTGCGGATCCAGACGGCGCGCTGCCTTTGCGGTTCCGGACCGCCGAGGTGGCCGAGGGCCACGTCGAGCGCGACGCGGTCGCAGGGCGAGTGGAGCGGCAGCCGCGCCGCGGCCGGGTTCAGCGACGTCCGCGCGTTGATATACATCTTGTTGAAATCGATTTTGCGGAAGAGCCGCTCGTGAATGAGGTCGGCGAAGCCGACGCCCACGGCGTTCCCTTCGCTTTCCGGCGTGAGATCGCGGACGTAAATCATCGCAATTTCCGGCGCTTCGCCGGGCTGGAGCTCCACGCCGCGGCCGATGGTTTTCGTATCCATTCCCGCGCCGCTGATGTTCTTGCCGATTTCGTCCACGATGAGGAGGTCGAGTCTTGAGAAAGGAATTCTCGGCACGAGGGGCCGCGCCATGCGCAGCAGTTCTTCTTCCATGGCGACGATTCCTTCCGCCCGCGCCGCGCGGACGTGACAGACCTCGTGCATTTCATTCTCGACCACGGCCAGCCCGCCCAGAATCTTGCCGCTCGCCAGAACCGCGCCGGCCATGGCGCGAATCGTGTGCTCGAAGCCGTGTCTCCAGCCGGCGCGATGCGTCTGGCTGGCGCCTTCCACTTTCCCCATCCCCACCGACATCATCTTCAGCAAGCCGCTCTCGATGGTGCCGGAAAAATCCGTGTGCGGCTTGACGCGGTTGAAGACGATTACGCCGTCCGACTCCCAGGCGTTCCGGTCCATGTAGGCGCGGAAGCCGTCGGGCGACGTGCCGACCATCACCGAATCCATCGAAGAGCGGATTTCGACGCCGACACTTTCCTCAGTCACTCCGTAGTCGGCGAGAATCTGCCGCTGGCCCTCGGCCGTCGCGCCGCCGTGGCTGCCCATGGCGGGGAACACAAAGGGCTTCGCGGCCTGCCCTTTCAGCAATCTGCACGCGGCGCGCACGAGTTCCGGCAGGCTCGCGAGTCCGCGGCTGCCCACGCTCAGGGCAATGCGTTTTCCGGCGAGGCTTCCGGCGGGCAGTTGCAGCGCGGCGAGCGCTTCGGCAACGCTCTTTTCGATGTCGGCGACCGCGGGAACGCTCGCCGAAACGCGCTCCATCACGTGGAATGGCGCAAGCGGGAAATGGCCGTTCGTGGACATGGGTTGCTCTTCAAAAAGCCTATCAGGCGGCGAACGGGGCGTCAAACGCGGGCGCGCGTGGCGGCCCTCCTGCCGCGCGGCTGAAAAGGCGAGTTGACCGTTTCGGGCCAGCGGTCGGCGCTACACCCGCAGTTTTCGCAGTTCTCCCTCGTCCACCTCGAGGCCCAGCCCCGGCCCGTCGGGGACGGGCAGATATCCGTCCTTCTGAACCAGCGACGGACGGATCACGCGGTCGAGCACTTCGCGCTGGCGGCTGATGTTGTACTCCTGCGCGCGCTCGTCGCGCGCGAAGCAGGCCGTGTAATGAAGGTTCGCCGCCGTCCCGATCGTCGGCTGCGTCATGTGAGGCACGAGGAGGCGGTTATAGGTGCTCGCCAGCGCCGCGATTTTGATGCCTTCGGTCAGCCCCGCGCATTTGACGATGTCCGGCTGGACGATATCCACGTTGGCCTGCTCGATGAGGTCGCGAAACTGCCAGCGCGTGTATTCGTGCTCGCCCGCGGCCACGGGGACGTCGAGCGCGGCCACCACCTGTGCCAGTCCGGCGTAATCGTACTGCGCCACGGGCTCCTCGTAGTGCATCAGCCCCAATTCGTCCTGGGCGCGGCGGCCGAAACGGATGGCCGTCGGAACCGTGAAGCCGTTGTTCACGTCGAAGCCAAGCTCTGTTTTGTCTCCGATAGCTTTGCGCGTCTCAACGAGAATGGCCCAGTCGTGCGCGGGGTTCACGTCGGCGCGGCGCGCCGTCCAGTCCATGCGCATCTTGACCATCGTGAAACCCTGCCCGACGGCTTCCGCGGCGCGCTGCGCCATTTCTTTCGGCGTTGATTCGGCGCCGCCTCCGATGCTCGCGTAAAGGCGCACTCGGTCGCGCCGCCGTCCGCCCATCAGTTGCGAAACGCTTTGGCCGGTCACCTTGCCGAGGATGTCCCAAAGCGCCAGGTCGATGCCCGACATCGCTTCCGGCTGCGCGCCCGCCGGGCCGAGTTTGTAGGTGCGAAAAAACATCCGCTCCCACACGCGGTCGTAATCGAGCGCGTTCTGGCCGACGATGAGCGGCTTGAGGGCAGCGTCCACAAAACTCGCCAGCGCCCGCACGTTCATGGGACTCACTTCGCCGTAGCCACTCACGCCCTGGTCCGTGCGCACGATGACGAACAGCGAGTTCGTCTTGAGCACCCAGGTTTCGACGTCCGTGATTTTCATGCGCGGTTGCGGGCGCGCGAGCAAGTCGAAGAGGGGCAGCTTGAGCCCGGCGGCGGCCGCCGCGAGCGCGAGCGGCAGACGAAGAAATCTGCGCCGGGATACGGCGCTGTTCTCAGGGCTTCGGTGTGGGGCGGAAAATTTCATGGCGCGCACCTCGGATGGCGTCTGCGGAGCAGCGCGGTTGTATCAGACGCCGCCCGCCCGCGCAACCGCCGCGGTTGCCTGCGGCGCGGATTGTGTGTAGAGTCGGCGGTGCTTCCTGGGGGCGCCCGGAGCGGAGTCGAATTCGCAGCACGCGGAGGATGTGACCGTGGCTGTCGTCAAGCAGTTGACCGTGAGAATCAAAAACGAGCGCGGAGCGCTGGCGGAGCTGTGCACCAGGCTGGCGGAAAAGGCCGTGAATATCGTCGGACTGATGGCGCCCGACCAGCCCGGCATGGCGCCGGTGCGCGTGGTGGTGAACCGCCCCGAGGACGCGAAGAAGATCTTCGACTCGATGGGGCTGAAGTACACCGAGGAGGAAGTGCTCGACGTGCGGCTGACCGACAAGCCGGGTGCGCTCGGCAAGTTGACGCGCAAGCTCTCTGAAAACGGCGTGGACATCCGCTACGCCTACGCGACCATCCTGAAAGGCGCGGGGAAGGCCAACATCATCCTTGCCGTGTCGGATATCGAAGCGGCCGGCCGGCTGGCGAAGTGACGGCAAGGCTTCCGCGCCGCGTCCCTATTTGGCGTTCCGATTGACGGGGCTCAGGCCCTTCGTCGGCCAGGCGAAATCTTTGAACTCACCGGTGTAATCGAAGGCGCCGGGCGGAATCGGCTTTTCGGGCTCAACGGCGATTCCGGCGCGGCGCACCGCGGCCAGCGTTTCGGCTTCGTGAATCCGCGAAGCGTCATACTCGACGACCAGGTCGTCTCCCTCCACGGAAACTCCGCGAATTCCATAAAGCGTGTGCAGGCGCGCGAGGCGTTCGTAAGCTTTCGCGTTCAATGGCCGTTTCAATTTGTAGCGCGTGGTCAGAAAGGTCATGGGCCTCTTCCTGTAGCGGCGATCTCCGATCGCCGGATCTTGAATGCTTCGCGGGGCCGCCGGTCACAGACCGGCGCTACAGTTCAACTCTTCGCAGCCGCAACGCGTTGCCGATGACCGAAACGGAGCTGAACGTCATGGCCGCGGCGGCGATCATGGGGCTCAAAAGCAATCCGAAAAACGGATAGAGTGCGCCCGCGGCAATCGGCACGCCGAGCGTATTGTAAACGAAGGCGAAGAAAAGGTTCTGGCGGATGTTCCGCATGGTCGAGCGGCTCAGGCGGCGGGCGCGAGCGATGGCGCGCAGGTCGCCTTTGACGAGCGTCACGCCGGCGCTTTCCATCGCCACGTCGGTGCCCGTGCCCATGGCGATGCCGACGTGCGCGCGCGCCAGCGCCGGCGCGTCGTTCACGCCGTCGCCGGCCATGGCGACGATGCGCCCTTCGGATTGAAGCCGCTTCACGACCTCGTCTTTGCGCTCCGGCGAGACTTCCGCCTCGACTTCGTCAATCTTCAGCTTGCGCGCGACGGCTTCGGCGGTCGCGCGGCTGTCGCCCGTGAGCATGACAATCCGGATGCCTTCCCGGTGCAGTAGTTGGATCGCTTCCGGCGTCGAGGACTTGATGGGGTCCGAGAGCGCCACCAGTCCCGCGGCGCGGCCGTCCACGGCGACGAAGACCACCGTGTGGCCTTCGCGGCGCAACTTCTCGGCTTCCTCTTTCAGGCTTCCGAGTTCAATTCCGAGGCGATCGAAGGATTTGGAATTCCCCAGCGCCACGTCGCGACCTTCGACTTTCCCGCGCACGCCCTCGCCCGTCGTGGACTCAAAATCCTTCGCCTCGGCGAGCTTCAGGCGGCTCTGTTCGGCGCCGGCAACGATGGCCGCGGCCAGCGGGTGCTCGCTCGCGCGTTCGAGGCTCGCGGCGAGACGCAGCACTTCGTCTTCACTTCCTCCCTCCACCGCGGCGACTTTCGCCACGCGCGGCTTGCCTTCCGTGAGCGTTCCCGTCTTGTCCACGACGAGCGTATCCACTTTCTCGAACGTCTCAAGCGCTTCGGCGTTTCTGATGAGCACGCCCGCGAGCGCTCCGCGGCCCGTGCCGACCATGACGGACATCGGCGTCGCCAGTCCCAACGCGCACGGGCAGGCGATGATGAGCACCGCGACGGCGTTCACGAGCGCGTGCGCGAGTTTCGGGTCCGGCCCCCACACCCCCCACACGATGAACGTGACGACCGCAACGAGAATCACGGCGGGGACGAAATAGGCCGAGACAACGTCCGCCAGCCGCTGGATGGGCGCGCGGGTGCGCTGCGCCTCCCTCACCATGCGCACGATCTGCGCGAGCAGCGTGTCCGCGCCCACATGTTCGGCGCGCATCACGAACCCGCCCGTGCCGTTCACCGTGCCTCCCGTCACCGGGTCGCCGGATTTTTTCTCCACGGGAATCGGCTCGCCGGTCACCATGGACTCATCCACGGAACTCGTGCCTTCCAGCACCACGCCGTCCACGGGAATCTTTTCTCCCGGCCGCACGCGCAGCCGGTCGCCCGGCTGCACCCGGTCGATCGGGACGTCTTCCTCCGTGCCGTCTTCACTCAGGCGGCGCGCGGTCTTGGGAGACAGCCCGAGCAGCGCCTTGAGCGCGCTCGAAGTCTGCGCGCGCGCGCGCAACTCCAGCACCTGGCCGAGCAGCACCAGCGTCGTGATGACCGCCGCGGCTTCGAAATACACCGCGACTTCGCCGTGATGGCCGCGAAAAGAATCAGGGAATAGGCCGGGGGCAAGCGTTGCGGCCAGGCTGTAGGCGTAGGCCGTCCCAATGCCCATGCCGATCAGCGTGAACATGTTGGGACTGCGATGCACAACGGAGGCCCAAGCGCGCACAAAAAACGGCCAGCCGCCCCACAGCACGACGGGCGTGGCCAGGACGAGCTGGACCCAATGGAAGGCGCGCCCGGAGAGAATCTGCTGAACGGGCTGGCCCGGAAGCATTTCGGACATGGCAAGAAGGAAGACGGGCGCCGTCAGCCCTACGCTCACCCAGAAGCGGCGCGTCATATCCACGAGTTCGGGATTAGCCTCTTCCTCCGCCGTCACGGTGCGCGGCTCGAGCGCCATGCCGCAGAGGGGACACGAGCCCGGCTTGTCGCGCACAATTTCCGGATGCATCGGGCAGACGTACTCCGTCCGCGAGCGGGGCGCCCCCACGGACTTGGGCTCGAGCGCCATGCCGCACTTGGGGCACGATGCGGGACCCGATCGCTCGACCTCGGGATGCATCGGACAGGTGTGCGGCGCGCCCGTCGGGCTCGCGGCCGCAGCCGGGCCGAGCGAAATCGAGTGAAGTTGCGCCCTGGGCTTCGGAGCGAGGTAATGTTCGGGGTCGGCTTGGAACTTTTCGAGGCAACGCGGATTGCAGAAATAGTACCGCTCGCCGCGGTATTCGTGGGAGCCCGCGGCGCTTTCCGGACTGACTTCCATTCCGCAGACGGGATCTTTCATGGTTTCGCCCGAGGCCATGATGCTACACTGCGCTTCACAGACTCACAAGACCGCGATGACGCTCGGGTGTGCTAGAATCGCTCGCGCTCGACTTCACACCCGAGAGGAGACTATGGCGAAATCGAAGGCAGGGAAGGAGACTGTCGCGCTGGACGCGCAGGTTACTCCGCAGGTAGCGGCGACGCTGGCCGGAGTGGTCTATCAGGCGCGGCTCCAGAACCGTCAGGCCAAGCTGAACATTCGGGAAGAGGAAGTGATTGCCGACGTGGTGGGCCTCTGGCGCCGTATTTTTGACGCGCTGGCGGAGGACCGGTAGGCGCGGGAACTCGCGCCGCACTTTCGGGCGACGCCCTCGTCAGGAGAGTCTCAGCGGGTTCTTCAGCGCGCGCCCGCTCGCGCCAATCCCCGAACGAATTCCACGATTCGCGCGTCCTCCCAATCCACGGCGTTAACGATCTTTTCGGCGATCCTTCCGGAACGGTCAATGATGTATGTCTCGGGGAATTTGAACGTGCCGTAGCGTGCGGCGACGGTCCGGTTCGGGTCGCGCGCGATGGGAAAAGAGAGTTCGTACTGCGCAACGAATTTCCGGAGCACCTCGGGATCTTCATCCACGCTGACTCCGACGACGATGACGCCCTCATCTCTGAGAATCTCGGAAAAGCGCCGCAGGCTGGGCGTCTCCTCGATGCACGGAGGACACCACGTGGCCCAGAAATTCACGACCACCACTTTCGGTCGCAAGCCACTCAGGCGGATTTCCTCGCCGGCCAGCGTGGGCAGCGCGAAGTCGGGAGCGGCGTGGCCGACTTGCGGCGGCCCGGCCCAGCGGCGATACGCCGCCACGGCCACGGCCACGGCCACAAATCCGGCCAGCACAAGGAGTTTGGCGGCGCGACCTTTGCTCATCGTTGCCTCTCCATTATAATGAGACTTCGCGCCGGGAGCGAATTCTTTGAGCCCAGGCACGCGCGTTGACGCTCAATCCGAGCGCGCTGCGAACCAGGCCCGCAATCCCGCGGGACCCGTTTCCGTCATCATCCCGGCGCGGAACGAGGCGGCGAACATCGACCGCGTCATTCGTTCGGTGGCCTTTCAGGGTGGTTGGGGTGAAATCCTGGTCGTGGACGACCAGTCGGAGGACGCGACGCCGGAAATCGTCCGTCGCCTGAGCGAGGAAATCGCCGGCATCGAACTGCTGCGGGTCGAACAACTCCCGGTGGGCTGGCTCGGCAAATGCCACGCGCTGGCGCTGGGCGCGCGACGCGCGCGCGGCGAATGGCTGCTCTTTACCGACGCGGACACCGAGCATCGCCCCGGCAGTCTCGAAGCGATGCTCGCGCGCGCGCGAGCCGGAAACGTTGACCTGCTCTCGCTTTCGCCCGGGCAGCGGACGGAGACGTGGTGGGAGAAGGCGGTCATTCCGCTAGTGTTCGTCGAACTGGCAAAGGTTTACCCGTTCGAGGAAGTTTCCGACCCGAGCTCGCCCGCCGCGGCGGCGAACGGCCAGTACCTGCTCGTCCGGCGAAGCGCCTACGAGCGCGCGGGCGGGCACGAGGCGGTGCGCAGCGAAATCCTCGAGGACGTCGCGCTCGCGCGTCGCGTCAAGCAGGCGGGGGGGCGCCTCCTGTTCCTGCCGGGCGCGGAGTGGGTCGAAACGAGAATGTATCGCCGCTTCGGCGAACTCTGGCGCGGCTGGTCGAAAAACCTTTTCCCGCTTCTTGCGCCCGACGCGGCCGCGGGGCTCGGAACGGTGACGCGCTGGTGGCTGCTCGACGCGCTGCCGGCGACAGCCTTCCTGGCTGCCTCAATCCTCTTCGCGGTGGGCCGCGGAGCGGTGGCGGGCGCGCTGGCGGTTTGCGGCCTCTTTGTTCTGGCGCTGATTCGCCACTGGAGCTACGGCCAGCGACTGGCGCGCCTGGGATTCGACTCGCGGCTGGCCAACTATCTGGCGCCGGGGGCGCTGCTGGCGGGCTTGCTGCTGCTCAACTCGCTGCGCATCCATCGCCTGAGCGGTCGCGTCGAGTGGAAGGGCCGCGAATATCCGGCGAGGGGAAAGCGATGATTTACGTGACGCGCCGCGCGGAATTTGCCGCGTCGCACTACTACCACAATCCGCAATGGACGCCGGAGGAAAATCGGCGCGTCTTCGGCAAGTGTGCCAACCCGCACGGCCACGGGCACAACTACGCGCTCGAAGTGACGGTGGCCGGGGAGGTGGACCCTCGCACCGGCATGGTGATGGACCTCAAAGAGTTGAAGCGCGTCCTTGAGGACGAAGTCCTGGAGGCCCTCGACCACCGCTTCCTCAACAAGGAAGTTCCTGCGTTCGCGACCAAAATTCCCACGACGGAAAACATCGCCGTCGAAATCTGGCAGCGCCTCGCGCCGAAACTCACGGTCGGCAAGCTGCATCGAATCCGCTTGTACGAGACTCCCGATCTTTTTGTGGACTATTACGGAGGCTGATGGTTGAACTGACGCGGCGCTACCGGTTTTCGGCGGCCCACCGCCTCCACTCCGAGGCGCTGAGCGCGGAGGAAAACGCGCGCCTCTACAGCAAATGCAACAACCCGCACGGGCACGGGCACAACTACGCGCTCGAGGTCACCGTCGCCGGGCCGATTGACCCGCGGACGGGCATGGTCTGCGACCTTGCGTTTCTCGACGGGCTGGTGCGCCGCGAAGTGCTCGACCCCTTCGACGAGGTCAACCTGAACCTCGACACGGAAAACTTCCGCCGCCTCGTGCCGACCACCGAGAATCTGTGCCTGGAGATTTATCGGCTGCTGCGTCCGCGCCTGGCGGGGGCGGGCGGGCTGGGCCGCGCCTTTCTGAAACGCGTGCGGCTGGAAGAAACGAGCTCCAACTTTTTCGAGTACGAAGGCGACGGCGCGGAACCCTCCCCGGCCCGCCGTTGAAAGTGAGAGGAACCCATGATTGAAGACCCCCTGACCCGGCTGGACGAGTTGGAGAGCGCCGCGGGCGCGGACCCGATGGGCGAGCACGTGCGCGCCATCCTCGAGCAACTGGGCGAAGACCCGGGCCGCGACGGGCTGCGCCGGACGCCCGAGCGCGTCGCCCGCTCGCTACGCTACCTCACCAGCGGCTACCGGCAGGACGTCGACAAAGTCCTGAACGGCGCGCTCTACGACGTCGCCTACGACGAGATGGTGATCGTCCGGGATATCGAAGTCTTCAGCCTCTGCGAGCACCACCTGCTGCCGTTTTTCGGCCGCTGCCACGTGGCCTACATTCCCACCCGGAGAGTCATCGGCCTGAGCAAAATTCCGCGTCTCGTGGACGTTTTCGCGCGCCGCCTCCAGGTGCAGGAGCGGCTGACCACACAAATCGCCGAGACGATCATGGAAAAGATCAAGCCGCAGGGCGTGGGCGTCATCCTCGAGGCGCGGCACCTCTGCATGGTCATGCGCGGCGTCGAGAAACAGAACTCCGTCGCGGTCACTTCGGCGATGCTCGGCGTTTTCCGCGACGAGCAGGAGACGCGGGAAGAGTTCCTGCAACTGGTGCGCGCGCGACCGCGTGAGTGAGTGGGAGTGACTTGACCTGGGCAATTCAGAATTTCCGGTTTTCAATACGCAGTCGGAATCTCCAATCCTGACCCTCAACTTCCCATGCGCAAGCTGGCCGACCGCCTCGTTCTGATTACCGGCGCGAACCGCGGCATCGGATTCGCGATTTCGCAGGCGCTGGCGCGCGAGGGCGCGCGCGTGCTGATGGTCGGTCGAAATCGCCGGCGGGTCGAAGCGGCGGCGAAAAGGGCGGGCGCGCGAGCCGTGCCGCTGGTGGCGGATGTCACGAAGCCTGCGGAGGTTCGCCGGCTCTTCGCGAGGGTCCGCCGCCGGTTCGGGCGGCTGGACGCGCTGGTGAACAATGCGGGCGTCTTCACCTGCAAACCGTTCGCGCGCACCACGCTGCGCGAGTTCCGGTCAAACCTCGACGCGAACCTGACTTCGATTTTCCTCTGCACGCAGGCGGCGCTGCCGTTGCTCGAGCGGGGCCGCGACGCGCACGTCGTGAGCGTCCTGTCCATCGCGGCGCTTCAGGCTTTTCCCAACAACGCCGCCTACTGCGCGGCAAAGTTCGGCGCGCGTGGACTGATGAATGTTCTGCGCGAGGAATTGCGGCCCAAAAAGATTCGCGTCACCTCCATCCTGCCCGGCTCGACGGACACGCGCCTGGTGAACGCCTTCGATTTCCCCTTCGACCGGCGCAAGCTCCTCAAGCCGCGCGACGTGGCGGAGATGGTGGCGGCCGTCCTGACGCGTTCGTCGCACGCTCTGGTGGAAGAAATCGTGATGACGCCGTCGGCGGGCAAACTCTAGGGGGGCGGAGACTCCCGCGCCGGCAACTCAATCCGCTTGTGCCGTTGCGGATTGTTTGCTGCGCCGGGTCTTCTTGGCCTGGGCGGTGGGATCGGGGAGAGCCGGAATTTCCGATATGTAATTCCGGATGCGCGCGCGGTCCTCGGGAAAAATTTCCAGAAACTCCACGCCCATGCCCAGGCGCTCGACGACGTAGCAGACTTTCGCCGAGGCGACGACGATGGGGCCCTGGTCCTCGAGATGGAACCGCACGTTGATGCGCGCGCCGCTCTGCAACGGCTCGCGCGTTTCGATGAACATCCCGCCTTCGCTCAGGTCGCGGGAGAAGGCCAGCGTCATGCACTCGTCGCAGTAAATCTGCGTGGCGAGCGGCACGCGCGGATGCTGGCGGCGGTCTTTCGTCCGCTGGTGAATGAGCCGCAGCAGCCGCTGGTGGTCCGCCGCTTCCAGCGCCGTGAACTGCACACCGGTTCCCTGGCCTTCGATCCTGTAGAGGGAGCGCCCCTGCGCGGTAATCGCCGCGCCGCGCTTGACGGGACGGAAGCGCAGCGTCATGTCCGTTCCCGGAGGCAGGAGCAGCGGGCGAGTGAGGAACAGTCCGCCGCCCCCCAGAGTCGAGGCGGTCCCACGGAGAATCTTTCCTTCAGCGAGGACCTCAACCGGAAAGCTGACCGGAATACGCGGGTACTTGCGCGCCGCCATTTTTCCCACGGTGATGGCCCGAGAGGGCCGGGCGAACCCCTACCCGCTGATTCTAACACAGCAGGCAAGGGAAGCGAGCCCGCGATGTTCACACTTCGCGCCGGAATTTCTTCGCTCCGCGCCGCGTCAAATTAGCCTTTGCCAATTTCCGCTCCGGCATGCTATTCTAATTGGCGAGAATAAAAGGGAAAAGTTGTGAGAAGCGAGGAGAAGGGCGGATGCCATTAACGCCGCAGTCCAAGGCCAATCTGATTGATCAGTACCGGGTTCACCAGAAAGATACGGGTTCACCCGAAGTCCAGATTGCCTTGCTCAGTGAGAGGATTTCTTACCTGACCGAGCACTTCCGCGAACATCGGAAGGACCACTCGTCGCGCCGCGGCCTGCTGATTATGGTGGGCAAGCGGCGCCGGCTGCTCGAGTATCTGAAGCGGCGAAATCCGGACCGTTACCGGCAGGTGATCGAGCGCCTGGGCATCCGTAAGTAACCCTGTTGTGACCCGAAGTTCCTGTACTCTGGAAGAGGACCAATCCAGCTACCCCGGCCACCCGGACGCGGAGCTTGCGCGTTTTTCGGGAGGCCCGCCCGATCAAGCGGGAAAGGGTCGCGGGTCAGGACTTCCGTCCCCCACCATCGCAGCTTCACCCATCAGCCATGTCGAGATTCCCGCCGCCTCCCGCCGGAGGCGGACCCGGCCCTCTGCCGGCGTTCGCGCTCCGGCCCTCGAACCGGCGGCCCGGGATCGCGGGCTTATGACGCTACGGAGGAATTCCATTGCCACAGATTAGTATTCCCCTCGGTTCCGGTACCTTGACCATTGAATGCGGCAAGCTGGCCAAACAGGCCAACGGCGCCGCCTACGTTCGTTTCGGAGATACGGTGGTGCTGGCTACGGCCTGCACGGCCGAGCCGCGAGAAGGGATCGATTTTCTCCCCCTCACGGTGGACTACCGCGAGTACAACTACGCGGCGGGAAAAATTCCCGGCGGCTTCTTCAAACGCGAAGGCCGTCCGACGGAAAAAGAAATCCTCACCAGCCGCCTCATTGACCGTCCCGTGCGGCCGCTGTTTCCGGAAGGCTATCACGACGAAACGCAGGTCATCGCGCTCGTGCTCTCCGCCGACACGGACAACAACCCCGACGTCGTCGGGCTGGTGGCGGGCGCGGCCGCGCTCTACCTTTCCGACATCCCCTTCCTCGAACCGCTCGCCGCGGTGCGCGTGGGCCTGGTGGACGGCCGGCTCGTTGCCAACCCCACCTACGCCGAAACCGAAAAAAGCCTGCTCAACCTCGTGGTCGCCGGCACCGAGCGCGGGATCGCGATGGTGGAAGCGGGCGCCAGGGAAGTTTCCGAGGCGACGGTGATTGACGCCATCGAGTTCGGCCACGGCGAGATCAAGAAGATTATCGCCGCCGAAAAACAGCTCTTCGCCGAGCTGGGGCTCAAGAAGCGCGAAGTCACGCCGCCCGCGCACGACGAAGCTTTCTACGAAGAAACGCGCAAGAAAGTCGGCGAGGCGCTCTACGAAGCGATGGACACCGCGAAGTATCCGAAGCTCGAGAGCTACAAGAAGATTTCCGAGCTGCGCAAAGGTTACGTCGAGAGCTTTCCGGAAGAGGACGAAGAAAAGCGCCGCGCCGCGGCCCATTACTTCGACCTGCTGCACGAACGCATCTTCCGCGACGAAGTCCTTGTCAAGCGGCGCCGGCTCGACGCGCGGGCGTTCGACGAAGTCCGCGCCATCACCTGCGAAGTCGGCCTGCTTCCTCGCACGCACGGCTCGGCGCTCTTCACCCGCGGCGAGACGCAGGCGCTGGTCACCGCCACGCTCGGCACCAAGGAAGACCAGCAGCGGCTCGACGTCCTGGAAGGCGAGTCGTTCAAACGCTTCATGCTCCACTACAACTTCCCGCCCTTCAGCGTGGGCGAAGTGAAATTCCTGCGCGGGCCGGGCCGGCGCGAAATCGGCCACGGCGCGCTCGCCGAGCGGGCGCTCGCCGCCGTCATCCCGCCCGAAGACATTTTCCCGTACACCATCCGCGTGGTCAGCGACATCCTGGAATCGAACGGGTCGAGCTCGATGGCCACCGTCTGCGGCGGATGCCTGGCGCTGATGGACGCCGGAGCGCCCGTCAAAGCGCCGGTGGGCGGCATTGCGATGGGTCTGGTGAAGGAAGGCGACCGCTACGCCATCCTCACCGATATCGCCGGCGCCGAGGACCATTACGGCGACATGGACTTCAAAGTGGCCGGCACGAAGGAAGGCATCACGGCGCTTCAGATGGATATCAAGGTCTCGGGCATCACGGCGAAGGTCATGTCGGAAGCGCTGGAGCAGGCGAAAGCCGGCCGGCTGCATGTGCTCTCCAAGATGACGGAGACGCTGCCCGAACCCCGCACCACCATTTCGGCCTACGCGCCGCGCATCTTCACCCTCCAGATCAATCGCTCGAAGATCGGCGAACTGATCGGGCCGGGCGGCAAGGTGATCCGCGGCATCGTCGAGCAGACGGGCGCGAAAATTGACGTCGAGGACGACGGGCGCGTCAACGTCGCCGCCGTGGACCAGGCCGCCGCCGATAAGGCCATCAAGATGATCAAAGATTTGATGGCCGAAGCCGAGGTGGGGAAGACCTATCTCGGCAAAGTCGTGCGGCTCGCCGATTTCGGCGCCTTCGTCGAAATCTTTCCGGGCACCGACGGCCTGCTGCACATCAGCGAAGTCGCCGAACACCGCATCCGCGATATCCGCGACGAGCTGAAGGAGGGCGACCAGCTCCTCGTCAAAGTGATTTCCGTCGAGGGCAACAAGGTCCGCCTCAGCCGCAAGGCCGTGCTGCGCGACCAGCGGCAGAAAGCCGGCGCCAAACACGAACAGCCGGAGCGGAAGTAAGCGCCGTCCCGGAAACCGCTTTCACCACAGAGACACGGAGTCACAGAGGAAAGTGAGTTGAGGCCGGAGGCCAGCCGCTGACTGCGGTTGACTCCGGCCTTGGTGTTTGTGAGCTTCCGTGGCGAGATCGTATCCCGGCGAGTTTGAACTTTGCATCGGCGATAGGAATTCCCGCGCTCCGGGCCCGCCTCGCGCGCTTCTCGGCGTCCTCGGCGTCTCTGCGGTGAGACTTTCTGTTCCCGCGCGAGCGCCGCCCCAAAGCTCGACCTCTGAGAGGCTACATCATAGGCTATCGTAATGATCGGAAAAGGGGCAACAAGCGAGCGGGGCGGGTGGCCCCCCGGAATCCGGCCGGAGCCGCGCGAAGATGTTCGTCTTCGGGCGACCGGCCCGCCCCATCGGCGATCCTCAATCATCAATTTTCAATCTTCCATTCAGTACCCGCGTCGCTTGTCCACGACGTTCAGCAGCGGCAGTCCGGTGAGATAGCGCCGCACATTTTCACCGAACAAAGCCATCTGGCGGGCCGGCGTGCGCGGCGTCCAGCCCGAGGTGTGTCCGGTGATCAGGACGTTGCCCGCGGCCCACAGCGGGTCGTCGGAAGGCAGCGGCTCGAGGTGCGCGACGTCGAGCCCGGCGCCGGCGATCCAGCCCTCCTGGAGCGCGCGCACCAGCGCCGGCGGGTCCACCAGTTTGCCGCGCGAAACGTTGATGAAGAGCGCCGAGCTTTTCATGGCGCGGAAGACCGTTTCGTTGAACATCTTCTCCGTCTGGCGCGTGTGCGGCGCGGCGCTCACCAGAAAATCCACCTGCGGGACCATGGTCATCAGCCAGTCCGGCGAGTGGAGTTCGGCGACGAACTGCGGCTTGGGCAGCGGCTTCGGGTCCACGGCGAGGACCTTCATTCCGAAGCCGTAGTGGGCGCGGCAGGCGGTCTCGGTGCCGATGCCGCCCAGGCCGACGATGCCCATCGTCAGCCCGCTGATATCGAAGAGGCCCTCGGCGCGGTCCCAGCGCCGTTCGCGGGTGGAAATAGCGTACCGGTTCAGGCCGCGCGCCAGTGCCAGGATCAGCCCGATCACGGTTTCGGAAATCGCCGGCGCGTAAACGCGCGCCATGTTGGTGAGGACGACGGGGCTTTCCACCAGTTCGGGCGAGAGGATGCCTTCGACGCCAGCGGCGGTGTATTGAATCCAGCACAGTTGCTTCGCCGCGGCAAAGTCTTCGCGCGAGAAGTGGCCATAAACGACCTGCGCGTCGGCGATTTCGCGACGGAATTCTTCTCCGGAGTCGCAGAGGCGAAGCTGCACGTTCGGCCCCACGGCGCGGAGCTGTTCCTGATGGCCTTCGGCCAGGTTGACCTGAGTCACGATTTTGACGGTTCCAGCGGCGGGGCCGGGCGCGGCCAGCGGATACGGTTCGACCGTGACGGGCGAACCGGGCCGGGCCGTCAGCGGGAGCGTGGCGAGAGCAGCTCCGGTCGAGCCCGCGGCCACGTTTTTCAGAAAGCGTCGTCGAGAGAAGCCGTCGTTCAACATTTCAGCCCTCCGTGCGGGGATGCGCGGGAGTCTAGCACGCGAGCGGCGGGCCGGCTACTCGCCAGGCGCTTCGCCCCGCGCCTCGCTCCGTGTTACGATGGCAGGCTTCAGCGAGACCCATCTGTTGACGGCATGGCGGCGCGCCGCGCCCACCGCGCGGTGTTCGAGCGGACCGGGGAAGGGCTCATGCGTCTCTTCATTGTCGAGAAGCTGGTGAACGGGGTCATCGTGCTCGAGCTGCGCGGGCGACTCACGCTCGGGCAGGAGACGGAAGCGTTTCGCGAAAAGATCCGCCGACTGACGGAGACGGGCTACACACGAATTGTCGTGGACCTGGGCGAAGTGACTTACATCGACAGCGTGGGGCTCTCGACGTTCGTCGGCGCTTACGCCACGGTGCGCAAGGCGGGCGGGAGCCTGAAACTCGCCAGCCTCACGAAGCGCGTGCGCGACCTGATCCAGATCACGCGGCTGAGCATGGTTTTTGAGGTGTACGACAGCACGAAGGCGGCGCTGAAATCGTTCCAGAGCTGAAGCGGCGCGCGTGACAAAAAGTCTTTGTTCGGCGCCGGTCGCGTCGCGGCTTGTTGTTTTGACAAACGCCATCGGGGCTGCTAGAGTGGCGCGCATTGAGAGGTGAGGCTTCTTCCCTGGCCGCCGCCCAGAAGGAGTGACCTTCGAAGTTCCTCCCCCACTAAGATCGCCCGAGGTTTGCCATGCAAGGCACCATCAAGCGTGTAATCCGGGATCGCGGTTTCGGGTTTATTCGGACGTCTGACGGGCAGGAAGTTTTTTTCCACCGCAGCAGCCTGCAACAGCTCAGCTTCGACGGTTTGAAAGAAGGGGAGACCGTGGAGTTTGAGGTCGAGCAGGGCGAAAAAGGCCCGCGGGCCGCGAACGTTCGTCCGGGAAAAGCGTAAGTGTCGGATTCGTCGAGCGCCCGCCTCTTTTTCCCCTTTCCAGCGTCCACGCGCCCACCCCGACGTTGAGACTGGAAAGCAGCGCCGCCGGCGGCTCGGAGAGGCGACTCCGGGTCGAAAGTGGAAGTGTGTCGTCTCGCGCCGCGGAAACTGACTCTGTGCGCCGGCCGGTTACGGCGGCCCGATCCACAGCGCCCAGTCCTCGTTCGTGGGGGCGCTGAGCGTGGCAGTCGTCCCGGTAATCGGCACGGGCTTCAGCCAGCGGCCCGTGCGCGGGTCGAACCAGCGCGCCACCAGTGGCGCGGCGAGCCCTTCTAGGTTCAGGCGCAGCGTTCCGCCCGCGGGCGTATAGAGCGCGGCGAAGCGCCGGTCGCCTGTTTTCGCGACGGCGACAAAGCGGCCGGCATCGTCCACGCCGGGCTGCTCGGCGAGCAATTCCTGCGCGGGGCGCAGCCGCCACCACTCGAACGATTCGAAGAACGTGCGCAGGTGTTTCATGCCCACACTGCCGGGCAGGCGCATCGCCTCATGCCAGGGAGCGGCGAGGCCCGAGCCGAAATGGCTCATGGGAATTTGCGGCTTCAGTTCCCAGCTCCACACGCCGTGGGCGCCGTAGGTGACGCCGGCGGGGGGAGAAACCAGCAGGCTCCAGTAAGCGGCGCGGCGCACGGCGTGCGCGTCGAAGACCTTGCGGTGCGTGTAGCCGACGTGCCCTTCGTAGTTCGGTTCCAGGTTGATGATGGGGCGCACGGGCTCGGCGCGCCAGTCCTCGGCCGGCGGGCCTTCCACCAGCCAGCGCATCGCCTCTTCGCTGTCGCCGTGGCCGCTCTGGTAGCCGATCAGGCTGAACCAGGGCTCGCCGCGGAATTCCGCGCCGACCCACTGCTGCCCGGCGGGGTGCATCGTCGAGAGGCGCGCGGGATTTTCACCGAAGACAGCTCGGCCGATCTGCTTCCAGCGCTCGGCGCGTTCCCCGCGGTAGTCGCTGTCGCCGGCCAGAAACCAGATCACGTGGTGCGCGCCCCAGCGCGCCGCCATGTAGCGCGCCAGGACGATGATCTGATCGTCGGGCAGCGACGTGCCCGGGTTCAGGTCGAGCGTCCGTTTGTTCCAGTGTGCCGCCCAGATGAGCACGGGGACGGCGACGAGCCCCGCGTCGTTCAGCGCGTCCACACGCTCGTCCATCCACTGAAAGAAGACGGGATCGATCCAGATCTTCTCGCGGCCCAGCCAGGCCACTCGCAGGTCGGCGTTGCCGGCGCCCGCCAGCCACTGCGTCGTCACGAACTGGACGGCTGTAAAACTCTTGCTCTTGCGGTCGGCGATGAACTTCGCCCAGCTTCCCGGGTCGGATTTGAGCGCGCCGTTCCAGGCCGTGTCCGCGAGCCAGAACCACGGCGTGCCGTCGGCGTGGACGAGATAACGCCGGTCTTCGGAGAGGCGGATCGTGCCGTGCCGGTAGAGCGGATTATTGCCCGTGTACGGCACGCAGGTGAACTGGCCCGTGCGGTGGTCGAGGCCGGCGTCCCCGGGTATCGAGCTGCGCGTGCGGTACGACCACACGCCCGTCTCGTCGGGCGCAAAGCGCGCCTTCCACGTCTTGCCGCCGTCCCAGAAAGCGCGCGTCGCGTGGCGCGCGCCGCTCGGCGCCGTGAATTCCACTTCCACGTCCACATCCTGGACGGGATTTTCGTAGCTGCCCTCCGCGGTCAGCGTCGCTTCGAATCGAGTCCAGCGCGCGACCTGCGTCTCGGCGGCCTCGGCGGGAGCGAAGGCAGCGAGCACGATCGGCCAGGCGAGGAACGCGGAAATGAGCAAGAGGCGAGTCAAGCGGAAATTCATAGGCCACCCGTTTCCGATGGATTCGCCGGATCCTGCGCCGCGGGGCGCCGGGATCTCGGCCACGGGGATTATCTCATTTTGACCTGCAAACCGGGGTGAGGTTTGGCAGGCGTGGCAGGACTCGAACCTGCGACCCTCGGATTAGAAATCCGATGCTCTCTCCAACTGAGCTACACGCCCGCGGGCTCTCAAGGCATCATAGCCACGGGGTTCAGGCGAGTCAATCAAGCGCCGGCGCAGTTTCCTGTTGACTCGCCCGCGCCCGCGGTAGGTTAATAGACGGCAGGACTTTCGTTCGGGTGGCGGCCTTCGGAGGCAAGCGATGCTTCAACGATTTCTGGCGGCGGTTTTGTTTGCCGCCTTCTTCCTCGCCGCGACGCCTGCGGCGTTCGGGCAGGCGGCGGTCAGTTACGGCGTTGCCGCGTCGAAGTCCGCCGGCACGACTGCCGCGGCCGGCAAGAAAATGGGTGACCGGACCAGGAAAGCGGCCAAAGACCTGGACCGTCGGATTTCCCGGGCTACGGTCCCTTCGATGGAGCAGAACCGCAGGAAGCTGGCCGAGGCCGCCGGCGATTCCCCGCGCAAGCTGAAGGTGGAATCGGTGCCGGAAAAGGCGTTGGTCATGGTGGACGGAGAACCGGTGGGGCGCACGCCGCTCGAGGTGGACGTGCCGGAGGGGACGCATCGCATCCGCGTGGCGGCGGCCGGGTATGAGCCGTGGGTGGAAGATGCGGTCGTGGAAGGCGACGGCGAAGTCGCCCTCAAGGCCGACCTGAAACGGACGCATCAATCGAGCGTCACGATTTCGTTCGACGACTGAGCGGCGGCCGGGGCCGAAAAGGGAAACATGCTGTTCAGGGCCGTCTTCATTTTCTTCTTTATCGTCGTGCTCGTCGCGCTGGTCGCCGGACTGATTTCCAAACCGAAGTGGAGCAAGCCGGACGAAGATTCTCACGATGAGGACGAAGCTTGAAAACGCTTCGTCTCTCTTCCGAGCCGGGAAGCAGGTTTGAATCTGGACGTCAGGAGGTTGTTCATGAGACGGCCGATTGGCATAGGTCTTGTCGTGTTCGCAATCGTACTGGCCGGAGCGGCGCCTCCGGCCGGGGCCCAGAGTCGCGACGAACGCGACGTGCGCGCGGTCATTGACCGCGTGGTGCAAACGTTCAACAGCGTGGACGAGCAGGTGGCGAAGCAGGCGCTGGCGGAATTCAGCGCCACGGCCAGCCCGCTTTTTCCCCCCTTCGTCCCCAGCGTCGGCTCGCCGGCGGAACTGAACCGGCAGATGAGCCAGATGCTCTCCCAGTTGAGCGCGCGGAAATTTCAGGTGACGAGCGGCCCGAACGTGCAGGTGGACCGGAATACGGCCCTCGCCACCATGACCTGGCGCGCCGAAATGACGATGAAGGACGGTTCGCGGGCGGCTTCCGACGGCCGCGCCACCGTCGCCTTCCGCAAGGAAGGAAGGAACTGGAAGATTACGCATGTCCACTCCTCGCTTCCCGCCCGGATGCCGCTCTCGGCTTCGGCGCTCAAGGAAGAAGGGCAGACCGTCATCAAGACCGAGCGCGCCGCCTGGGAAGCCGTGAAGAACAAAGACCTCAACGCGCTGGCCGACTACTTCGCCGAGAACGCCTCGATGTTTTCCGAAGGCCAGGCCTACCGGACGAGCGGCCGCGCCGAACTCCTGCGAGGGCTTGAGAACTGGCTCAGCCAGGGCGAACTGCGCTCTTACCAGATGCTCGACCCGCAGGTGGAAGTCGTGGGCGAGACGGCGCTGCTGACCTATTACTTCACCGAGTCCGGGGTGCGCGCCGGCAAGGATTACACCCGGGCCGGCAAGGCCAGCCTGGTGCTCGTCAAGCAGGACGGCAGGTGGCGCGTGCTGCACGAGCACGTCTCGGCGAACCGCTGACGTTTCCGGATTGCTGGCGCGCCGCTGCGGCCCTCTTCGCGGACCGCCCGCTGCGCGCCGCCAGCTTGCGCGCCGGAAGAAGAATCGGTATTCTCACTTCCCGTGCCGCGCCATCGCCGGAAATCGCGCTCCGCCGTCTGCCTCCTTTCTTCACATCCGCTGGTCCTGGCCGATTTCGAGCGTCTGCTCGCGCCGGCCGGCCATCGGGTCTTGGCCCGCCAGCTCGAGCCGGGGTTCGCGGTGAGCGGCAAACGAATCTCCTTCCCTCGTGTTCCACTCTTTGTGATTGACGCCCATCCCTCGCGGCAGGCCGCGGAGGTGCTGATGGGATGGGTCACCAGTGGCGCACCGAAGTCGCGGCAGGTCGTCCTCGCGCAGAAATTCACCGAGGCCAACGCCTTTCCCCTGCTTCGCCTGGGCGCGAAGGGGCTACTCACTTACGCGGAGGCCCCGCGCCAGCTTCCCGCCGCCGTTCGAACCGTTTCCGACGGCGGGTTCTGGGTGCCGCGCCGGCTGCTTTCCCGGTTCGTGGATTCCGTCCTGAACCTCATCCACCGCGGGGCGACGCCCAAAGGCCCGGCCGACCTCAGTCCCCGCGAGCGCGAGGTCCTCGACGCGCTGCTCGAAAACCTCTCGAACAAGGAAATCGCCGGCCGGCTGCACATTTCCGAACGCACGGCCAAGTTCCACGTCTCGCGCCTGCTCGAGAAGTTCGGTGTGAGGCGCCGCGCGGACCTGATCCTGCTCCATTACCAGACCCGCTCCGCTTCGAGCTGAGCGATTCGGGCGGCGTTCCCCGCGCCTTCGGACAGTCCCGCTCCCTGTCCCAAAATTGTCCCTGCGGCCAGTTGTTGCCCGGCCCGGCGGCGGTCTAGGCTCACCGGTGAGGCCGAGGCTGTGCTTACCGGGCGGCTCTCCTCCATGGCTGCCGGTGAAGGTTAGTGGCGCCGCAGTCCTCGGCCCAAGATTCTCTTCAACTCATCATGCCGCGAACCTGGCGGACCCCGGCAGGCGGAGCAGAATGGCGGTGGTTCAAAGTCCGGCGACAAGGCGGTTCGAGCGCGTCCCGGCGCGCATCCCTGTTTCTCTGGTCAAGGAGATGGAGGGGCGCATCGTCCAGCGGGACGGAAACACCGTGGACGTTTCGATCCGCGGCCTGCGCGTCTTGACGGACCTCTGGCTGGACCCCGGCGAGACGGTCGGTGTGTTCTGTCCCGAGGGCCTTCTCGGTCGCTTCCGCGTGGTCTGGACGCTTCCCTGGCGCTCGCAAGCGGGGCTCGAAATCGTTCACTGAAACGCAACGACCCCCGTCGAGACTCCGATTGCATTTCCCCGGCCCTTTGGGCAGAATCGGCGGCGCAAGCTCGTTTCGGGCGCAATTCACAATCTCACCTTACCGGGAGCGCATGCCATGCGGCCACAAAGCCGTTGTCTGCGGTGCATCGTCACTATCCTGACCGTCACCGGCGCGGTTCTCGCTCCGGCGCTCGCGCACGACCACGGACACTTCACGGTTGAAGGGGTCCGGCCTGCCGCGACGCCGCGCGCCCACGCCGCTCTTCTGGGCACGAGCGGCCAGGGCAAGTGGAAATTCCGGGTGCTTTACACCTCCGACCGTCTGCCGGAGCCGGCGCGCAAAGTTCTCAAATCGGCGCACGGCGGATTCGCCGTGGATCGCCGCCCAGGCAGAGGAGAGGTTTACTTCGCGCTTCCCGGCGCGGGAATTCTCGTCATCAGCGCAGACCTGAAGAACATTGGACTCGTCGCGACACCGCCCGAAGCCAAAGACACCAATCTGCACAACACCACGGTCTGGTATTCCGAGGGCAATGCCTATCTCACTTTCCCCGCCAACGACGCGGGCAAGGTGTTTACGACCACGCTGGACGGAAAGCTCCTCCACACGCTCGAGGCTCCGGGCGCCGGCGACGACTTCGGCCTCGCCGCCGTCAACGACTACTTTCGCGGCGGAGGGAACTTCGCGCCCACGGGGGTCGCCTATCTCGACGGAAAGTATTTCGTGACGACGGGATATTCGGCGCTCGATTACGTCCTCACGGCGCGCATTCTGCGGCTCAATCCGTTTCAGGCCGCGTGGTTCGACCTGGTGTTCGGCGGGAAGGGAAGTGCTGCGGGCCAGTTCGGCACGGCGCACGGCATCACCGTCGCGCCGGGCGGGAAGCGGCTCGACATCGCCGACCGGCCGAACTCGGAAATCGACCGCTTCAATCGCTTCGGACACTATCGCGGCACGCTCCGGCTGCCCGCCGGCTCGTGGCCCTGCGACGTGGACTACCTCGACGACCTCGCCGTCGTGGCCAGCCTCCACGGGCCCGACCGAAGCCAAGGCGCGCCCATCTATATTCTGGAAAACGACCGGCTCGTTTCCACAATCCTGCCGAAAGCGGAACTCGGCCTGGAAAATTTCCAGCACATCCACAACGCCGTCCTGCATCGCGTCGGCGGAAAGCTTTACATCATCGCTCAATCGTGGAACCCGGGAGATTTTGCGGTGCTCGAGCAGGTTGTGGAGTGAATCGGCTGGGACTGCGGCCGTCCGTTACCGACGACCAGTCGAACTGGAGAGGAAGATCTGGGGTGAGCGACGGGACTTGAACCCGCGACATCCAGATCCACAATCTGGCGCTCTACCAAGCTGAGCTACGCTCACCGCACGGAAGGCTGCAACGCGGAGTGCCGTCTTTCTTTTGTAACACCCGCTCTCGAATTCTGTCAACTCGCCCGCCGCCGC
>CAZKXX010000024.1:0-21714 GCA_964556705.1 uncultured Acidobacteriota bacterium
TCTCTGCGGAGCGATGGAATACGCGCCGGACGGCGGCCGCGACTGGCGCGAGCGGATGCGGAAGTGGCTGGAGTCGGCGCTCAACCACCGCGTCTATGATCCCACCGAAGAAGCGCGTCGCATCCTGAGCGAAGAAGAACGCGAGAAATTCCTCGAGTGGAAGCTGACGGACTTCGAGCGATTCCGGCGCGTGATGCGCTTCATCCTCAACCACGACCTCGACGTCATGGCGCGCCAGGCCGACTACGTCGTCTGCTGGTGGGACCCGGCGGCGGCGCGCGGCGGCGGCACACAGGCCGAACTGACCGCCGCTTATCGCAAGGGGATCCCCGTTTACCTGGTGACGGAGATGCCGCTCGCCGAAGTCAGCGCCTGGGTGCTCGGCTGCGCGGATAGAATTTTTGCGAGCTTTGAGGAATTGAAGTCATTCCTCGCCGCGACCTACGGCGAGAAGCGGCAGAAGGCGCTGTGGGAGGCACGCTAGTCCCGACTTGATCCGCGCCACGTGGATCGGCGAAATGACTTTCCGAGGGAAGAGCACCATGAAGCGATCTGCTCGCTCCGATCCCGGGGTGCTTACCTGCATGGTCTTGGGCGCTGTGGTTATGATGGGCCTTCCTTACGTCGGCTTGAGCGGCCGAGAGAAGGACATCAAAGACCGCTTCTCCGCCCAAGTCCTTACGCGTGGTGCGGGCCTTATTCGCGTCAGTGTCGAACTCCGGGATTACACCAGTCAGCACGAATTTGGAGAGTTGGCGGAATTATTCAAAAAGGGTGGGCGCTCCGCATTACATAAGCGCCTCCGCAAAGCAAAAAAAGGGTATCTCCTGTTCGAGTACGGACCGCGGACAGATGTGCGAATCGCGGACATCCGGACGACCGAAAAGGGCCGGCGAATTCTTGTGCTTGCGGAGCGCGCAGCCGATATCGATGAGTTTCAGAGGGCCGACATTCTGAGAGACTATCCCTACGTTTGCGTGGATGTGGAGTTTGACAGCACCGGCCGCGGACGGGGTATTATCATGTACTACGCGAAAATATACTTCACTCCTGATTTGAATTTTGCGGTTGAGAACTGGAGTGTCAAAAACATGGAACTGACCAACGTACAGCTCGATTAGCCAGGCGACATGCGTTATCTCAGGCCTCGCGGAACAGGAATCATTAGGATTTACCACACCGCAAGGAGGATGTGATGGGAAGAATCACGGGATTGCTGGGACTCGTTATCGCCGTGGCGATCGGCTGGTACATTTACAAGAACCACTTCGAATCCGGAGCGACGGGCGGCGCGCCGCCGCAGCAGACGATTGACGTGGTCGGCGTGCGCAACGACCTGATGGCCATCGCGCAGGCCGAGAGGATGTTCCTGGCCTCGACGGGCACCTACGGCTCGATCGAGCAGCTCCAGCAGGCGGGGCACCTCACCTGGAGCGGCACGCGCCGCCGCGGGTACGTCTATCGCGCCGAACTTTACGGCGCGCAGGGCTTCCGCATCTACGCCGAACCCGACGACCCCGCCAAGCAGGGCTGGCCGATCCTTTCCGTGGACCAGAACATGCAGGTCGAGCAGCGGTGGCCGGAGGCTTCAAGCCCGTGACGAGTGACAAGGGAACGAAGGCTGAAGTGTGAAGGATGAAGTCTGAAGGATAAGAAAGATGAGGTCCGGCGTTTCATCCTTCACCCTTCGTCCTTCAGACTTGCCTTGCCGCCGTTCACCACTTGACGGAGCGCCGCATGCCCGTACACGAACCGAGCCTGTTTCGGAGCGAAGGCCGCCTCCGCCCCTTCTGGCGATTCCTCGCCTCGGTCGCGCTGATTTTCATCGCCCTGGTGGTGGCGAACCTGCCTGTGGGCCTTGTTCTGGGCCTGCTCGGAGGCGATGCGAGTCCCCTCGCCGCCCTTTCCATCTCCTCTCTGCTTTCCTTCCCGGCGCTGCTGGCGGTTTCGGCGTTGCTCGCGGGGGCGTTCGAGCACAAGCCGCTGGCCTCGGTGGGCATCGGGTTCGTCGGACCGTGGCGGCGCGAACTGCTCCTGGGGCTGGCGATGGGCACGGCACTGATTCTGGCCGTGGCGGTGGCGGGCGCGGCGACGGGCATGATGCGCTTCTCCCGGAGCCCCGCCGCGCCGGGGGAGGCGGCGGCTTCGGGCGCTTTCTTCTTTATCGTGCTGTTCGTCGCCGCCACCAACGAAGAGTTGATGTTTCGCGGCTATCCCTTCCAGCGGCTGGTGGAGTCCCTCGGCGCGTTCTGGGCCGTGGCGCTGCTCGCGGTCGTCTTCGGGGCGATGCACCGCGGAAATCCCGGCGCGACTCCTCTTTCCACGGTCAACACGGTCCTGGCGGGAGTGCTGCTTTCGCTGGCCTATCTGCGCACGCGCATGCTGTGGCTGCCCATCGGAATCCATTTCGCGTGGAACTACGTCCAAAGCTACGGGCTGGGAATGCCGGTCAGTGGAATCGTTCTTCCCATCACTTTTCTGAGCGCCGAACTGGGCGAGCCGGCTTACGTGACAGGCGGCGGTTACGGCGCGGAAGGCGGGCTGCTCTCGACCGCCATTCTGATTTTCGGAATGGCCTTCCTCTGGCGGTCGAGAAGCATCTATACTAGTAACGAAGCGCGCGAGCTTGTGGAGGAACGGCGGCCGCCGGAGGGCGCGCGCCAGGAACCTTCTTCGGCGCCGGGCGAAGCAGGGCCTTCGCCGACCGTTTCGGAATAGGCGTGATGAGCCGAGCGCAGCCAGGAGGCGCGAGATTTGCCCGTGGGCTTGCGGCGGTGTGCGCGCTGGCCGTCGCGGCGGGAATCGCAAACGGCGCACCCAAGCGCGACCAGGACGCCGAACGCGAAGCGCGCATCGCCGTCGTCCGAAACCTGGCGCACGAAATCGGAGTGACCAAAGTCGTTCTGCCGCGCGGCAAGCGCGGCCTTTTTGTTTCCGAAAACGGTCAGGTGGACGAAGAAAAGCTCCAGAAAGAACTGCGCGAGCACGGCCCGGCCGTCGCGCCGGGCATTCCCGTCGTCATTACGGCGATCAAGTTCAAGGGCGGCGAGATCGAGTTTGAAATCAACGGCGGCGGGCGCAAGGGCAAGAAGTGGTACCAGCGGATCGAAATCGGCATGGGCACCTCCACGGCGCCCATCGCGCCGGAGAATCCCACCGTCGCTCAGGGGGCGTTCATCAAGCTGCGGCTGCCCAAGGGCTCTGAACTCTGGACCGCGGCGGAAATCAAGCAGGCCCTCGCCAACGTCCTGGACTTTGAGCGGCGCTCGCCGACGGTGCTCTACGAGCCGCAGGTGCCGCCGGAAATCAAGAAGGCCATTGAGGAGAAGCGCGCCATCGTGGGGATGGACCGCGACGCGGTGCTTTCGGCCAAGGGGCCGCCCGACCGGCGCGTCCGCGAGCGGCGCGAAGATGGATCGGAGCGCGAAGAGTGGATTTACGGGCTGCCGCCCGATGTCATATTTGTCATCTTCGAGGGAGATGAAGTTGTTTCGGTCCGCCGCCACGGCGCAGAGGCGCCGCCCCCGCCGGCATCCGCTGAGCCGGACGAGCTCGACGAGCTGCCTCCGCTGCCCGAGCCTCCCGTCACCCCTCCGGATACCGCCGCCTCCGATGCCCCGAGGTTCGACCAGCCGTGACAACCCCTTAAGGCTCAGTCACTTCCATCGAGTCTTCGCTTCACTTTGCGGGTGTCTGCAACCGGCTTTGTTTCGACATCTTGCTTCAGAGTCGCGTCCTTTGGAATCGCTGGTGCACCGGACAACAGGCTCCTGAGCGGTTTAGCGCAGGGGCAAGAAGAGGTGCGGGCATTTTGTCCGAAAACGATGAAGTTTGACTTGTGTCAATGGGGAACGTACCATGGGGAGTTTAACCCCCAACTGCACTTCATACGGAGGATGAGCATATGGCCGTCAAGGTAGGTATCAACGGGTTCGGGCGCATCGGGCGCAACATTCTGCGAGCGTCGCTGAAAGACCCGGGAATTGAGTTCGTCGCCGTCAACGACATCACCGACCCGAAGACGCTGGCCCACCTGTTGAAGTACGACTCCGTGCTGGGCATTCTGGACGCCAAGGTCAGCCACGGAGACGACTGCATTCGCGTCAACGACCGGACGATTCGGGTCTTCAAGGTGAAAGACCCGGCGGAAATCGACTGGTCGTCGCTGGGCGCCCAGATCGTGGTCGAGTCCACGGGCCTGTTTACAAAGGCCGAAGACGCCCGCAAGCACCTGCGCGGCACGGTGAAGAAAGTCCTGATTTCGGCGCCGGCGAAGAACGAAGACGTCACCATCGTTCTGGGCGTCAACGACAAGGCCTACGATCCGGCGAAGCATCACGTCATTTCGAACGCTTCGTGCACGACGAACTGCCTGGCGCCGGTGGCGAAAGTGGTCCACGAGAATTTCAAGATCCTGCGCGGCTCGATGACCACCATCCACGCCTACACGAACGACCAGCGCATCCTCGACCTTCCGCATAAAGACCTGCGGCGGGCGCGCGCGGCGGCCGTCTCGATCATCCCCACAACGACCGGCGCCGCGAAGGCCGTGGGGCTGGTGCTGCCGGAGCTGAAGGGCAAGCTCGACGGCTATGCGATGCGCGTGCCCACGCCGAACGTCTCGCTCGTGGACCTGGTGGTGTTCGTCGAAAAATCCACCTCCACCGACGAGGTGAACGGCGCGCTGAAGAAAGCCGCCGAAGGACCGCTCAAGGGCGTGCTCCAGTTCTGCGAAGACGAACTGGTCTCCATCGATTTCCGCGGCAACCCGCACTCTTCGATCGTGGACGCGGGTTTCACCAAGGTCATTGACGGCACCTGCGTCAAGGTGACGGCCTGGTACGACAACGAGTGGGGCTACTCGTGCCGGCTGCGCGACATGATTAACGTCGTCGCGAAAGGCCTGTAACCCTTCGTCCCTTGTCCCTGGTCCGTTACCCCCGGCAGCCGCCAAACCGGCCCGCCAGGAACGGACCACTGACAACGGACTACGGACCGCTCCCATGTCCAAACTTTCCATCCGCGATCTGGATTTGAAGGGCAAGCGTGTCTTCATGCGTGTGGACTTCAACGTGCCCCTGAACGACGCGGGCGAGATTACGGACGACACGCGCATTCGCGCCTCGCTGCCGACGATCCAGCTGGCGCTCGACGCGGGCGCGCGCCTGATCCTCGCCTCGCATCTCGGGCGGCCGAAAGGCAAGCCCAATCCCAAGATGAGCCTGAAGCCGGCGGCCGAACGCCTCGCGAAGCTGCTCGGCAAGCCTGTGGCCTTCGCCCCCGATTGCGTGGGCCCGGAAGCCGAGAAAGCGGCGGCGGCGCTCAAGGACGGCGAAGTGCTGCTGCTTGAAAACCTGCGCTTCCATCCTGAAGAGGAAAAGAACGACCCCGGCTTCGCGAAGCAACTTGCCGCGCTCGCCGGGATTTACGTCAACGACGCGTTCGGCTCGGCGCACCGCGCGCACGCTTCGACGGAAGGCATCATGCGCTTCCTGGCGCCTTCGGCGGCGGGACTGCTGATGGAAAAAGAACTCGAATACCTCGGCAAAGCCGTCGAGAACCCGGAACGGCCTTATGTCGCCATCGTCGGCGGCGCGAAAGTCTCTGACAAGATCGAATTGCTTCAGAACCTGATGAAGTTTGCCGACACGGTCCTCATCGGCGGCGCGATGGCTTACACGTTCCTGAAGACGAAAGGCGTGGAAGTGGGCCGCTCGAAGGTGGAGGCCGACAAGCTCGATCTGGCGCACGACCTGCTCGATTTTGCCGAGCGGCGCACCATCAAGCTGAAACTTCCCGTGGACCACATCGTGACCGACCAACTCGAACCCGGCGCCAAACCGGAAATTGTGAGCAGTGTTGAAATTCCCGCCGAGCGCCTGGGCGTGGATATCGGCCCCGCCACGCGCACCGACTACGCCAGCGAAATCGCCCGCGCGCGCACCATCGTCTGGAACGGCCCGATGGGTGTCTTCGAGATCGACGCGTTCGCCGAGGGCACGATGGCCGTGGCGCGCGCCGTGGCCGCTTCCTCCGCCGTTTCGATTGTCGGCGGCGGAGATTCCGTCGCCGCCGTCCACAAGGCCGGCGTCGCCGGCAAAGTCTCCCACATTTCGACCGGCGGCGGCGCTTCGCTCGAGTTCCTTTCGGGAATGAAACTTCCCGGCGTCGAAGCCCTGACGGAAAAGCAGTAGGCAGAAGGCAGAAAGCAGTAGGCAGAAGGCAGAAGGCAATTGGCAGGCGCGGTCGACTGTACGGAATCTAAGCTGCGGTTGCTGACGGCGGAAATTCGGAAGGATCCGATGAATCCAAGGCGGATGGCGAGGGCGGCCGTACATTCGCCATGGAGATCGCCGCTTAGGAGAACGATAGGGATCCTATGTCAGGAGAAACCCCAGCCTCCGAAGATTTGACCGGTCGCCGCCCTCGCCTGCGCACGGGCGCAGGCGGGCACAGAGACCTGAAGGTCTATCAGCTGGCATACAAGTTAGCGATGGAGGTCTTCAGATCGTCGAAGACTTTTCCTGAAAACGAGCGGTATTCGCTGACCAGCCAGGTCCGGCGGTCGTCCCGGAGCGTCGCGGCAAATATTGCGGAAGGGTTTCGAAAGAGGCAGTATCCGAACATGTTCGCAAGCAAGCTGGCGGACTCTGACGCCGAGGCCACGGAAACTCAGGTCTGGTTGGATTTCGCGCGAGATTGCGGCTACCTGTCCCCCGACGACTACAAACGGCTGAAAGCAGGGTACGAGGAAGTCGGCAGGATGCTTTCAGGAATGATTCAACACCCGGAGAAATTCAGGCCGAGTTGACGTGTTGCACGCGTTTTGGCCGAGTTGCCGTTTCCGTCGTCTTGCTTTTGCCTGCCGACTGGCGACTGCAACTGCCGACTGCTTTCTGCCGACTGCCTACTTCTGGTAAAGGACAAAACACATGAGACGACCCGTGATTGCCGGCAACTGGAAAATGTACAAAACGATTCGCGAAGCGGTGGACTTCATCTCGAAGCTCAGGCCGTTGGTGGAGGCTGCCGACCACTGCGAGGTGGTGGTGGCGCCGCCGTTCACGGCCTTGCGCGCCGCCGCGGAGGCGGTGAAGGGCTCGAACCTCCGCGTCGCGGCTCAGGACATGCACTGGGACAAGGAAGGCGCGCACACCGGCGACATCTCACCGGCGATGGTCGCCGAAGCGGGCGCGACGCACGTCATCCTCGGCCACTCGGAGCGCCGCCAGGACCACGGCGAGACGGACGAAAGGGTGAACCGGAAAGTGAAGGCCGCACTCGCGGTGGGACTGACACCGATCGTCTGCGTGGGCGAAACGCTGGCCGAGCGCGAAGCGGGCCACACGCGCCAGGTGCTCGAACGGCAGTTCCGCGGCGGGCTCGCCGGGTTGACCCCCCCGCAGTTTTCCCGTATCATCGTAGCTTACGATCCGGTTTGGGCGATTGGAACGGGCCGCACGGCGACGCCGGAAATGGCCGCGGAAAGCCACTCGTTTCTGCGCGAGCAGGCGCGGCAGCAGTTCGGTGAGGAAGCCGCCGCGGCGCTGCGCATCCTCTACGGCGGAAGCGTCAAGCCGGACAACATCGCGGGGCTGATGGCCGTCGAAGATATTGACGGGGCGCTGGTGGGCGGCGCGAGTTTGAAGCCCGATTCTTTCGCGGCGATCGTGAACTACGCCTGAACGCCGCGCTTCGGGGAAACGGAAAGCATGGAAACGGTATTGACGATATTACACGCGGTGGTCGCGTTTCTGCTCATCGCCATCATCCTGATTCAGGGCGGCGAAAACGTGGACGTGGCTGCGGCGTTCGGCGGCGCCAGCCAGGCGGCTTTCGGGCCGCGCGGCGCCATCACGACATTCCAGAAAGCTACCTGGGTGCTGGCCGTGATTTTCATGGTCACTTCGGTGACGCTGGCCATCATGGCCACGCGGCGGGGCGAAGTCTCGATTCTGGAGGGCGCGCCGCAGCAGAAGTCGGCGCCGGCCGCGCCCGCCGGGACGCCTCCGCGGCAGCCGGCTCCCGCCCAGCCGGCGGAGTAGGCCGGAAGTCCGTGCTCGCAGTTGATGAAGCCGACCCCGGCGACGGACGACCTTTCCATGTGCGGAAGTGGCGGAATTGGCAGACGCACCAGCTTGAGGGGCTGACGCTCGCAAGAGCGTGGGGGTTCGAATCCCCCCTTCCGCACCATCCCCCTCGCGCCAAACCTCATCCTGTTTCGTTCCTTTTTTCGGCGCACAGCCTTTTGTGGTAAACTCGCGTCCGGCCCGGGACCGGCTGCCTATGCCCGCGACTCCTGATCCCAAGCTGAAGCTGCGCGAAATCTGCCGCATCGCCGCGCGGGTGTTTTACGAGAAGGGTTATGACGGCGCTTCGATGCAGGACATCGCCCGCGCCGTGAACCTCACCAAGGCCGGCCTCTACCACCACGTGGGCAGCAAGGACCGGCTGCTCTTTGAGATTGTCAACTACGGAATGGATATCCTCGATGAAAACGTCCTTCAGAAAGTGAAGGAGATCGAGGACCCCCGCGAGAGACTCCGGCAGACGATCGCCGGGCACATCGACCTCATCGTGCGCGCGCGCGACCACGAAATCACCGTCATCCTGCACGAAAACCGCTCGCTGAAGGGCGCGCTGCGCAAGAAGATCAACGCGCGCAAGCGGGAATACATCCGCTACCTCGAAGACCTCATCGAGAAGGTGCAGCACCAGGCGGGAGGGAAGCGGCTCGTCTCGCCGCGCCTCGCCGCGTTCGCCCTGCTCGGCATGGTCAACTGGCTTTACCAGTGGTACCACCCCGAAGGTCCCGCCAAACAGGAAGACCTCACCGAAGCTTTCGTCAACTTCTTCTTTCGCGGATTACTCGGCAGCGCGGCGTGATTTGACTCCGGCCGGTTGCGTGGCGCTGCGCGACGGGCGCCGAGTTGTGGGCTTGCGCGCTGCGTGCTAGCATCGGCGGCGACTTCGGATCGGGAGGGTGGCGAACTCTTATGGCCGCGTGGCGAGTGGCGTTTCAGGGCGAGCGGGGATCGTTCAGCGAGGAGGCGGCGCGCAAGCTGCTTGGCCGGCGCGTCGAGGTGCTGCCGCGCGAGACCTTCGCCGCAACGTTTGAAGCCGTCACGAGCGGCCGGGCGCGCTACTGTCTGGTGCCCATCGAAAACACGCTTGCCGGATCCGTTTATGAAAACTACGACCTCTTGCTCAAGAACGATCTCCACATCATCGGCGAGGTGAACCTGCGGATCGTTCACAACCTCATCGCCTTCCCGGGGACGACGCTGCGAACACTGCGCCGCGTCTATTCGCATCCCGTGGCGCTCGCGCAGTGCGAGAAGTTTTTTCAGAAGCACCGGCGGGTGGAGAAAGTTTCCTATTACGACACGGCGGGGAGCGTGAAGATGCTGGCCGAGCAGCGCCCGCCCGGCGCGGCCGCCATCGCCAGCCGCGTGGCCGCCGAAGTTTACGGCGCGCGCATCCTGCAAACGCACCTCGAAGACCATCAGGAAAACTACACGCGCTTCCTGCTCCTTTCGCGCCGCGCCGTGGTCTCGCCGCGCGCCGACAAGGTCTCCATCGTCTTTTCGACGCGCAACGTTCCCGGCGCGCTCTTCAAATGTCTCAGCGTCTTCGCTTTGCGCGATATCGACCTGACGAAGATGGAATCGCGCCCGCTGCGCGGCCGGCCGTGGGAGTATTTCTTCTACGTGGATTTCATCGGCAACGTGCGCGAGGAGCGCTCACGGAAAGCGCTCGACCATCTGGGGGAGATTACGAACTTCCTGCGCGTGCTGGGCTGTTACGAGCGCGCTCGATAGGCCGCGCGGCGGCAGAAGAAGCCTCGCCCTGGACGAATCAGGCGACCCGCGAGACGCTTCGTCGCCCCGATCCAATGCATCGGGGCTCCTCAGAATGACCGCGCCGGCGGGCGTTCAGCCCGTAGCCCGTCCGCGCGTCACTTCACAAACCGCAGGATTCCGAAGCGCGTCGGCGTGTGGAACGTCTGCCCTTCGGGAATCGCGCTCCACGACATGTACCGCCGCTCCGCGCGGCCGCCCTGGCCGTCCGCCCGGTAATAATTCACGCGCCATTCCGCGCCCGGCTCGATCTTTTCCACTTCCAGCGCGGAGAGCGGAATTTTCATCTCGCAGGTCCAGACGCGCGCCTGGCGGTCGATTCGCGTCGCGTGCTCGAACCCCGAGTCCCACGAGGCGTCGTTGAACGGGTCCCTGTCCTTGTCGATCACCAGATCGAGCCACTGGTTGTTCGGCGCGACCTCGAATTCGTAATACTGGTTCACGCGTTCCGGCCGCGGGTTGAGAAAGACTTCCACGACGTCCTTCTCCCACAGCTCCCAGCGTTCCTTCGCCGGGTCCTCGCCTTCGTAGATGTTCAGCTCAGTGTAGCGCGAATGAAACGCGAAGTAGAGGTGCGTCGCCGACCACAGGCTGGCCACGCGCGTTTCGTGCTCGGGATAACGCCGCTCGCCTTTCATGTCGCGGTCGAAGGCGACCCAGGTGGCGGTGCGCCAGACGGGCTTTTCGAGGTCGCCGTCGAGCGTGAAATTCCGCGGCGTGTAATGCGAAGCGGCGCGAACGTCGCTCAGGTACTGGAGTGAAGCGCTCATGGCAGCTCCCGCGAGCGCGACGGCGGCGAGGAGGGAAGCGAGCGGGCGAAGCGAAGGCCGGAAACGGTCCACGTCTTTCTCCTCTCCTACCACGCGACGGCGTAGCGATGCCCGCGCACGTCGGCGCCGCCGCGGATGACGCCGGAAGCGGAATCGAATTCCACCAGCGTGGGCGCGCAGGGATTGCCCCAGTCGTCCTGGAGCGTCACCTGGTGGCCGCGGCGCCGCAGCTCGTCAATCGCCTCGCTGCGCACGCGCTTTTCGACGTCGAGCGCGAGCGGCGCGTCCGAGTGCGTGTCGAACGACGAATACATGGCGCGCGAGTTGAACCGCGGCGCTTCCAGCGCTTCCTGCGGGTTCATTCCGAACTCCGCGACGTTCAGAAACACCTGGAGGAGCGTCTGGTCCTGCGCGTCGCCGCAGGGGGTTGAAAACGCCAGCCAGGGATTCTGCTGCCGCAGCGCGAGCGTCGGCGTCAGCGTGATGCGCGGCCGCTTGCGCGGCGCGAGCTGGTTGGGGTGGCCGGGCGTCAGCACGAAACTCTGCGCGCGCTGCGTGAGCGGGATTCCCGTGTCGCCGGCGATCACCGCCGGATACCACGCACCGCTCGGCGTGGCCGAAAACATGTTTCCGTCGCGGTCGATCACGTTCACCGTGGTCGTATCCTGAAGCGGCGGATTGCGCAGCGCGTAGCGCGCCCGCGCGAACGCCTCCGGCGCGCGCGGCTGCATGCGTTCGGGGTCGCCGGGGACGTGCTCGGCGGAGGCGCGTTCGGGATCAATCAGCGCGCGGCGCAGCGAAGCGTATTCTTTGGAGATCAGGGCCGCGGGAATCCGGCTGAAGTCCGGGTCGCCGTAATACGCGTCGCGGTCGGCGTAGCCGAGCTTCATCGCCTCGACGACGGTGTGGATGTAGTCCGCCGAGTTGTGGCCCTGGGCCTTCAGGTCGAAACCTTCGAGAAGGTTGAGGTTCTGAAGAAAGACCGGCGACTGGCTCCAGAATCCCACTTTGAAAACTTCAATGCCGCGATAGTCGGTGCGCAGCGGCTCCTCGATGCGCGCGCGAAAGGCGGCGAAATCGCCCTCGCGCATCAGGCAGCCGGCGTCGCGACAGAATTCGCTGATGCGTTTGGCGATGGGGCCGCGATAAACGTAATCGCGCACCGCTTCGAGGGCCGCCCAGCGGCCCGCCGCGGCGTTCTTCCGCTCCGCCTCCGCCATTTCGCCGAGCGTGCGGGCGAGATCGCGCTGGATGAAGAGTTCTCCCGCGCGCGGGACCTGCCCGCCCGGCAGGTACACGTTGCGCGACGTCGGCCACTTCTCGATCACGTCGCGGTAGCGTTCGATGCCGCGCGCGAAGACCGCGTCGAGCGGAAAACCTTCGGCGAGTTCGATGGCGGGCTGGATGATTTCCGCGAAACTTTTCGTCCCGTGCGCCTGGAGCGCGACGAGCAGCGAATCGATGGCGCTCGGCACGATGGCGCTGAGCGGCCCGTAGGCGGGAATCGTGCCTTTGGAAATCGCCCGGACGTCGGCGACGCGCGGGTCGTCCGGCCGAAGGCTGCGATAAAAATCCACCGTGGCCTGTTCCGGCGCGATGCCCGCGCCGTTCACGGCCACCACCGGCTTGGCGCGCGGCTTAATGAGAATCGGACACTCGCCGCCCAAGCCGAAGCCGTTCATCTCGACCACTCCGGCGGCGAAGACCGTGGCGACGCCCGCGTCCACCGCGTTGCCGCCTTCGCGCAGAATGCGCAGTCCCGCCTCCGCCACCAGCGGATGCCCCGCCGCCACCACGCCGCGCTTGCCCATCACCAGCGGCTTCATCGTGTCGGTCACCCGCGGGCTCTGCGCGGCGAGCGGCGCCGCACCGGCCAGCGCCAGCAGCAGAGCAGTGAAAATCATCCTGCGCATCAATCCTCCTTCAGACGGCTTCGCTGACGCGCGCCCGCGCGGCACAGTGTAACGGCTCGGGGCGCGGCTGCGCAACTGGCCCGGCAACGAAGGAACCCTTGCGCTCCCAACTCACGTTGAAGAAACGGCGCAAACGTTGTACTTATCATCGTTCGGCCGCGGCAACGGCCGCGGCGGAAAATCCGGCGTGCGTGAGGTGAGCGCGGTGAATCGCAGAGAGTGGCTGGGAACGATGGGGCTGGCGCTGGCGGCGACGCGGGCGCGTCCGGTGGTCGCCGGGGAGTCAAAAGAAGAGAAGCCGCGGCGCGGAAAGCCGCTCGACCTGAGCGAGTTCGAGCCGCGCAGCATGCTGCGAGTTTCGGAAACACCGGTCGAGCGCGCCCGCTTTCCGGTGATTGACGTTCACACGCACCTCTCCTGGCGCACCCGGGGCGAAGACGGCGCGCCGCGCGGCGAGGAGATGACCTTTCTCGCCGAGCCCGACGAACTGCTCGAAGTGATGGACCGCCGCAACGTGCGAATGATGGTGAACCTGACGGGCGGCGTCGGGAAGGGACTCGTCGAAACGATCAACCGTTTCCAGGCCCCGCGCCCCGACCGCTTCCTCGTCTTCGCCGAGCCGCGATGGGAACGTTCGAACGAACCCGGCTACGCGAAATTTCAAGCGGAAGAAATCGAAAAGGCTCATCGCGCCGGCGCGCGCGGGCTGAAAATTCTGAAGACGCTGGGACTCTACCTGCGCGAGAACATCACAAGCGGCCCGCTCGTCAAGGTGGACGACCGGCGCTTCGATATCATGTGGGAAGCGTGCGGCGCGCTGGGGATTCCCGTGGCGATCCACGTCTCCGACCCCGAAGCGTTCTTCCTCCCCATCGATCGCTTCAACGAGCGCTTCGAGGAACTCAACAACCATCCTGACTGGTCGTTTCACGGCAGGGATTTTCCGAGCAACCGCGAGCTGCTCGAGGCGCGCAACCGCGTTTTCGAGCGGCATCCCGGGACGCAGTTCATCACGCTGCACGTCGGCAACAACGCCGAGAATCTGGGCTACGTTTCCGACTGCATGGACCGCTTTCCGAACATGCACGTCGAAATCGGCGCGCGCATCGGCGAGCTGGGCCGCCAGCCGCGAACGGCGCGCAAGTTTTTCGAGAAGTATCAGGACCGGATTCTCTTCGGCACAGACGCGGTGCCGCGGGGCTACGAGACGCCGCAGCAGATTTTCGGCGACGAGTTGTATCGGATTTACTACCGCTTCCTCGAGACCGAAGACGAGTACTTCGATTACGCGCCCGCGCCCGTGCCGCCGCAGGGCCGCTGGCGCATCTACGGTCTGGGTCTGCCCGAAACGATTTTGAAGAAGGTGTATTGCGAAAACGCGGCGCGGCTGCTGCGTGTGAAGGTGTGAACTCGTCGCGTCCGGCGCGCGGGCCGACTTCGGCGGTCACTCGCCGAGCACTTGAATCAGATACGTTCGCTCGAGCGGCCCGTCGTATTCCATGAAGTAAATCGTCTGTCGCGAGCCCTTCACGACCTTCCCGTCTTCAATCGGAAACGAACAGGCAATTCCGCCCAGGACGCTCTTCAAGTGCGCGTCGGCGTTGAATCCCAGCCGGCCGTCGAAGTCGAGGTAACGGCGGTGGTGGTAGTCGGCGTCCTCCGGACAGAGGCGCGCGAGGTGCGTGAGGATGTCCTCTTCGAGGCAGGGAATCCCCTCGGTGACGAGAAGTCCGGAAGAAGTGTGCGTCGTGAGCACGTTCACCAGGCCGTTGCGCACGCCGCTCTTGCGCACCACTTCTTCCACCGTCGCGGTGATGTTGACGGCTTCTTCCGACTTGCGGGTCTGGAGTTTGACTCGTTCGAGCTTGATGATCATGTGCGATCATTTGCGGCTGAAGGGCCGCGAGGCCTACCGTTCTCCCAAGAGTCTCTCCGCGTTTTCGCGAAGGATTTTGTTCAGGCACCCTTCCGTAAGCGGCAGGCCGCGCAGCGCGTGGACCATGTTCTTGATTTCCACCCGCGGATAGTTCGAGCCGAAAACAATCTGGTTGCGCAGGCTGCGCTCGATGAGCGTCGCCGGAAGCTGCTTGGTGAAGACGAACTGGAAAAATTCTTTGGGACTGTCGTAATAGAGGCACGAGGTATCGAGAAACACGTTGCGATATTTCAGCGCCAGCGCCACGGCCTCCCACACCCACGGCCAGCCGAAGTGCGCGAGAACGAAGTTCAGCTCCGGAAATTTCCGGATCGGCTCTTCGAGCAACATCGGCTGCCCGCTCGCCACCGCGGTGCCCGGCGCCCAGCTCAGGCCCGTATGGATCAGCAGGGGAATCCTCAGGTCCCCGGCTGCTTCGTAAACGGGAAATACTTTGCGGTCCTGCGGCGAAAAATCCTGAAGCGCGGGATCGAGTTTCAGTCCCCGCAGCCCCAACTTCTTCACCGCCGTTTCCAGTTCCTTAACGGCGCCCTTGCGCAGCGGGTCCACGCTGGCAAAACCGACGAAGCGCGCACTCTTGCGGCAGAGTTCCGCCACCTGTTCGTTCGAGCTGACGGAACGCTTGCGCGCGCGCCGGCAGTCAATCGGCAGCAGAACGGCGCGCTCGATGCCCGCGACGTCCATTTGAAGGAAAAACGTTTCGAGCGGCTGAAAGTTGTTGCCGATGTGAAAGACTCCGCGCGCCACGCGCTCGTAGTTCGGGTCCTTGCGCGCCAGTTCGCTGATGAGGACGGGGTGCGTGTGGAAATCAATCATCGCTTCGCTCGCGCGGAAGATTCGGTGGCGCTCCGGCCGCCCGCCCGGTGCCGGTTGAGAAATTCCGCCAGTTGCCGGCGGTCGCGGAAGGCTTCGGTGCCTCCGGGCCGAGTGGTGGAATACGCGCCTGCCAGATTGCCGAACGCCAGACAAGTTTCCAGATCGGCGCCGCGCACGAACTGGTGCAGGAATCCGGCGTTGAAGCTGTCGCCCGCTCCGACCGGGTCCACGGCGTCCACGGGCAGCGCCGGCGCGCGGACGCGCCGGCCGTCGCGGCAGGCCACGGCGCCTTGCGGGCCGAGCTTCACCACCAGCGTCGGGACGCGCTCCGCGAACCAGTCGAGGGCCGAGTCGAGGTCCGTTCGGCGCGCAATCTTCGTCGCTTCCCGCGCGTTCGGCAGGAACACGTCCACGAGGCCGAGGACTTTTTCGAGTGCACCGTCCCAGCGGTCGTCGGGGTCGTCATTGGTGTCGAGCGAAAGCGTCAACCCGCGGCGCTTGAGCGTTTCGAACAGTTCGACGACGCGCGGCCGCAGCGCGCGATGCAGAAAGAACGACGAAAGATGGAAATGGCGCGCCGAGGCCAGATAGTCGAGGTCGAGATCGTCGAACGACAGCTCGAACATCGTTCCCGGATAAGTCAGGATGTTGCGGGCGCCGGAACGCAGGAGGATGACGGTGAGCCCGGTGCCGGCGGCGCCGGCGGCGCGGCGCACGCGGGAAACGTCTGCGCCGCTTTCGGCCAGCCGCTCGAGCGCGATTGCGCCCAGCGGGTCCGTTCCGATGCGCGAAATAAACCCGACGCGACTGCCCAGCGCCGCCAGGTTGTGCGCGAAGATCGCCGAAGAGCTTCCCAGCGTCAGCGCGAGGCCGCCGGCGAGCAATTCGCGCTCCGGCTCGAGTTCCGAAGGAACACCGGAGAGAATCAGGTCGAGGTTCAGTTCGCCCGCCACCGTGACGTCGTAGGCCGGCACGCGCGTTCCTCCGCCTAATCGTTCGAGTCTTCGAGCATCACCACGCGGCTCAAGTGGCGCGGCCGGTCCGGATCGAGCCCGCGCTTGAGCCCCGTGTAAAGGCCGAGCAACTGCCCCACCACGGCGTAGGGCGCGAGGCGCGCGAATTCCGGAACGTCGAGGCGCAGTTCGATCAGCAGGTCCGCGTCCCGCCGCGTGGCCGCGTCGGCTTCGTTGGTCACCACGAGCGTCGTTCCACCCAGCGATTTTACCTCCTGGAGCACTTCGCGCTCCGCCCGGCGGCCGCTTTCAGAAAGCAGAAAAATCGTCAGCGTGTCCGCGGCGACAATCGCTTTCGGTCCGTGACGGAATTCCAGCGTGTGGAACGATTGCGAGAACGAGCAGCCCATCTCCTTCACCTTGAGCATCCCTTCGTTGGCGATGCCTTGGAAGGGCCCCTGGCCGAGAAAGGCGTAAAAGGGAAAATCGGTGGAGTTCACGAACTTCTCGATGCGGCAACGCAGGGACTCGATCTGCGGCTCGAGCAAGTCCGGCAGGCGAAGCAGTCCTTCCGCGAACGCCGCGTCCTGCGCGCGCCGCGCCGCCAGGAGCTGAAGCCCCAGCAGCATGGAGGTGAACGAGCGCGTCATCACCGTGCTCTGCTCATCGGCGGGCAGGACGTGCAGGCACGCCGAGGCAATCTCCTCCAGCGGCTGCGGCGAGGCGCAACTGATCGCCAGCGTGCGGATGTCCCGTTTTCGCTCCAGCTCTTCGGCCACTTTCAGGACTTCCGAGGTGTGGCCGGAGCGCGAAATGAGCACCGGCTGGCAGCACGCTCCGCCGGGAATGACGAGTTCGGGAAACAGCAGCACGTCGGAGGCGGGCACCGCGCGGGCCGGCGAGTGCGTCAGAAACATCCAGGTGGCCGCGGCGGCCTGCGCCACGTAATAGCTCGAGCCGCAGCCCACGAACAGCCAGTCGCATTTGGAGGAGAACCGCTTCTCGACCTCCGCCAGCTTTCCGCCCGAGGCGAGCGCCTCGAGCGATTCCTTCCAGCATCGGGGCTGCGAGAGGATTTCATCCAAACCGAAGCGGCCGGGCGTGGAACTCATGCCTCTCCTCGGTCACGGGTGCGCGGTCGGCGTCTCGCCTCGGGGGGAGCGGCCGTGAATTTCATCGGGTCAAACGAGCGTGAGCCCGATGCCTTTTTCTTCGAGCGCCCGGGTGTCGGACTTGGAAATGCGCGAATCGGTGATCGCGTGGTGGGCGGCCGAAATCGGCGCAATCAGCGACAGGCTGCGCCGCCCGAACTTGCTCGAGTCGCAAACCACCACCGTCTTTCGCGCCACCTCCACCATCACGCGGTTGACTTTGGCTTCCAGCATATTGGGCGTCGTCAGGCCGAAGTTGATGTCGATGCCGTCCACGCCCAGAAAGAGAATGTCGGCGCTCAGCTTGCGCAGCGACTCTTCCGCGAGCGGCCCGACGAGCGAAAAAGAATTTTCGCGCAGGATGCCGCCCGTGAGGATGACCTCCACCGTCGTCCCCGCCAGTTCCGCGGCGATGTTGACGGCGTTCGTAATCACCGAGAGGCTGCGGAATTCCCGCAGCGCGCGCGCGATCATCGTGGTTGTCGAGCCGGAATCGAGCAGCACCGACTGGCCTTCCTTCACCAGCCGCGCCGCGGCTTCGCCGATGCGCATCTTCTCTTTTCGGTGCAGGCGCTCTTTTTCGCGCAGGCTCGGGTCCAGCAGCGCGCCCGTCTGCATCGGCAGCGCGCCGCCGTGCGTGCGGTAAACCAGTCCCTGGCTGTGCAGGATTTCCAGGTCCTTGCGAATCGTGACCTGCGAAGTGTTGAACTGTTCCGAGAGGTCCTTGACCAGGACGCGGCCTTCGCGGTTCACGAGCTGGAGAATGGAGCGGCGACGCTCTTCGTTCAGCATGACTCGGCGCGGGCGAGAAACGCTTTTCTCAACATTTGAGAATTCAACGCTTATTACAGTCCCTTTCTCTTTAATCCTTTCCTTTACGGAAGTCAAAGGGAATTTCGCCCCAAGAAGCGATTGGCCCTTCCGGCCTTTCGCCTTTGGCGCGGACGATCTCCTTTGATATCAATCAGCTAACGGCGATTGGAGGGCGGCGGGGAGCCCGCGTCGCGTGGTTTCGGAGGAAATGCAGCGTGACGAAGTCGAAATGCCCCCTTGCCCGTTCCGCTGCGCAAGTCTAGACTGAATGCGATGAAGAAGCGACGCGTAGAATTTCAACGCCCGATGCCCTCGGCACGCCGATTCGTGGGGCTGCCGCCGCGCCAGGTGTGTCGAGGGTTCTTCGCGATCGTTCTCGCGACAATGCTCTGCGCGCCCGTCTCCACAGCCGCGCAGGCGCGCGAAGAAATCGACGACATTACGGGGCGATATGAATTCCTCGGCGCCGACGACTTGCTCGCGATTCTCGAGGAGGAAGGGAACTTGAAGGGTTTCGTGGACGTCGTCCAGCCCGAGGACGCGATGTCCGACGCAATCCTCAGCTACACGATCGTCGAAGGAACGCGCAAGAAGGACCGCGTGGAGTTCAAGACCTCGACGATCCATCGAAAGTTCTATCGTTTTTCGGGCACCGTCGAACGCGGAGCGGGCGCGCAGCCCGGGGAGCCCGATTACCTGCGCCTGGCCGGTGAACTCGAAATCGTGACTGTGAGAGGCCAGAGCGGGGAAGAAATGCCGGAGCGGCGTTCGGTGGTCTTCAAATCGCTGGGACCTTCCGCGGACGACGAAGAAGAAGAAGACGACGAATCAGCTCGACCGCATGAAGGCGGCGGTTCGCTCCCACTCGCCTCAGATTTCCGGAGTTGAATTCAGAGTGGCGGATTTCCTCCTCAGCCGCGCCAGACGATGGGCCAGCCGCCGGTAGTCGGCGGAATTCCGCGGATTCCCTCCCATCTTCTCGATCGCCACGCGCGTGTAATCGAGCGCCGCGCTGACGTCGCGCGCGCGATGCTCGAAGTGGATGGCGAGTTCTTCCAGCGCCCGCAGGGCCAGGACTTCGTCACGCGTCGCCAACTGCTTCCACAGCTCGACCGCCGCCTCGTGCTCGCGCCGGCGTTTGTGGTGCGCGGCGAGCTGCCACAGCGCCCGCGTCTCGACGGCCTGGGGCAGGCCCGTTTCGATGGCGCGTTCGCACGTCGCCAGAGATTTTTCCGCAACGCGCGCGCGTTCGTAGATGCGGCTCAGGCTGAACAGGTCGAGGCTGGAATCGAGCGCGCGGTGGCCGGAAAGAATCGTCGCCATCTCGACGGTGAGCGCGGCGAGCGTGACGATATCCAGCGCGTTGTGGAAGAAGACGGGCTGAAGGTGCTCGGCGCTGCCCGTGCGCAGGTAATCGAAGTAGAGCCGCGGAATTTCCGAGCCCGGCACGTCGCCCTCGCGCGCGATGCCGAGGACCTCGCGCTCCAGATGCGTCAGCTCGCAGCTCGCCAGGCGCAGCTTCCAGAGCCGCCGCGCGGGATGCAGCAGGTCGAGGTGGGTCAGCCGGGCGAACGGCGATTTCATCCGCGCCAGCGCGAAACGCGTTTCGAGCAGCGGCAGGTCGAACGTCTTGCCGTTGAACGTGACGATCGAGCGATAGGGCGCGAGCGCTTCAGCGAGCGCGGCGAGCGCCGCTTTTTCGTCCGTGTAATCGCGGAGAAAGAACTGGCGCACGACGAACTCCGTGCCCTGCGCGGCGCCGAGCCCGATGAGAAACGCCAGCGTGCCCGTGCCGCCGGCGAGGCCCGTCGTCTCGGTGTCGAGATAAACGATTTCGCTCGCCGTGCCGAGGCTGCGGCCCTCGAGCAGTATGTCGAGCGGCGCGAGGTCGCAGGCGGCGAGATCGGAAATGCGCAGCTTGCCGTAAGGCCGGCCGAACGGCAGCGCCTGTCGCGCCAGAAAAAATCCGCCGAACGCATTCGACTCGACGCGCCCTTCGACGGATTCCTCGACGCCGCGCGGGGCGCGCTGCGCGGGGAGCCCTCGCGGGGCACGCGGCTCCTCCAGCCGGCGAAGATATTCGAGCGTGCGCCCGAGCGCCTCGTCCTGCGCCGCCGGCTTCGACGCCTTCTTCAGGAGTTTCAGTCGTTCGTCAAGTCGCACGGGAATTGCAGAAAATGCAAACTGGAAATTGGATACTCGAAACTCGAAAAACGAAAAGCGATACAGCCTAACCGCCGGCGTCGCGAAGTGTCAGAGGTCTTCTTCTGAATTCTGGATTCTGAATTCTAATCTCGGCCTACGGACTACGGACCACCGACAACGGACAGCTTTTCAAGTATCGCCAGCGCCACTTCCTTTCCTTTCTCTCCGATTTCGCCTGCCGGGCCCACGCACGACGGGCAGCCCGAAGCGCAGGGACAATTCGCAATCAGCCTCCGCGTATTGTGCAGCAATTCGGCGGTCAGGCGAAAGAGCGGCTCACTGAGGCCCACGCCGCCCGGATACTTGTCGTAAAGATAGAGGTTCGGCTCAAAGATTTGTGTGCGCGCGGCGCGGCGGCGCGCGGCAGGCTGCACGGGCGCTTCGAGCGCGAGTTCTTCGTTGACGGCGTTTTCCCCCACTGCCACGCCCAGGTCGCGAGCGTCGCACATCACGAGCAGCGTGGCAATGGCGTGCAGCGCGTTTCCGAGCCCGTTCACGCCGTACAGCCGCTCCGTGCGGTCGTAAGGGAATTCTTCCAGAAACTCGCGCGGCAGCGTGAGCCACCACGCCGTCGTGTGCATTTCCTGCTCGGGCAGCGCCAGCTCGCCCGCGCCGACGTTTTCCATCGTGTGGAACTTGATCTTCTTGAACCCCACGATCTGCCCGTTCACCTGGACTTCGCCGTGGCTCTTTCGCGCCGGCCCGGCGGTTTCCGACTCGAAAGTTTCCAGAATCTTGATTCTCGTGTAATCGATCGCGTCGGTGAAATAATCCGCGGCGCAGGACGTGACATACGCTTTGCGGTTTTCGTAGTCGAGTTTTTCGACCTGGTATTGCTGCCCGTCCTGCATGTAGATGGCTTTTTCGTGCACGGTCGTCAGCGCGCTCGTAAAGTCCACTTCGCCGATGACGCGGCGTTCCTCAGTTGTATCCACGATGACGAAGTTATCCGACGAGACCGACCGCAGGCTGATGGCGTCTGCCGGATAACTTTCCGAAGTCCAGTGCCAGGCGTCGCCGGCGTGGTGCAGGAAGCCGAGCTCCTCCAGATGCCGGCAGAGCGTTTTCAAGTCGAGCGCGCCGAACCTTTCGTTTTCGCCGAGCGGCAGCTCGAACGCCGCGCATTTCAGGTGGTTGAGGAGAATGAAGAGGTTGTCGGGATTGATATAGCCGTGCTCGGGTGAGCGTCCGAAAAAGTAGTCGGGGTTCTGCACGATGAACTGATCGAGCGGCGCGCTCGAAGCGACGAGGAGCGCCGCGGAAGTGCCCTGGCGGCGCCCGGCGCGGCCCGCGCGCT
>CAZKXX010000024.1:21814-34155 GCA_964556705.1 uncultured Acidobacteriota bacterium
GCGACGAGGAGCGCCGCGGAAGTGCCCTGGCGGCGCCCGGCGCGGCCCGCGCGCTGCCACGCCGAGGCGATGGTGCCCGGGTAGCCCGCGAGCACCGCGACGTCGAGCGAGCCGATATCAATTCCCAGTTCGAGCGCGTTCGTCGCCACGACGCCGAGCAACCGCCCGTCGCGCAAATCGCGTTCGATTTCGCGCCGTTCGAGCGGCAGATACCCGCCGCGATAGCCGCGCACCGTCTCCGGCCGCGCGGGCGCGCGGGCGAAATCTTCTTTCAGATACGTCACCAGGATTTCGGTGGCCAGCCGGCTGTTGGCGAAGACAATCGTCTGAAGGCCGCGGCCGAGAAACGTGCGCGCCAGCCGCCGCGTTTCGTTCAGATACGAGCGCCGGATGCCGAGCTGCGGGTTGACGACCGGCGGATTGTAGAAGACGAAAAATTTCTCGGCCGCCGGCGCGCCGTTTTCCTCCACCAGCGTCACGTCCTGCTCGATCAGCCGCGCGGCGAGCTCGGCCGGATTGGCGATCGTCGCGGAAGTCAGGATGAACTGCGGCCGGCTTCCGTAGAAGCTCGCGATGCGCTTGAGCCGCCGCAGCACGTTCGCCAGATGGCTGCCGAAAACGCCGCGGTAATAGTGCAGCTCGTCAATCACGATGTAGCGGAGATTTTCAAATAGCCGCTCCCATTTCGTGTGGTGCGGCAGGATGCCGGTGTGCAGCATGTCGGGATTGGTGAGGACGAGGTTCCCGCGCGCGCGGATGGCGCGGCGCGCGTCCTGCGGCGTATCGCCGTCGTAGGTGAAGGTGCGGACTTCGTCGCCGAGTTTTTCCGTCCAGCGGTTGAGTTCGGCGAGCTGGTCCTGCGCAAGCGCCTTGGTGGGGAACAGATACAGCGCGCGCGCTTCCGGATTCTCGACCAGCGCGGAGAGGATGGGCAGGTTGTAGCAGAGCGTTTTGCCGGACGCCGTCGGCGTCACGATGACGACGTTGCGGCCCTCGGCGGCGAGCCGCACCGCCTCGGCCTGATGCGAGTAGAGATTTTCAATGCCGCGCGCGCGCAGGATTTCGACGAGTTTTGACGGCAGAAATTCCGGAAACGGTTCGAGCCTCGCCGGCCGGGCAGGGAACTGTTTGATGGCGGTCACGCCGCCGCGCGCCGGGGAGCTTTTGAATTTCTGCTGCAATTCCTCGAGCGCGGAGCGGACCGTGGCGAGGGCTTGCGGTTCCGTATGCATGTGCGCCTCAATCTTCGGTTGTCGGTCTTCAGTTATCATTCGTCAGTTCTCAGCATCAGCGTTCAGCCGTCAGGCCGTGCCGGGCATCGGGGATTGCGATTCTCCGGTTGTTTCTTCGCTCCGCCATCCCCGTCCCCTGATTCCCGTTGCCTCCGCCGGCCTTTCGCTTTTTGTTCGCTAATAATAGCACGCCCCTCCTGCGGCCCCAAGGGGAAATTCCGCAGCAAGCAAGTAGCGCGGACCTCCGATTTTGAGGTCCGCGGCTTGTGTGCATGGCCCCGGGAAAATCCGCGGACCTGAAGCACGCAGGTCGGCGCTACACGGGTTTGCCGATGGCGGTCAAATGCGCGTTCGCGGGTCGGAGGGCATTCTCACTCGATCAATGGTCAAGCCGCAGCGCCGGCTGGCGCAGACCTTTCCGTCCAGGTCTGCGTGCCGGAGGCGGATTCCACAAAATGATCGCAGACCCGCAGGGTCTGCGCCAGCCGTGTCCATCGACTAGAGCACATGCCTATCCGCCGGGTGGCGCAGACCTCGCGGTTCAGGTCTGCGCGCTGAAGGCGCAATGGAGGCAACGAGCGCAGACCCAGAGGGTCTGCGCCAGCCCCGCGGACCTGAGGTGCAGGTCCGGGGTTCTTCCGGGAAAACGCCGCGGACCTCAAGAACGGAGGTCCGCGCGACCCCTCGCGCCTTGACAATGTCAGCCTCATGTAGTAGGCTAGGATAATGTTGGACTCGGCTTCCCTGCTTCCTGCGCCTCTCGACCCGCCCGTTCCGTTGCCCGCGGCGCGGGCGAAGCGCGCTTACCGGCGGCGCCAGCCTTACCGTCCGACCCGAGCGCAACGCCGGGCGTTCAGGCAGAACCTGGTCAAAGCGCGCGAGGCGCTGCGGGCGCAAGGTTATCCGCATTCGGAAAAGCAGCGGGCGGCGGCGCGCCTGAACATCCGGCGAGCGCAACAGGCCATTCGCGAGCGCGGCCTGCCGGACACTCCGGCCCGGCGGAAGACCCGGCTGGCGAATCTGGCGCGGGCCAACGCCGTGTTGCGCCAGCAGGGCTATGCGCGAACTGAGAGGCAGAAGGAAGCGGCGCGGGCCAGCCTCAGAGCAGCGCGGCTGGCGCTACAAAAGCTCGGCTATCCGCATTCGCGAAAACAGCGAGCCGCGGCGCGTCAGAACATCCGGAAGGCGCGCCAGGCGCTCCGCGAGCGCGGCTATCCGAAAAGTGAGACGCAGCTTGCGGTGGCGCGGGCCAATCTGGAAAAAGCCCACCGCGCCAGCCGCGACCCGGCCAACTACGATCGCTACCACAGCCACAAAATCCGCCACGGCCTTCAGGCGCGGGTGTACGACCGCATCCTGCGCCAACTGACGGAGAAACTGCGCCACTGAATCTTCGGGACAACGGGCCATCGGATCATCGGTCCATTGATTCAATGGCTCACTGAACCGACGACTCAACCCTTCCAGCCCCCGACAGAGTGCTGAAAAACGCTGTACCGGTGTCATTCTGATCCCCCGACGCTTTAGCTCGGGGGAGAAGAATCTCAGAATCAGCGGAATGCCGAGATCCTTCGTCGGGCCGACCGAGAGCGTCGGCCCTCCTCAGGATGACAACCTCGGCGATTTCTCAGCACCCTGCTAACTCCTCGCACCTCACGCCTGCACTTCCGACCATTCGGTAACCTTTCTTCCCGTTCCGGTTGACTTCGCGTTTCGGGGATTGAATAATCGGACGGGGTCGGAACCCAGAGCCCCGACGGACCCGGAGCGAGCGCAATCCCATGTCAGCGAGGCGTGATGGCCACGACGACGCACCTGCTGAAAGCCCTGAAGCTTTCCCGGGAAGCCCTGCTCGGCGCCTACCGCACGATGTATCTCTCGCGCCGGGTGGACGACAAAGAAATCCAGCTTAAGCGGCTCAACCGCGCCTTTTTCCAGATTAACGGCGTCGGACACGAAGCCATCGGCGTGGCCGCGGCGATGCATCTGAAGCCGGGCTACGACTGGTTCCATCCTTACTATCGCGACCGCGCGTTCTGCCTGCAAATCGGCATGACGCCGCTCGAGATGCTCCTCGGCTCGGTGGGCGCCAAAGACGATCCGAACTCCGGCGGCCGCCAGATGCCTTCCCACTGGTCGTCGAAGAAGCTGCACATCGTTTCCGAATCGAGTCCCACGGGCACGCAGATCCTGCGCGCGGTGGGCGCGGCGGAAGCCAGCCAGTATTTCTCCCGCGTGCGCGAAGCCGCGGAACTCGCGCAGGACTTCCACGCCGACGAAGTCTCCTACGTCTCCTTCGGCGACGGCGCCTCGAGCGAAGGGGAGTTCTGGGAATCGCTCAACTGGGCGTGCCTGCGCAAGCTGCCCGTGCTCTACGTCGTCCAGGACAACGGCTACGCGATTTCGGTTCCGGTGGAGTTCCAGACGGCGGGCGGCAGCATCTCGCGCGCAGTTTCCGGTTTCGCCAACCTCTTCGTTCAGGAAGTGGACGGCACCGATTTCCTGGCGAGTTACGAGACGGCGGGCAAGGCCGTCGAATACGTCCGCCGGCGCGAGGGCCCGGCGCTCGTCCACGCGCACGTCGTGCGTCCGTACTCGCACTCGCTTTCGGACGACGAACGCCTCTATAAGCCGGAAGAGGTGCGCCGGCGCGAGGCCGAGTGCGACCCGCTGGCGCGCTGGTCGAAATACCTGCTCTCGGAAGGGATCGCCACGGAAAAGGAGTTGAAGCAGATCGAGTCGGCCGTGGACCGCGAAGTCCGCGAAGCCGCCGACCAGGCGCTCGCCGCCCCGCCGGCCCCGCCCGAAAGCGTGATGCTTTACGTTTACTCGCCGGCGGTGGACCCCACGTCGGACCAGTTCGATCATCCGCCGAAATTTCACGGCGAGCCGAAGACGATGGTGGACCTCATCAACGCCTGCCTCAAGGACGAGATGGCGCGCGACCCGCGCGTCGTCGTCTTCGGCGAGGACGTCGCCGACTGCTCGCGCGAAGAAGACCTGGCGAAAGTGAAAGGCAAGGGCGGCGTCTTCAAAGTGACGCACGGCTTGCAGCGCGAGTTCTCGACGGCGCGCTGCTACAACTCGCCCATCGCCGAGGCCTCCATCGTCGGCCGCGCCATCGGCATGGCGACGCGCGGCCTGAAGCCCGTGGTCGAAATCCAGTTCTTCGATTACATCTGGCCGGCGATGATGCAGATTCGCGACGAGCTCATCAATCTGCGCTGGCGCTCGTCGAACGCCTGGTCGTGCCCGCTGGTGATTCGCGCGCCCATCGGCGGGTATCTGGCCGGCGGCGCCATCTATCACAGCCAGTCGGGCGAATCGATTTTCACGCACCTGCCGGGATTGCGCGTCGTGCTGCCTTCAACCGCGCTCGACGCCAACGGCCTGCTGCGCACCGCCATCCGCTCGGACGATCCCGTTCTCTTCCTCGAGCCCAAGCACCTCTACCGACAGACGCACAACCGCAGCCCCTATCCCGGGCGCGATTACATGATTCCCTTCGGCAAAGCCAAGCTGGTGCGCGAAGGCGCCGACCTCACGCTCATCACCTTCGGCTCGCTCGTCGTGCGTTCGATGCAGGCGGCGAAAACGCTCGCCGAGGAAGGCTTGGAAGTCGAAATCCTCGACCTGCGCTCGCTCAATCCCTACGACTGGGACCTCATTTCGGCGTCCGTGAAGAAGACGAGCCGCGCGCTGGTGGTTCATGAGGATAACCTCTCTTGGGGCTACGGCGCGGAAATCGCCGCGCGCATCGCCGACGAGCTGTTTGAATGGCTCGACGCGCCCGTTCGCCGTGTGGCCGCGAAAGACGTCTTCGTGCCCTACCATCCCGCGCTCGAAGAAGCGGTCCTCCCGCAGCCCGCGGAGATCGTGCGCGCGGCGCGCGAACTGGCGGCGTACTGAGGTCGGCCGAAACTCGAAACTGGAAATTGGAAGCTGGGAGGCGCCGTACCACGGGTATCCTGCCCGTGTTTGCGTTTTGCGCGGGCAGGTTCGAAATCCGAAACTCGAAGAGCGAAAACCGAAAAACGAAAAACGGAGAGGGAACGTCCGCCCCGAGCATTTGCCAATTACCAGTTTCAAACCGACCCATTTCTGAGCTGGACCATGGACTAAGGACCAACGACTAAGGACATCGCACTTCGGACTGGCTTCATCCGATTCCTAACTCGTCCAGCTTCTCAAGCGGCGTTCCGCAGCGGCGGCAGATGACGGCGGCGCAGTCGCCGCAGACGAGCGGGTCTTCGACTTCCCTCTGGCAGGCGGGGCAGTAGAGCGGTTCGCGTTCGGCGTCTTCGACCTCGGCCATCAGCGCCTCCTCAGCCGGCAGCGTTCGCGCGGAGCCATTCTTCCACAAAATCGCGCACGGCGGATTGCGCTTCGTCGAGCTTGCCGGTGAAAAAGTGGTCGGCGCCTTCGACCCAGACGAGCCGCTTGGGCTCGGCGAGCGAGTCGAAGAGCGACTGGACCTGGGCGCGCGGGCCGTGCTCGTCGCGAGTGCCCTGAACGATGAGCTTCGGCTGGCGCGCGGCGCGCAGAAAATTGAAGTCCATGGAGCGCGTGGGAACGCCCAGGCCGGCGAGGGCCGCGACGCGCGCGTCCGCGGCGCCGACGGCGAGTCCCACGCCGGCGCCGAAAGAAAATCCCATCAGACAGATCGAAGTTTTCGGGTAGCGACCTTCAAGCTCATCGAGTGCGGCGCGCACGTCGTCCTGCTCGCCGCGGGCTTCGTCAAATTCGCCTTCGCTCTTGTGCACGCCGCGGAAATTGAAGCGCAGCGTAGGAACGTTCGCCTGGAGCGCGGCCTTGGCGGCGCGATAGACCACCTTGTTGTGCATCGTGCCGCCGTACACGGGATGCGGGTGGCAGACGAGCGCGGCGAGCCGCGGCTGCGCGTCGGGGTCGTGCTCGAGCAGCGCCTCGAGCCGGCCCGCGCGCCCGTTGATGAAGAAGCGTTCGATTTTCGTGACGCCCTCCGCGAGGCAAGCGATGGAAACGCCGCGCGCGCCGCAGATAGTGTAGAATGCGCGTCAAGGTCATTCCAAGATTGCGGCGATTCAGGCACGGCAACTGATTTCCGGCGGAGGAGGACGCCCGATGGGCCAGCTCGGGAAAATCGGACTGTTGAACGGCGGGGGCGACTGTCCGGGACTGAACGCCGTCACGCGCGCCGTGGTGCGCACGACGTATCTGCGTTACGGCGGAAAAGTGATCGGCATCTTCGACGGTTTCGACGGCCTCATCTGGCCTGAGAAGTCGAAGGAGCTCGGCCCGGGGCAGATTCGAGGCATCTTGCCACGCGGCGGAACGATTTTGGGCACCACGAACCGCGGCAATCCGTTCAAGTACCGCAGGGTCATGGACGGAAAAATCGTTTTCGAAGACTACTCGCAGCGCGTCATCGAAAACATGAAGAAAGCGGAACTCGAAGCGCTGGTCGTCGTCGGCGGCGACGGAACGCTTTCCATCGCGCGCCAATTCCACCGGCTCGGCGTGCCGCTCGTCGGCGTGCCGAAAACGATTGACAACGATCTTTCCGCCACCGATTTGACCTTTGGTTTTGACACCGCCCTTCAGACTGCCACCGAAGCTCTCGATAAACTCCATACGACAGCGGAGAGTCATGGCCGCGTGATGCTGATCGAGGTGATGGGCCGCGACGCGGGATGGATTGCGCTTCAGGCGGGAATCGCGGGCGGCGCGGACGTCATCCTGATTCCGGAAATTCCTTTCGGGATCGAAAAGGTCTGCGCGCGGCTGGCGGCGCGCCGCGCTTCGGGAAGCAAATTCAGCGTCATCGTCATCGCCGAAGGCGCGCGACTATCCGAAACCGACCCGGTGTGGCGGAAGCACCGCGCCGATCCCGACCTCTCGGAGAAGATGACGATCGGCAACCTCGCGGGCGCGCTCATCGGCCGTGAGATTCACCAGGAAGTGCGCGTCACGGTGCTCGGCCACCTGCAGCGCGGCGGCACGCCGAGCCCGTTCGACCGCATCCTCTCGACGCGCCTGGGCGTGGCCGCGGTCGAACTCGTCGTCAACAGACAGTTCGGCCGCATGGTGTGCCTGAAGGGTGATACGATTTCCAGTTGCACGCTGGACGAAGCCGTGGGGCGGCTCAAGACCGTTCCGCCGGACGCCCAGATGGTGGACGCAGCGCGCGCCATCGGGATTTCCTTCGGCAATGAGTGACGGCCTGCGGCGAAACGAGCGGCGAGAATCGCAATGGGTGGGTCCAAAGGGGTGAAGTTTCTTCTGGCGTTTTTCCTTATCGTGACGGCCGGCGCCGGCCTCTGGTACTACCGCTCGAAGACTTTGAGCGAATCGGCGGCCGAACCCGCCTACATTCTTTCGGAAAAAGTCCAGTTGATGAACACGCCCGCGGCCGTGCGCGTTCGGGTGGCGGAAGCGAAGCGCGGCGACCGCGTGATGGTGCTCGAGCGCCAGTGGAACTGGGCGCAGGTGCGGCTCGCCGACGGGCGTCGCGGCTGGCTCGACCAGGGCGCGCTGCTCGACGCGGAAACCTACGAGCAGGGACGCAGGCTCTTCATCGAATTGCAGCGCGAACTGCCGCAGGCGTCCGGCCGCACCATCACCACCATCAATGTGCGTTTCGAACCTTCACGCGACGCGCCCGTCCTGACGCAGCTCGCGCCTTACACGCCTGTCGAAGTCTTCGATCGGCAAGTGGTGGAGCGCACAGCCGAGCAAGCCGAACCCGGCGAGGCGCGGACTCCGGCCCCCGAAGTGTGGTATCTGGTCCGCACGGAAACCGACGCCGGATGGCTCCTCGGCCGCGCCGTGCGGCTGGAGATCCCGGAGGAGATTTCGATGTACGCGGTGGGCACGAACATCGTCGCGTGGCTGGTCGTCAGCCGCGTCGAGGACGAAGGGAACCAGGTGCCGCAGTATCTTGTCGCCGAACGCGTGGGCGCGCAGGAGATTGACTTCAACCGCATCCGCGTCTTGACCTGGTGGAAACAGCGGAAGCGATACGCGACGGCCTACGTGGAGAGCAACCTGCACGGGTACTTTCCGCTTCGCATCCGCGAGCGCGACGGGCGCCCTCACTTTCGATTGCGGCTGACGGACGCCGGCGGGCGGAAGTACCAGAAGGTTTACGCGATGTTCGATACCATCGTGCGCCCGCTGGGGACGGTGGAAGGGTGGGAGAGCGAAGAGCTTCCCGAACGCCCGACGGCGCGACGCGGCGCGGGCCGCTAGCGAACTCCACGGTGTAAAGGAAACTAGTCTCGATCATGCCGTTTGAAGAAAGGTCGGCGCCGCTCGGTTATCGCCTGTTTCGCGCCCTGGCGCGGCTCGCGCTCGGGCGGCGGTTCGGGAAGATTCGCGTGCTGGGGCCGGGGGCGCTCGTTGAGCCGGGCCCGGCCATCGTGGCCGTCGGCCGCGCGGCGCGTTTTGAGGACGCCTTATTGATGGTCGCGGGCTTCGAGCGCCGCGTGCGCTGCGTCATCGCCGAGACCGAGGCGAGCAGCCCGTGGCGCGCGTTCTGGCTGCGCGCGCTCGGCCAGATCGCGCGCGGGCCGGGCCGTCCCTGGCTCGAACCCGCGCTCGAGGCGCTCGCCGCGGGCGACGTCGTCTTCGTTTTCGAGGAATCCGCTGCGGTGGATTCGACCGGATCGCCGGGCTCTCGCGCCGTGGAGCTTGCGCTGGAGGCGGAGTCGTCCTCGCGCGCGATGTTGAACGTTTCCGTGATTCCCGCGCACCTTTTTGTTCCGCCCGCTTCGCTCGGCCTGCGCGAAGTCCTGGTCCATCTCAGCAGTCCGCTCAGGGCACGCGAGCGGGCCCCGCAGGGCGACCGCGCGCACCGCGCCGAAGCCTTCGGGCGCGCCCTCCGTCAAAGCCTCGCGCAGAACGCCTTCGCGCTTCCCACGGAGGACCTCGAGCGGTTCGCGACCGAGCTCGAAGAAGTTTTGAGGGACAACCTGCGCGACGAGTGGGCCGGCCAGCCGGCGCGCGTTCGGACGCTCGACGAGTTCGAACTCAGCGGACTCGTTGGTCAGTGGATGGCGGAGGCCAACACTTCCGACCCCGCCGAACTGGTGGCCTTGCGGCACGAGCTGGATGGCTACCGGAGCGAACGGCAGCGCTGGTCGCTGGCGCGTTTCCAGGCCGAAGCGGCCGGCTGGCTCCATTCCTTCCCGGCTCGCGCGCTTGCCGCCGCGGAGACCCTCCTCGGTTTCCTTGCCGCGCTGTTCGGTTTGGCGAACCATCTGCTCGCCGGAATCGCTCTTCACCTGGCCGGCCTGTTGAATCGCGAGGAAGGCGGTGAGGACGCGGTTCGCTGGGCCAAGCGCGCCGGCACCGTTCTGGTGTTCTACGCCGCGCAAATCCTCGTCGTGTCTCACCTCTTCGGCCGGGCCGCGGCCGGCTATTACGCCGTGGCGCTGCCTCTTTCCGGGGCGTACCTTTGGCGATACGTCTGGCTGCTGCGCCACCGCACAAAACTTCTCGTCCTCTCCGCCCGCCTGTCCTTTGCCACCCCCCTCCTTCGTGCCCGCCGCCGGGCGATTGCGGAAAGGCTCGACCGCGCTCGCGACCGCTTCGCCGAAGCCCTGGGAATTCCGCATCCGTAAGAACCAGTCGGACAGTCCGGAGTCAAGCAGTCCCGGTCTGCATCGAGGGGCCACGATCGGCGCGGTTGATTGCTTGAAAGTCGGCCATGCGTGAACGAAACTACGCGTCGCCCGGTGCGAAGTCCGTTAGTCCGGAGTGAGCTTGTCCAGAGTTGTTCAGTTGTGATCGGCACAGGAGAGAGGAAACTATGGCGACGATTAAGAAGTTAGAGGATATCAAAGCCTGGCAGAAGGCCCGGGAAATGGTTCGCGAAATATACCGAAGCAGTCGGACCGATCCATTTCGACGAGACTCCGGATTGCGAGAGCAGATCTGCCGAGCGGCTGTGTCCGCCATGACGAATATCGCTGAAGGTTTCGCGCGGGGCGGAGACCGTGAATTTGCGCGCTTTCTGGACATGGCGCGGGCCTCTTCGATCGAGGTCCAGTCGCTCCTTTACGTGGCGCGAGATGTTGGTTACCTTTCCCCGGCAGACTTTCAGCGACTCTACGCGCAGACAGATGAGGTGGCGACCATGATTGGCGGGCTGACTTCCTATTTTCGCAGGAGCACCCCGCGGACTCGGACGAATCCAGGAACAAAAGGAGTGTCCCCGAACTGACTCCTGACTGACCGACTCCGGACTAATCGACTCTGGACTGAGCGACTCCGGACTTCGGACCTCGGACCCCGGACTTCGGACTATCCATGGCCCTGTATTTAACTGAATCCGACGTGCTGAAACTTCTGCCCATGGACGCGGCGCTCGCGCGCGTCGAAGCAAGTTTTGTCGCGCAGCATCGCGGAGAGGGCACCAATCAACCGCGCAGGAGAATTTTCCTTCCCAACCTTTCGCTGCATTACATGGCGGCCGCGCTGCCCGGTGAAGGTTTCCTGGGGATGAAGATCTACACGATTACGGCGCAGGCGTGGCGGTTCGTCGTGCTCCTCTTCGACGCCACGAGCGGAGAACTCGCGGCGTTCATCGAAGCGGACCAGCTGGGGCGAATCCGCACGGGCGCGGCGAGCGGCGTGGCGACGAAATACCTGGCGCGGCAGGACGCCTCGCAAGTCGGCCTGATCGGCACGGGCCGGCAGGCGCGCACGCAGCTCGAAGCCGTGGCGCGCGCGCGGAAACTTTCCGCCGTCCGCGTCTTCGGCCGCGACGAAACACGGCGGCGGCAATTCGCGCGTGAGATGTCCGAGCGGCTGGGTGTTGCCGTCGAGCCTGCGTCGAGCGCTGAAGGCGCGGCGTGCGGGGCGGAAATTGTCGTGACCGCCACCACGGCCCGCGAGCCGGTGCTTCGCGGCGAATGGCTCGCGCCCGGCGCGCACGTCAACGCCATCGGCGCCAACATGGCGAACCGACGCGAGCTGGACGACGCGGTCTTCAAACTCGCCGCTCCCATTACCGTGGACTCGGCCGAGCAGGCGCGCGAGGAAGCCGGAGACCTCATCCACGGACTCGCGGCCGCGGGGAAGCGCTGGGAGGACGTCGTCGAACTGCATCAGATTGTCGGCGGCGGGCATCCAGGCCGCCGCTCCGCCGAAGAGATTTCGCTTTTCAAATCCTGCGGCATCGCGCTGTGGGATGTGGCCGTGGCGGCGTATGTTTATCGGCGGGCGGCCGAAACCGGAACGGGCCGTCCGTTCAAGCCCGGGGCGGGCCAGGTGTTTGAACCCCGCCGGGAAGTCTGAATCGCGCGGCGTCCGGTGAGCATCCTGAAGGACAGGATGAAACACGCGCTGTTGCTGGTCTTCACGCTGGCAGGGGTCACGAGCGCGGGCGCTGAAAACGCGCGCGGGCAGGGCTTCGACGTCGAGCCGCTGGCGCGGCTGCTGGCCGAATACGTTGACGAGCAGGGACGCGTCAACTACGCGGCGCTCAAGCAGAGCCGCGCCGGCCTCGACCGCATGGTCGAGCAGTTCGAAAAAATCGGTCCGGGCACGGCGCCGAAACTTTTCCCCACGCGGGAGTCGCGGCTCGCCTACTGGATCAACGCCTACAACGTCTGGATCCTGCGCATGGTTGTTGACGCCTATCCCACTCCGAGCATCACGCGCATCGGCCTCATTCCGTACGGCGCGTTCTTTATCAAGCGCGTGCGCGTGGACGGACGGAAGATGACGCTTCGAAGTCTGGAGAACGATATTCTGCGCGGGCAATTCCGCGAGCCGCGCATCCATTTCGCCATCAACTGCGCCTCGATCAGTTGCCCGCCGCTCGCGCGCGAGGTCTATCGCCCGGAGAAACTTGAAGAGCAGCTCGACGCCGCGACGCGCGCCTTTGTGAACAACGAACGCGAAGTGGTGATTGACACGGCTCGGAACCGGCTGGCGCTTTCAAAAATCTTTGACTGGTACAAGTCCGATTTCACGGAAACCGTGAAGCGCGCGTCGAACGACGACGCGGCGCTCGTCGAGTACCTGAAACGCTACCTGACGCCGGAACGCCGCCGGGCGCTCGAACGGCTCTCCAACCCGAAGATCGAATTTCTGGATTACGACTGGGGATTGAACGACCAG
>CAZKXX010000024.1:34165-41152 GCA_964556705.1 uncultured Acidobacteriota bacterium
GACGGGCAGCTGAGTGCGCGGGCCTTCAGTCCTCTGTGCGGGGCTCGACGAGCTGGATGGCCACGGCGTGGAGCTGGCTGCCCGCCTGCACGTCCCGCCGCACCACGCGCGCGGCGACGGGGATGTCGGTGGCGCCTTCTTCGTAGGGCAGAATGATTTCGACACCCTCTCCTTTCTCATAGATCTGCGAGGAGAGAAACAACGCGCCGCCGCGCGAAACGTTCACCGTTTCGCAGACGTCTTCAAGGCTCGTGCCATATTTCTTGCGGATGATTTTGATGCGCAGGCTGATCGGCGCGCGCCCTTTGCGGCGCTGGTCCTGCGTCGCGGCGTCGGCCGCTCGCGCCGCAGCCATGTCGGCGGCTTCACCGGACTGGTCCACGAGCGGGGTTGCGGCGGGCAGCTGCCACGCTGTGGTCGCTTTGCATTTCTCGCAGGGGCGCGCGATCAGGAAGCCCGCGTCGACGTCTTCGGCGGACGCCTCGGCGATGGCTCCTTCGGCCTGCGCGCCGCACCGGCTGCACTCCAGGGCGAAGGACTCGCCCGCCGCCTCCGGCTCACCCTCGATCCCTTGCCAGAGTTCGCCTTCCGCATCCGCCAGTTCCAGCCCGAGCGTGTACACTCCCGCGCGCCGCAGGCTGTTCACCCAGACAACGCGAAAAGTCCCGCCCAGGCCCGAGTGAACGCTGGTGACGTGGAGGTCCGTCTCGAGATCGACGAGATTCTGAAGGAACAAGACGGCGTGCTCGGGGCCGACGGCGCGCGTCTCCGTCGTCTCGTCGAAGAAGCGGTGCTCGGCGGACATTCCCCGCACGCGCACGGGCACGCGGGCTCGCACACGCTGCCAGCGCTGGGGCAGAGTTGTCATCTTGCGTGAATCCGGCGCGAAGAGGGGCCGGAATTCCTCTTGTGGAATTGGCGTGCGCCGTGTTCAATCGCGCCGCCGGCGCCGCGCCCAAACCGCGGGGATTCTAGCACGCGAGCACAGGCCGGGAAGAGTAATCGGAAAGGTAATGCCCACTGCGGCTTGCCGGAGCCTCATTCGGGGAAGGCCACGCCGAGGACGTTCGAGACCTCCGCGTATTCGATGCCGATTTCGCCCTCGCGCGGCGAGCCCGGCCGGCCCACCCACACCACGCGGAAAAGGGCCGCGTCTTTCTTCATTTTCGGTTTGACTTTGACTTCGCCGCCCACGCTGAGTTCCAGGCCGGTCTTCACCCGCGCGCCGAACTTGCTGACCGTGATGACGGAGGCTTCTTCGTGAAAAGGGCTGCCGTCAGCCAGCTTGCCGGAGAGGATGACCGGGATGCGGATGTTGACGCGCGCGCTGCGGCGCAGCGGCGCCTTGGGAGATGCTTTCGCCATACGCGACCTCGCTCGATCGAGCCTCCCGCCGCGCGCAGCGAAGGGGGATGCGGGGCTTCCGGCGGCGGAGCGGGCACAGCATACCACAAGCCCGCCAAGGTCACGCAAGTGTCCCGGAATTGCGGGCCGGTTTCAGAACCAGCGTTTGCGGCGGAAGTAGAGAACCACGAGTGCGGTCGTCATCACCATCACCAGCGCCAGGCCGGCCAGGGCGCGCGGGTCTTCCTGGAAGGGCAGGGGCACGTTCATGCCGTAGAGACTCGTCAGGACGAGCAGCGGCAGGGCGATCGTGCCCCAGAGGGTGAGGATTTTCATCACTTCGTTGGTGCGGTTGGCGACGGCGGAGAGATAAACGTCGAGCGCGCCGGTCAGCAGGTCGCGATAGCTTTCCACGAAATCGAGGACGCGCACGAGGTGGTCGTAAACGTCGCGGTAATAGACGCGCAGCTCGCGGTCCGCCTTCGAACCGGCGAGGGCGCGCGCGTCGGACTGACGCAGCAATCCGTTGACGGCCTCGCGCATGGCGGTGGCGGCGCGGCGGAACTCCAGCAGCTCGCGCTTCAGCCTGAAAATTTCCCGCAGCGTCTCGGGCGCCGGCCGGCGGATGACGCGGTCTTCGAGCCGGTTGATGATTTCGCCCAGCCGGTCGAGCGCGGGCAGGTAGCGGTCCACCGCGGCGTCGAGCAGGGCGTGCGCGATGCGCTGCGGCGTCCGCAGCACGGCTTCCGCGGCCACGCGCGGCCGCACCGTTTCAACCAGCGCGCTGTTCCCTTCGTCCACGGTCAGGACGTAGTCCGGGCCGATGAAGATGTCGAAGTCTTCGAACGCGGTCCGCGGCCGGCTGGGATAGAGCGTCTCGGAATCGGAATTCGCGCCGGCGTCCGCGCCGGGCTCCGCTTCGGCGCGGGCCGCGTGGCCGCGCGCGCCCAAGGGCTTTTCCACCAGGACTTTGATGACCACGAAGTTGTAGCCTTCGTGCTCTTCGAGTCGCGCCAACTGGCGGCGGTGCCGGCAGTCTTCCACCTGCAGGGGATGGATGCCGAAATGCTCCGCGGCCTGGTCGAGGACGGGGGAATGCGGGTCGTTGAGATGGTACCAGCGCGTGCCGGGGATGACCGCGAGCGCCTCGACGGCGGCGGGCGGAGCGGGATGGGAGATTGGAGCCATCGCGGCGTTGCCGGCGCTCACTATAGCATGCGGAAGGCGCACGAGGAGGCCCACAAGTTGCGGAGACGGACTATTGGTTGGTGACGCCTGCCGAAGTCGCATACGCGTTGCTCCCGTCGAAAATGAACGCCTGGGCCGAGCACGTCGAGGCGGCCGAACCGATCGTCATTCCACCCTTGACGTTCGAGGGCCAGACGAACGTCCGCCCGCCCGTCGCGTCCTGGCAGATGATGAAATAAAGCCACTGGCCGGCCGAGGCGTTCGAGAGCGTCGAACTCGTGACATTCCCGCCGAGCGTCATCTTCTGCGTGTTGCCGAGCGTGGCGTCGAACGTCGGCGTTGCCGAAAAGCTGACCGTATTTAGTGCGGCGGTCGCCGACCCGTTAATATCCAACCGCTGCGTCGGACTGCCGTTTCCCATGCCGACCCGCCCGTCCGCCCGGACGTATAGGGCGGCGGGAGCGGCCCCCGTCGTCACGGCGAGGGCGTAATGTGCGGGATCGGAAGCTGCGGTCTCAATCCATCCGCCGTTGCCTGTGGGGCTGGTGTTGATCCCTGTCAGCACCACGTCTCCGTTCCGGGCTTCCTCTGCGTACAGATTGTTGGCGATGACGATTCCGCGGGACTGTCCCAGTGAGCCCTCCCCGCCCGTCAGCACGATGTCGCCCCCGCGGGCCGCGAAGTCCGTAGTTGCGCTCTGGCCGGTAATCGTGAAATCGGAAGGTGCGCTGAACGCAGGGGCAATGCCTCCCGAGATTCCCAGTGCCTGGAGCTTGAATCCACCCAGCCACGCGGCAGGTGCCAAAGCCAGCTCGCCTCGAAGAACGAATTCGTCATCCGGAGAAAGGGTCTCGCCCGCGGTGCTGACGATTGCTCCGGGCGTCGGGGCCCCGGAAAGCCAGTTGCCGTGATAGGAGAATCGGGTAACGTCGAAGCGATCGACTTCAACGGCAAAAGTGCCGGAGACGCCTCCGCTCTCCACCCAGTTTTCGGCGAACGTGCCTCCTGCCCCGCCCGTCATTTTCATAGCTCGGTTATTCCTCAGGAATATATTTCCAAGGACGCGTATGCCGAAGGTATTCTCCGACAGGATCGCCGAATCGTAACCGTTAAACTCGTTGCCATACGCGTAGAACGTCGTGGAGGCGACGCTGCTTCCCAGCGCTTTGATTCCGACGGCGGTCAGACCCGCGTTGCCGTCCATTACGCAATCGCGAACCTCACCATTCCAAAAGTCGTCGAGAAGGATTTCGGCCTCGTCGCCGCCGCTCAGGGAGAGCCGGCGAAACCGGAACTGGTTGGTATTGTTCCCGTAGATCAGCCGGGGAAGAGAGCCCGAGAATGTCCCGGATCGTTGCAGGACGAAGTCTTCCAAGATCAGAAAGGTCACTGACTGACTCGCGATGGCCGCAACCGGAGGAGTAAAGACGACGTCGAGGACGGTCGCACGGCCCAGACCCGCAATGCTCACAGCCGGGGCGGTCACGTTGATGGTTCCGGTCAGGTTATAGGTGGCGGCCCCGAGGAGAAGCCGGACAGACTTGCTCAGCGTCAGGCCACCGACGGTTTGCACGCCCGTCAGCCCGCGCGCATCGATGGTGCCGCCGACGGACGGCAGCGCGTCGTGAGCCGCCTGAATCCTGGCGCCGGCGTCTGCGCCCTGAAAAGCGTTTGCGAACACCACGGCGTCATTCAAGTTCGCCATGCGAGAGGCGGGCGGCATTTGCGCGCGCGCCGGGAGAGCGGCCAAGAGCAGGGCGCCCGCCAGAAGCCTTCGAAGCTTTATGGTGGACCCGTGGTTGCGAATGTCCTTCATTACCGGATACCTCACCAGATTGTGATTTTCGCCGTCACTTCGGCGGCCGAAGCGACCAGGTAGAGATTCGTTGCGTCGAACAACGCGGACGGCTGAAACCAGATGGCGCCGCCTGAAGTCATCTGAATCAGGACGCTCTTGGGTGCGCGGCCCAACCGGTGCGCGATTGAAAAATTTCCGGGCGCAGAGGGCGCGACGGAGACCTGTCCGTAAAGTTTCGTCGCCGGCACGACGCCCGTGACGGCCGTCGCGTTCGTCGTCACCTCGCCGAGGTAGGCATCGCCGCTCACCGAGGCCTGGCCCGTCAGGTTGTAATAGAAGCCCGTGGCCGAGTTGTACCAGAGGTGGCTGGTTTCGTTCGCCGGCGCCGCGCCAGGGTTCGGCGCCGAACCGGGCGCGTACCGCTTCCCTTGCGCGTAGAGCACTCCGGCGGTCAGCCCGGGCGTGAGGGTCGCCGAAGTCGAAAGATCGAACCCGGAAACGACGCCGGAAATTCCGCGGTCCGCAAGCCACGTCTCGACGCTGCCCGCGGCGGTGACCGCCGCCTGCACGTCCGCCGCGTCCTGAAGCAGCGAGTCAATAATCTGCCAGTTCGTGTCGAGGTCGGCTTCGTAGTTGTCCCCGTGCCTCGGCTGAATGATTCCCTTGCGGGGAAGTACGGTTCGTACGATGGCCATGGTTTCCTCGTGGATGCCCGCCTTGGCGGGCATGACCGCTTTCCGTCGCGTCATTCCCGCGAAAGCGGAAATCTAGCCGGACAGTCGCGTCGCGATCGTCCGCACCTTCACGAACCCGCCGCTCGTGGGCGTTTCGGTTGAGCCGGTCCAGTAGTGCACGACGCAGTGGACGAGTCCCGGACTCGACTCCGTCCTCTCTTCCACCCAGAAATCGAGCAGAAAGAGGGAGCCCGGCCCGTCGTTCAGGTTGGCGCGCGCGGGTTTCGCGAGCGCGCCGTTGGTCGGCGAGCCGGGCGCCGGCGAGCGCGTGCAGAACGCCGCCACCTCGTACTCGAGCTCCTGCCGCGAATACTGGTAGCCGTCCACCGGGCTCACCGGTAACTGCACCACCTCGCCGTTCTTGTACCAGCCGTAAAACACTTCGGGCCGCACCGCGGCGAACTTGGCGTTGTTCGAGATCTTCGTCAGCGCGAAATCGGTGACGGGCTGGTCGGCGGCCAGCGAGGAATCGGGAAGGTCCACCGCGCCGGGAATCGTGGACCACGTCAGTTGAGCCATTGTTCCAATTCTCCGTTCTGTGATTCAGCGATTCAGCGATTTCGTGATCCGGCGATGGACCCAGCCAGGAAATCAGCGGGATTCCGAATCACCCGATCACCCATTCACCCAATCCCTGAAGAGTCCGATCACCAGATGGTTTTTCCCGCCGTCCCGTCTGAATACGTTCCCGTCGCGTCGCTCGCGACGAACATGTAACGCGCCCGCTCGGCGGCCGAGGCCTGCGACCACGCGGGAGTGCCCTGCGGCGCGATGCGCGCCGTGTGTTTCTGCGCCACCCAGCCCACGTCGAGCAGGCGGTAGGTCAGCGACCCGCGGTCGAAGTCCGGCTGCTTCTCAATCACCTCGTGGACGCGGTTCGCCACTCCGTGGCGGCCCGTTTCGAAATTCGGCAGAAGTGCATGCGTCAGATAAACGGCGTCAGAAACTTCAGTCGCGAGCGTCAGGTAATGCGTGGAGGCGGTCACGATGGCGGCGCCGCCGTTCGGCGCGTTCGTGACCGGGTCGAGTCCCGAGTAGCGACGGAAGATGCGCGTCGCCACGCGTCCCGCCAGCGCCGCGCCGCCGAGCGCGAGTTTCACTCCTTTTGACTCGATGGTGTGCTGTCCGGCGAGCCCATATTGCTCGAGCGACGGCGCGTCCAGAAACAGCAGCTCGGTCGCGAAGCGCGTCCCGTCAAAATCCATCCGGTACGTCACCTGATTGATGATGGGGTGCCGCTCGACACCGGGCAGCAGCGTGATGTTGCGCTCGTTGAACGAGGCCGGGGCGCCGAGCGAGAGGGGCGGCACGAAAAAGCGCGGCGAGAGCCGCCCGTCCGCGAGCACCTGCCAGTAACCTCCCAGGGGCCGGAAAATTTCGTACTCGAGAAACTGCTTCGCTTCCACCGGCTGCGAAAGCGTGAACTCGAAGAGGTATCCGGCGAAGACTCCGTTGCGCCAGCGCAGGAATTCCTCCACGTCCAGAAGCGGGTTGGGCCGAATCAGCGTGGGATTTTCCTCGCCCGCGGCGTCCCACTCCGCCGGGTCGAAAATCTTCCACGCCGATTCCGGCTGCGACGGCACCTGGCCGAGCCCCAGCTCGTTCTGGAGCACGACGAGCGCCACGTCGAGCGGGTTGGCGAGGAGGGTCCGTGGGTGCTCGCTCGAAATGGGGAAGCCGTCGTCGCCGCGCGCGAAGATTTTTTTCTTTGAGCTGCGCTTCAGGTCGCGGCACTGGAGCGCAAAGCCCGTCAGGTCCGGCAGCGCGGCAACGGCTTCAATCTGCTGCGCGGCCAGCGTCACGAACTCGGTCGAAGACATCCCGGGGTAGCCCGCGCGGAGCCAGACGCGGCGGCCTTCCAGTTTTCCGCCGCTGGCGAGCGCGGTCAGGTACCCCGCGCCGTCGATCGCTTCGAGTTCGAGC
>CAZKXX010000025.1:0-6543 GCA_964556705.1 uncultured Acidobacteriota bacterium
GCTTCATCACCAGCGCCGCGGGCAGCAGGACCATCCCGACGGGCACGACGAGCGCTTCGTGCATCACTTCACGTTCCGTTATTTCTTCCGGTTCGAGGTGGAGCACCTGCTGGCGCGGGCGGGATTCGAGGTCGAGCAGTTTTACGCGGACTTCGACAAAAGCCCCTTCGGCGCCAAGGCGCCCGGCGAACTGATTTTCGTCGCCCGCAGGGCGGCGTAGCCGGCGCCGCTACTTGCTCGAGCGATAGAGGATAACCCGGACTTTTTCCAAGGTGACCAGCCCGCCCCCGATCATCTCGTCCAGGCGAGGCAGAATGGATTCGATTCGTTCCGTGTCTTCCACGACTTCGACGACGATCGGCAGGTCCTGGGAAAGGCGGAGAATCTTTTCGGTATGGTAGCGGCTCTTTGAACCGTAACCGCCCACGCCGCGCAGGACCGTGACGCCGCTGAACCCTTCGCGCCGGAAAAGTTCGATGATCGCCTGATAGAGCGGCTTGCCTTCCCACTTGTCGGATTCGCCGATGTGGATTCTCATCAGCGTGCGTTCGCCTTCGAATCGCTGGTGTTCCATGCCGCCTCCTACAGCCAATCCGCGACCCGCATTCCCGCCATCACGCTGACCAATCCACCCAGCACGCTCAGGCCCACGTAAATTCCCGCGCGCATCCATTCTCCGCTTTCGAGCAATTGAACGCTTTCCCACCCGAACGTCGAAAACGTCGTGAAGGCGCCGAAGAATCCGATGGTAATTCCCGTGCGCCATTCCGGGGAGATCGTGAGGTGGTGTAAAGAGTACTGGGCGCTGAGTCCCAGGAAGAAACACCCCAGCAGGTTGACGACGAGCGTTCCGGACGGAAACAAAGGGCCCGTGCGGAACTGGACGAGACCCTGGAGGGCATAGCGGGCGAGAGTCCCGGCGGCACCGAAGAGGAGCAAAAGGACAATCTTCAAACGAATTCAGCTTTCCGCTCGCCGGGACGGCAGGAAGCAAAAAACTCCCGGACGCCCCTCAGCGGCCAGGAGTCATCATCCCCAATGCATCGGGGCGGTTCAGGCGAACCCCATCGCCTTTCGTTCGCTGCTATGATAGCACAAGACCTCGGAGTCGCCGGGGCTTTGACGAGTCTGCGAGACCCGCGGCGCGCGGTGCTTGACTGAATCTAGCGTGAACCGCAACCGCCAATTCGTCAGCGCTCGGCTGGTCGTTCTCTGCCTGGACGGCCTGCGGCCGGATCTCTACCGTCGCGCCGGCGAGTTGGGCCTCAAGGTCCCGAACCTCACTCGGCTTGTGGCTGAGGGAGCGAGCGCGGACGCTGTTGAGAGCGTCTTTCCCTCCACAACCTATCCCGCGCACGCGACGCTCGTGACGGGCGTCGCGCCGCGCGTACACGGAATTTACAGCCACCTCGCCTCGCTCGACCCTTTCGAGCCGGCTCGACCTTGGCATTGGCACGCGCAGGCCATCCACGTTCCGGCGCTGTGGAGCGCCACGCGCGCCGCGGGATTGCGCACCGCCGCCGTCACCTGGCCGGTGAGCGCCGGCGCGCCGATTGACCACAACATTCCGGAGATCTGGGATGCCGGGACGTCCGACCTCGCCCGGCATCTGGAGGTCATCGGGCGCCATTCAACCCCCGGACTGTTTTCGGAATTGATGGCGGAGCTGAAGCGCACGGCGAGTCACTTGTTCAACGAGCCCGAGCGCGCGCGAGATCCGGCCACCCTGGACGGGCTGCGCGCCGAAGCAGCGCGGTACCTCTGGAGAAAATACCGGCCCGACCTGTTGATGGTCCACCTGGTCAGCTTCGACCAGGCCGCGCATCGTACGGGGCCGCTTTCGCCGGAATCTCTCGCCGCCGTCGAGCGGCTGGACGCGGAAATCGGCAGGATTCGAGAGGCGACAAATGGAAAGGAGCCCGTCCGATTTGTCGTGCTCTCCGATCACGGCTTCGTGCCGGTTGACCGGGAAGCCGCGCCGCTGGTCGCGCTCTGCGAAGAGGGGCTCTTTCCAACGACCCGGCCTGGACATACCGCGCTCGGCAAGCTCGGAGCGATTCACGCCGGAGGCTCTTTTGCGGTTTACTGGCTCGAGGAACCGGACGCCGCGGAACGGCGCGCGCTCGAGAGGGCGGTCCTGAAGCTCGAGCAGTCCGGCGCGGTGGCTGAAGTGGTGGGGCGCGACCGGCTGGAAACGCTCCAAGCCGACCCCGACGCCGAGTTCATTCTGGATGCCGCGCCGGGTTACTACTTTTCCGACCGCCGCGACGGCCCGCTGGTCCGGCCGTCGGAGAAGGACCACGGGACGCACGGCCACCTGCCGACGCGCCCGGGCCTCGAGGCCGCTTTCCTTGTCGCCGGTCCGGGCGTTTCACCGGGGAAAAAGCTGGGACGCATCCGGCTGACCCAGGTGGCTCGCGTCCTCGCCGCATCGCTCGCCTTGTCGGCCGACCTCCTCATGGGGCGCGACGACCTTCTCGATTTATCCTGACCGCCCCTGCCGCGCGCGCTAAAATCAGGACATGAACGCGAGGAGCAAAGTCGCGGCGCCGGTCATTGAACGCTATCTTCGCGCGCGGCCTCGTCTCGTCCGCTGGCGGGAATGGCTGTGGCGGCGCCGGTATCGGCTGACGCAGTTTCCGAACGACGAAGGACCGCTCCTCGTCCTGGCGCATCCGTCCGGAGCCGCTCCCTTCGCCCGCTTGCTGGCCCGTTCGGTCGAAGAGGATTGGAGCCAGGTTCCTGCCGGGGCTCGCGCGCTTTACGGCGGGGTCCTCGAGGGCGTCCCCGGGCTCGTCGTCGTCCAGCTTGTGCGGAAGAACGTGTGCGGCTGCCTGGGTCACCGCCACGTGCTCGTCACCGAAGAGCCCTTCGCCGTGCCGCACGACGCCTTCGGGGGAGTTCCCGTGGGGGAAGTGGACATCGCCTACGAGCGGGTCCGGAACTGGCAGCCGTTGCCCCTTTCGGATACGGCGCTCGACACGCGATTCCTCGTGGGGACGCGGCTGGACGAGTTCCGCTCTCTGCAATTCCGCCTGCGCCTGCTCAGCGTGCTGCTCCACGAAATGCATCACCTGGTGTCACCCCAGGCGCCGGAATCCGAAGTGCGCGGCCGCAGCATCAGTTTCTACCGCGACGCGCTGGCCGATTACGTCGAGCGCGCGACGTCTTCGCTGTCCTTCACCATCGACCGCTCGTTCTCCCGCTTCGGTTGACGCCGCGGTGGGCGTCCTCCCACCTCGACCACCGCGGTCCGCTGTTTTCCCTCGACGCGAGCGAACCCGGCCTCTAAAATGTATTCTTCGAATGTTCATGGACCTTTTCGAGCAGCCGCTTCGTTTACGCGCGGGCGCACTCCTGCTGGCCGGGGTTACTCTGCTGGCCGGTTGCGGGGGACCTTCCTCGAGGCCGGTTGAAAAGCAAGTTGTCGTCCTGGGTTTCGACGGCGCCGACCCGAACTTGGCAGAGCAGTGGATGAAGGAAGGCCGCCTGCCCCATCTCGCGCGGCTGGCCGAAAAAGGGTCGTTCCTTCCGCTGGGGACTACGAATCCGCCGGAATCGCCCGTCGCCTGGGCCACGTTTGCTACGGGGCTCAATCCGGGCGGGACCGGCATCTTTGATTTTCTCCGCCGCGACCCGCAGAACTATCTTCCCGAGCTGGCGCTCGTCGAGCGCGAAAAACCCAGGTTTCTTTTCGGACTGATTCCCATCAAGCCACCCCGGGTGATCAACCAGCGCCACGGCGTCCCGTTTTACAAGACTGCGGCCGAGGCAGGCTACAAGACCACGGTCCTGCGCATGCCGCTGGAGTTTCCACCCACGCCTCTTCCCGGAGGGAAGCTCTGGGCGGGACTGAGCGTGCCGGACCTGCGCGCCACCTGGGGAACGTTCTTCTACTTCGGCACGGACCTGACGCAGTGGGACGTGGGCGACACCGAATTCGGCGGCAAACTGGTTCGGCTGGAGATGGACGGAGTCGAGGCGGCGGCGGAAGTGGAGGGGCCTGTCAATCCGACGCGTGACGATTTTGTGCGTCTCTCACTCCCCATCCGCTTCGCCGTTTCGCCCGAAGGTCATGCGGTGACGATTCACTTTGCCGGGCGGACGGAGACGATTGCGGAAGGCCAATGGAGCGGCTGGTTTCTGGCGAAGTTCCGCATCACGCCGTTTCTTTCCGCGCGCGCCATTTCGCGTTTCTATTGCCTGCAAGCTTCACCGGACCTGCGGGTTTACATGTCGCCGCTCAACCTCGACCCGCGGGACCCGCCCCTGCCGATTTCGCAACCCGGCAGTTACGCTTCTGAACTCGTCTCCAGGCACGGGCTCTTCAAGACGCTCGGGTGGTGGCACGATACCTGGGCGCTGAACGAGGAAAAGATTGACGAAGCGGTTTTCCTCGAAGACACCTTCCGCACCATGGAGCAGCAGGGGAAGATCACCGTCGATGAGCTGCGCAGCGACCCGCCCAGCCTGCTGGTCTCCATCTTCACGGCCACCGACAGCGTCTCACACATGTTCTTCCGACTCATGGACCCTGAACACCCGCGCTACGACCCCGACCTCGCCGAGAAATATGGCAGCGCCATTCGCGAGACCTACGAGCGCATGGACCGCATCGTCGGCGAAGTGGAACGAGCCATGAAGCCCGGAGGGACGCTCATCGTCGTCTCCGACCACGGCTTCCACACCTGGCGCAAGGGATTCAACACGAATACCTGGCTCGTCGAGAATGGCTATATGACTCTGAAGCAGCCCGGCGCCGAAGACCAGCTCTATAACCTCGACCAGCTCTTCGGGCAGGGAAGTTTCTTCCCCAACACGCACTGGAGCCGCACGCGCGCCTACGCGCTCGGCCTGGGACAAATCTATCTCAACCTGCGCGGGCGCGAACGCGACGGAATCGTTGAGCCGGGCGAGGAAGCCGACCGGCTCATGCGCGAGATCCAGGAAAAGCTCGAAGCTGTCCGCGACCCGGACACCGGCGAACTCGTTGTGCAGAAGGCTTACCTCGGCCGCGAAATCTTCCACGGCGCCCACACGGACAAGGCCGCTGACCTTCAGGTCAATTTCCGCTCCGGCTATCGCACCTCGTGGCAGACTGCGCTGGGGGCTGTGCCCGCGGGGATCGTCGTCGCCAACATGAAGAAGTGGAGCGGCGACCACTGCGCTTCCGACCCCAGCGATACGGCAGGGATCCTGTTTACCAACCGGAAGGTGGTGGGCCAGGGTTCGGCTCCCTACTCCTTACAGGACATCGCCCCGACCGTTCTTTCCCTCCTTGGCTTGTCGCCTGCCTCCGAGCTCGACGGCAAAAGTTTCAATTTCGAGCAGTAACGCGGTACTCGAATGATTTCGGTTTTCGGGCTGTGGAAAACGCGAGTTTCTGAAAATTTGGATATGAGATAATGGAGGCTTCGCTGGAGCCGGAGTTCAAAAAGCCAGAAGACTTGATTCTTCAATAGGATGGCATACTTTCCCGGTGCGGAGGGTTGGCGAAAGACTTGCTTGACAAAGGACGGAATGTAGGTGTAATTTTCCCGCACTTTCATGTGCCTCATTCGGGAGGCGCGGATCTTTCATCATACGCAGTGATTTTGGGCAGTTTCCCCTGGGGTAGCTTCGAGCGCAGCATGTATGCGAAGGATGACCTTCTCTCTGTCCTCGCTTTATCGGCTATTCAGATCTATTTCGCTTGTTCTTTCGCTCAAATTCAATCCTCTCAGCAGGGGGTTTCGAATGTTTAGGCCCGGATGCAAGGCGATACTTGGGGCCCTCGGAGTTGCAGTCTGTTGCTTGCTTCTCGGAACCACGGCCTTGTTCGGCCAAGGCTCATCGGCGGCGATCACCGGCGTGGTGACCGACCCGACGGGCGCCGTGATTCCCGGTGCGAGCGTCACCATCACCAACCAGCGGACTGGTGTGGATTACAGTCTCAAGACCAACAACTCCGGCGTTTACAGCTTGCCGGCTCTGCTTCCTGGTTTATACACGGTGCGCGTGGAGGCCCGGGGCTTCAAAGTCCACGTCCATCGCGACTTGGAACTGACGGTCAACCAGATTCTGCGCATTGACGTGGCCATGGAACTGGGCACGGAGGCCCAGGTGGTGACCGTGGAAGCGGCGGCGCCGCTCGTCAACACCGAAGAAGGGCGGCTGTCGGCGCTGGTGAGTGGAACGCAAGTGCAGAACATGCCGCTCAACGGGCGCAACATCTACCAGCTCATGCAACTGGCTCCGGGCGCGATCAACTCGACCGGTATCAATCTGGAGACCGACAACGGCGGAAGCCAAACGAACGTCAACGGGACGCGCGCCAACTTCAATGGGTTCCTCATCGATGGGGTGGCGAACAAAGGCTTGAGCGGTGGTTCCAACGCCCAGCCTTCGCCCGACTTCGTCCAGGAATTCCGCATCATGACGAACAATTACTCGGCGGAGTACGGGAACAGCGCCGGCTCCGTCACCGACGTCAGCATCAAGTCAGGGACAAACGAGTTTCACGGTTCCGCCTATGAGTACCTCCGCAACGACAAGCTCAACGCG
>CAZKXX010000025.1:6553-18722 GCA_964556705.1 uncultured Acidobacteriota bacterium
GAACTTCTTCGACGATCAGAGGCAGCTCTGGCGCCAGAATCAGTTCGGCGCCACGATTGGCGGCCCCATCAAGAAGGAGAGGCTGTTCTTCTTCGGCGGATACGAAGGCCAGCGGTTCCGAACCGAGGCTCCCAAGTTAATCGAAGTTGAAACGCCGGGGTGGGCCGCAGCCGTACGCAATGCGTTGCCGGGTTCGGTCGCGGCTTATCTCTACAACCAGTTTCCGTTCCCGGGCACACCTACGGAGGGCTTTACCACCCTTCAGGAAATGGTCGAGGGCACTCTGTTCAATGACATCGGCTTTGCGCCGGAAGACCTTCCGGGGGGCAACCCGTTCCTGGCCTACACCAGCCCCTGCTTTCTCCTGACGAACCTAGGGATTGGTGACGCGGCATTCTCCGGTGGTCCGAACTGGGGGGACGCTCAGGCGACCGCGAATCGGTTTGCCGCTATCCTGGGCGTGGACGCTGCCGAACACGCGGCGATCCAGGCTGACATCGCGTCCAATCCGGCGTGCGCGGGGCTGGTTTCTCCCGGCATTACCGACGGGGCATTTCCGCGCGACGGCTTCGTGAAAGGTCTGATCCGGGCAAACGCCGCCACACGAACGTCTGGTGTCTTCTACAACGGCGACATGTTCACCATTCGGGGCGATTACCAGGGGGAAAAGACGCGCATCTTCGCCCGCTATCTCGACCTGTTCTATGACGACCCGAATGTTACTTTGCTCGACTCGCAGTTCCGTGGCTTCACGGTTCCGGGCGATTTCCGCTTCCCGAACGCCGCCGCCGGGATTGTTTACAATATTTCGCCAGCCACGGTGAATGAATTCCGCGCCGGCTACACGCGGAACCGGATCAGCAACATCCCGGACCCCTCGCAGTTCGGAGTCCCGCAAATCAGCTTTGACTTTGGGGAGACGGGCTTCGGGGCCTATAACGGCTATCCGCAGTTCTTTACCGAAAACGTCTTCCACTTCTCCGACATGGTCGCTACGGTGAGGGGGAAGCACTCCCTGAAATTCGGCGGCGAATTCCGGCGCAACCAGGAGAACAGCGAATTCAACGTCGGCCGACCGAGCTACTACTTCTTTGACTACCTGTACTTCGCCGCGGACCTTCCGTACGTCCAGGCTGCAGGGGTGAACCCCGAACTGGTAACGGGCGGCTCCGCCCACATTGATACGAACATCCGGGCGTGGCGGAACTACGAGTTGGGCTTCTTCGTGCAGGACGACTGGAAGGTCACCAAGAATCTCACCTTTAACCTCGGCCTGCGGTGGGATTTCTACAGTCCCCACGTGGAGAAATACGGGGCGATGACGCGTTTCATCATTCCCTCCGGAGGCTTGGCAGCCGTCAACTGCGCTGCGCAGGTGGGTGGTAACTGCGTCGAGCCGCCCTCCGCGGTGGGAAATGCTCCCACAGGCGGATTCGCTGTGGCCGACGAGTTGTTTGCTCCTGACAAGAACAACTTCTCGCCCCGCTTCGGGTTCGCTTGGGATCCGTTTGGGACAGGGAAGACCTCGATTCGCGGCGGGATCGCTGTCTTCTACCAGACGACATTCTGGAACTCGCTCTCCAATTCGCGATGGAATCTCCCCTTCTACTCCTTCAACATCGCGATGCCGATCTTTGGTTTTCCGGGATTGCCAACTTATGGCCCCACGAATGTGGACGGTACACCTTCCGGGGCTACGGTAACTCATACGGGTGCCCCGGCCAACGCGGGCCAGGGGCCTGAAGGGCTGGGATTTGCGGGCAACATCATGGGTTGGCTGCCGAGCAATCCCAACCTGGCGTTCCTGACGGGAATCCCGGATCCCGACGGGCTCCGGAGTCCTTACGTTGAGAACGGCTTCCTTGGGATCCAGCACGAGCTTTTCCCGAACACCGTCCTGGAAGTCAATTGGGTGGGAACGTTCGGAAAGAAGCTCTACTGGGCGGAGAACCCGAACCGTGTCGTTAACGGACGGGCTCGCGGTCCTATCGCCAACCCTTGTGACTCCGCGGCGCCGCCGGCCACCACCCCCTTGCTGAACCCCTGCTTCGGCGTCATGCGCACCTGGAAGAACAGTGTGACGTCGAACTACAACGCCTTGCAGGTGCAGTTCATCCGGCGGATGCATCGTGGGCTGGCCTTTACGACGGCCTATACTTGGGCGCACTGGCTGGACTATCGCTCCACGTGGCACGCCCTGACGACCAGTGCGGCAGCCACCGAGTTCAACGGTTTCGGGGCTTCCGGTTACTCGCTTGATCCAAATAACTTGAGACTTGAATACGGAAATGCCTCTTTCGACATCCGGCAGCGCCTCACCTCTTCGATTGTGTGGGAGCTGCCCTGGCTCAAGGAGCAGCACGGTGTGGCGGGGAAAATCTTCGGCGGTTGGCAGACGAATTATCTGGTCAGCTACCAGTCCGGGTTCCCCTTCACCTTGGGCGCCCGTCGCGACTTCAACGGCGACGGCTTCCGGAACGACCGGCCGGATACGCCGGTCTTCGGAAACAGCTATCCCTTCCGGAACGGCGACTTCCTGCTGGGATCCGGGCCGGATGGCGGGTCGCTTATGCAGTCGCTCTTCAGCCTGGTTCCCACTCCAGCCTCTGGAACGAATGGGAATCTGGGGCGGAACACGTACCGCGGCCCGGACCAGTTCCAGGTGGATTTCTCGCTCTTCAAGACCATCCCGCTGCGGGGGGAGACTACCGATCTCCAGTTCCGGGCCGAGTTCTACAACGTGTTCAATCGCGTCAATCTCCTTCCGCCCATCGCTCGAATGGACTCGGGCGTGTTCGGAATCGCCACTGAGGCCTTCGACCCGCGAGTTATTCAGTTCGGGTTGAGGCTTCAGTTCTAGTCGAACTCCGGAAGGAAACATCAAGGGGGACGAGCCATCGTCCCCCTTCTTGTTTTCTGTAGCGGCGGTCTCTGACCGCCGTTTTCGGCGGTGAGGACACCGCCGCTACAGTTACTCAAATCGGCTGCGGTACTGTTGGCAAAAGGCGGGGGACTGGCGGCAGAGGGTCTGAAACTCGCTCCTGGCGCCATTGCGGTCGCCGGTCTGGAGCAGCGCGAACGCCAGGTTCAGCCGCGCCGCGGCGTACTCGCGGTTGAGCTCGAGCGCGCGCCGGTAGAACTTCACGGCCTCCGGCAATCGGCCGGAATTGGCGTGCGCGATACCGAGGTAGTTTGAAAGCACGGCGTTTTCCGGCCCCACTTCCGCCGCGCGGCGCAAGGGCGGCAAGGCCTCGGAATAGCGCTGCAAGTCAACCAGAACCATTCCGAGTTCCTGCTGCGCGGGCGCGTAGTTGGGTTTCAACTCCGCCGCCTTCGCAAAGTGCCGGTGCGCTTCCTCGTTCTTCCTCTCCATCCGCGCCGCAAGTCCCAACCCGTGGTGCGCGAGAAAGTTTTGCGGATTCTCCCGCAGCGCCAGTTCCAGCCACGGGCGCGCGTCAGCGCCTTTGCCCTGCGCGATCTGGACCCGCGCCATACCCATCATCGCCTGCTGGAACGATGGGCTGAGTTTCAGGCAGGCGAGGAAGTGCTTCTCGGCTTCCGGCCAGCGCCGCGCCTTCGAAGCGTTTTCGGCCAGCATGAAGGGAATCAGATAGAGGTTCGGCTCCTCGGCGGCGACGGAACGCAGCGCCGCGTTCGAGGCGTCGAGCCGGCCGGCGGCGGCGAGGTCCGTGGCGCGCAGGATGGCCTTGAACACCTTCAAGCGGTCCTTGGGATCGGGGAGCGAAGCGTAATCGGTGGCGCGCGCGGGCGCCGAATAGGCAAGATAGCCCAGCGATTTCAGTTTCTCGAGCGTCTCTGGCGCAAGGGAAGGCTTTTCAACGGTCACCTTTGCCGGGTACCGACGCTCGATTTCCCGCAATTGTTCGCGCAGCGCGTGCGCTTCCGCTCGACGCTGCGAATAGAGATTCGTCATCTGTGCAACATCGGCGCGCACGTCGTAGAGTTCCGGTTTCGGCGCCTCGATGTAGTGATACCGCCGCGTCGTCAAGGAGCGAAGTGGCGCCCAGCCGAAGGAATTGTGCGGGTAAAACGTCTCGCCGTAAACGGGCCGCTCGGCGGCCGCGGGACGGCCCAGCACGAGCGAAGCGAGGCTTGCGCCCTGAAACTGCCGGCTGAGGGGGTCGCGCAGGCCCAGCAGGTCGAGAACGGTCGGCGCGATATCCACCGTGGCCACGGGCTGCGCGACCGCGCGCGGCGCGGCTCGCCCGCGCGGCGGCTTGATGATGAGCGGCACGTGCAGCGTGGAGTTGTAGAGGAAAAATCCGTGCTCGTCCTCGCCGTGTTCGCCCAGCGACTCGCCGTGGTCGCTGGTGAGGACGATGAGCGAGCGGTCGTAGAGGCCGCGCGCGCGCAAGTCGTCGAACAGGCGCGCAAGCTGGCTGTCCGTGTAAGCGACCTCGCCGTCGTAGAGCCGTCCCGCGTAGCGGGTCTTAAACGGCTCGGGCGGGTTGTAGTCGCTGTGCGGGTCGAAGAGGTGGACCCAGAGGAAAAACGGCCGCGCCGCCTGCGCGCCCTCGCTGTGCCCCTCGAGCCAGGCGAGCGAGCGGTCGATCGTCGCGTCGGCGCGCCGCTGGATGTTGCCGGGATTTTCGGTCTCGAACTGCCGCGCGTCGAAGTGGTCGTCGTAGGTCTCGAACCCGCGCCCGAATCCCCACGACCGGTCGAGGACGAAGGCGCTGACGAACGCCGCGGTGCGGTAACCCTGGCGCGCGAACGCCTCGGCGAGCAGGCCGACGTTCGGCGGCACGCCCGTCCCCGTGAAGTCGCGCACGCCGTGGTACATCGGATAAGTTCCGGAGAGGATGACGGCGTGCGACGGCAGGGTGATGGGCACCTGCGCGAGCGCGTACTCGAACCGCGAGCCCTCGCGCGCCAGCGCGTCCATGGCGGGCGTTGCGACGTTGCGCGCGCCGTAGCTGCCCAGGCGGTCGGCGCGCAGCGTATCCACGGTAATCAGCACGACAGGCGCGGCGGGGTTGCCGGCGGCCTCGGTGCCCGGACCTCCGCTGCACGCGGCGAGCAGCAGGGAAGCGAGGGCGGAGGCGGTCGCGCGGAATCGCGTCACGGTGATTTGGCCCGGTTGAACTCGCGCTCGGCGTCGGCGGCGCGGCCCAGCGCCTGGTAAGCGAGGCCCAGACTGTAGCGCGCGCGGCGCGACCGCGGGTCGATTTCGAGCGAGCGCTCGAACTGCTTCGCGGCTTCGGCGGGCTTGCCCTGTTGCCAGTAAACCTCGCCGACGGCCGCCTGGCCCGGCGCGTAATTCGGATTGATGGAGACGGTCCGCTGGAACTCGCGCAGCGCCGCGTCGAGATTTTTCCTTTTCAGATGGATGATTCCCAGATTAAAGGCCGCAAGGAAGTGCGTGGGGTCGAGTTCGAGCGCGCGCGCGAAAGACTCGGCGGCGCCGTCCACATTGCCGACTTCGACCTGCGCGGTGCCGAGGTAAAAGAGCGCGAGCGAGAAGTTGGGGTTCACTTTCAACGCCGCGCGCAGGTGTTCGATGGCGCGCGGGAAGTCGCGCATGCGGTGATAGTTGAGCGCCATCAGATAGTTGATGGTGAGCGACTCGGGCTCGGTTTTCGCCGCCTCGCGCAGCTTGCGCAGCGATTCCTGGTGCCGGCCGCGCTGCCCGTCCGCCATGGCTTCGGAGACCAGCTCGTAGATGTGGATGCGGTCTTTGGGGTCGGGCAGAGGTTCGCCCGACGGCGCGGCGAACGTCCCCGCCGAAACCGCGACGTAACCCAGCGAGCGCAGGCGCTCGTAGAGCGCCGGGTCGGTCAGCTCCTTTTCGGGCTCGGGCCCCGCGGCGGGCGTGAAGCGGCGCATCAGGCCGTGCAGGCGCTCGCGCATCTCGTTGGCCCGCGCCCGCTGCGAATCGAACAGGTTTTTCCGTTCGCCTGGATCGTTGCGAAGGTCGTAGAGTTCGGGCTTCGGCGCTTCGATAAACTTCCAGCCGCGCGACTGGAGCGCGCGCAACTGGCTCCAGTGGAAATGCAGCAGGGGCAGGTAGCTTTCCGCGTAGAGGTTCGAAGACGCGCCGCCCGGCCGCCCCAGCATCGCCGACATCAGGCTGCGTCCCTGAACGCTCGATGGAACCGGCAGCTTGAGCGCCTGGAGCAGCGTGGGCAGCACGTCCACCAGCGAAACTTCTTCCTCCACCACGCGCGGCGGGAGGCCCGGAATCTTCAGGATGAGCGGAATCTGAAGCGTCGAGTTGTAGATGAAAAACCCGTGCGTCTTTTCGTCGTGCTCGCCGAGCCCCTCGCCGTGGTCGCTCAGCAGCGCAATGACGGCCGGGTCGTACATCCTCCGCTCGCGCAGGTAGTCGAACAGGCGGCCGACCTGGGCGTCGGCGAAGGCGACCTCGCCGTCGTATGGGTTGGCGCGAAAGCGGCTGCCGAAGGGCTCGGGCGCGGCGTAGGGATGGTGGGGGTCGTAGAGGTGGACCCAGAGGAAAATGGGCCGGCGCGGGTTGCGTTTCAGCCAGCCGAGCGCTTCGTCCATCACCTGGTCGCCCGGACGCTCCATCTGGTCGAGATTGCCGTCCGCGAGGCGGCTGAAGTCGAAGTAATCGAAATAAGTGTCAAAACCCTGATTCAGTCCGAAGCGCGAGTCGAGCACCGCCGAGCCGATAAACGCCGCGGTCGTATAGCCCTGCTCGCGCAGGATGCGGGCGAGCGTCACGCTGCCCGTGGCCAGCTTGTTGCCGCTGAAATCGTGCATCCCGGTGGCCATGGGAAACTGGCCGGTGAAGAGCGAGGCGTGAGCGGGCAGCGTGATGGGGACGGGCGTAAAGGCCTGCGCGAAGCGCACGCCTTCGCCGGCCAGCCGGTCCAGGTTGGGCGTCTGAGCGTTCTTGTACCCGTAGCACCCCACGCGGTCGGCGCGCAGCGTGTCAATTGTAATCAGGATGACGTCGGGTTTGTTCTGCGCGGAAGCCGAAAGGGAAATCCCGAGCAGGACGGCCAGCACCCCCAGCGCGCCCCGAGCGCCCAGCCTGCACTCCGGCGGGCGAAGCGCACGGCGCTCAGTCATATTTCTCGAAGCTGAAGTTGCTCCGGTCATATCCGAGTTCTTCCAGCCGCCGGCAGACGGCTTCGACCATCTTCCGCAGGCCGCAGATGTAAGCGTGGAAGCCGCTCCGGCCGGAGAACTGCGCGGCCAGATGTTCCTGCACGTAGCCGCGGAGACCCTTCCATTCGGGACTCGGCCGGCTGAGCGTGGGGATAAATTGAAAGTTGGGATGCTCGGCGGCGAGCCGCTCGAATTCGCTGCGGTAGGGGATGTCGGCTTCGGTCCTCACGCCGAGCAGCAGCCGCACTTCACCCGCGACGGGCCGGGTGTAAAGGTGCTGAATCATGGCGCGCAGCGGCGCGATGCCCGTGCCCGTGGCGATGAAGGCGGTGGAGGCGCCCGGCGGCTCGCGGAGCGCGAACGCTCCGTGCGGACCGGAAAAGCGGATGCGCATGCCGGGCTCGAGCGAATAGAGCCACGGCGAAGCCACGCCGCCGGGAATGACGTTCAGGCAGAGGTCGAAGCGACGGCCGTGGTCGGGAGCCGAAGCGACCGAATAGTAGCGCGTCAGCTTCCGCCCCTCGACTTGGATGTTGAGGGCGATGTACTGCCCGGGCCGGAAGTCGAACGGTTCGCCGCCCAGCACTTCAAACTGGAAATGGCGGGCGCGCTGGCCCATTCGGCTCGCCGCGCGCAGAATGGCTTCGCGAATTCTCGGATTCACCGGGCTGCCTTCGTCCTGCCCACGGTCTCGCGGACCAGACTGAGAATCATCGCGGGCATCTGCGGATGGCCCTCGAGTGAAGGTCCCACTTCGATTTCGAGCGCGGGATGGCGCTCGCGCAGCGGCTCGACCAGGCGCGGCAGGTCCCGCTGCAAATGGATTCCCAGGGTCAGGAAATAGGGGATCACAATGACGCGCCGCAGTCCCGCCTCGCGCGCCGCGGCAATGGCGGCTTCCAGACTCGGCTCGGCCAGCTCCAGGAACGCCGCGCGCACGTAATCGCAGGTCCCCTCCTGCGACACGCGCTTCGCCAGCTCGTGGACGGACTGGTTGGCTTCCGCCACGCTGCTGCCATGGGCAAAAAGGATAATCCCCGTCGTCTTTCCAGGCTCGCCCATCGCGGAATTCCTTGCCGGGAATTTCTATTCTAACCCGGACGAAGGCGTCTGAGTAGTGGAGGAGACGGATTTTGCCGGCTTTGCGAGCGAAGACGGCTGAGGGCGCGCTCGAATTCGCCGTCGCCGAGCACGGGCATGGCGCCGGCCGTGGAAAGCTCGCGGTCCAGTTCCACCCAGGACTTGCATCCCCGATACTCGGCGCGGAAGGGAAGCAGGACCTCGGGAAGCGTATAAACGCGCAGCGCGAGCAGGAGCAGAGGACGCTCCGGTCTGTACACGAAGCGCCTCTTGAGAAACTCGTCCGTCCAGACGTGGAACTCGCTCAGCGCCCGCAGAACATCCGGCGATTTGACAGGAAACGACTCGGCAACGATGGCGTACACGCGGACGCGCACGGCCCCGCCGGCCGGCTGGGCGGCAAGCGCGCGGTCGAAGTCCGCCTGAAATTCCGGCCGCACGTGGCGGCGGTGCTGATGTTCGTACGTCGGATAGAGGAAAAACTCGCTGTGCTCGAGGCGGAACTCGCCGCCTTGTTCTTCGATGCCGCCCTTGCGGAGCAGCATCGTCTGCCGGCCCGCCGCCAGCGCTTCGGCAACGACGGCCCATTCTTTCAGCGCCATGCGGTTTCGCTCGAGCATTGCCCTTGCCGTCTTATGTTATGGCCGCGCGGCAAACCGTGCAACTGCAACCCCCCGGCCCGTTCGGTTGACGCTCAACTCGGCCGGGAGTATCGTAAACGCCCTCCCGCAAGCGGTGAATCGGATTAACGGGATGGGCAACGCGGGTCGTCCGCACGGCCTTTCGGGCGGAGGGCTCGACCCGCGCCAACGGGCCGTGAAGGCCCCGGAGGGTTCCATGAACAGGAAACTGGCGGTATTGATGGCGGGCGCGGTGCTCTGGAGCGCCGGAATTGCGCGCGCCGATTTCTCCTACACTGAATCGAGCAAGGTCACGGGCGGGATGATCGCCGGCATGATGAAGGTGGCCGGCGCCTTCAGCAAAAAGGCCCGCGAGCCCGTCGTCACCACAACCTACGTGAAGGGCAACACGCTGCGCACCGAGACCGGTCAGGAAGCCGCGCAGATTATCGATCTCGACGGCCGGCGCTTCATCGATCTCGACCTGAAAAAGAAGACCTTCACCATCCTGACGTTCGACGAGCTTCGCAAGGCGATGGAAGAAGCGATGGCCAAGGCCCGGAAGGAGTCGAAGGACGCCAACGTTAAAATCCGGCCCAGGGTAGAGATTGAGCCCACCGGGAACACCAGGACCATCCTCGGTGAAGAAACCAACGAAGTGAAGATGAAGGTGGAAATGGAAGTCGAGGCCGAAGACGCCGAGAAAGCCGAAGAGGCGCGCAAGATGACCTTCACGGTGGCGTCGGACTCCTGGGTGGCGCCTTCGATTTCCGGCTACAAGGAAATCCAGAGGTTCTACATGCGCATGGCGCGTGAGCTCAACTGGCTGCCGGGCGTGGTGCTGGGCGGAGACCCGCAGATGGCGCAGGGCATGATGGAACTGAAGAAAGGCGCGGCGGAGCTCGACGGCCTGCCGCTGCTCCAGCACGCGCGCATCGGCATGGCCGGCATGCCGCTCGAAAGCGCTCCGCCGGCGGAGGGGGCAGGCGGAGCTTCTTCGACGCAGCCTGCGCAGACTCCCAGCGCCACGGCCTCGGCCACAGACGCAGCCGCGGACGCCACGCTCGCCAAAGCGTCGCCCCGGGCCGCCTCCGTCAAGCGGCTGGGAGGGATGCTCGGAGGTTTTGGGCGGAAAAAGAAGCAGCAGGAAGAACCGCCTCCGGAACCAGCCGAAGAGACCGCAGCGACGCCGGCCGGCGCTCCCGGCGGAGCGAGCGGCTCGCTCGCCGAGATGACGATCGAGGTGACGTCGTTTTCGGCCGACGCGCTCGAGGCGTCGCTGTTCGAAATTCCCGCCGGGTTCAAGGAAGTCAAGGCGGACCCGGAGAAGGTCCTTTCGGGACGGCGCTGATGGCAGGGACTGACTAGTCGCCAGGAGGTTCTTCGGCCCTCCGGTTCCGCAGAGCGGGACCGGAGGACCGAAGGATGACAAGGCCCGCGTTTTGCGACGTCCACCTTGTCGTCCGGAGCGAGCCGTCTGGGAGGGAAGGAATTTCTAGCGGCGGCTCCTGCTGGTGGGCAGGTAAAGCGCCGCGGCGCCGTAAATCCCCACGTCTTTTTCGAGCTTCGCCGCGAGCAGCGGTGTCCGCACGGCGAATTTCCGGTTGATCGTGTACTTCGGGATCGTCTCCCGGATTTTCCTGAAGAGCGGCCTGCCGATGCGCGCTACGCCGCCGCCGATGATGATGGCTTCCGGGTCGAGCACGGTCATCATCCCCGCCAGCCACACGCCCAGAAAGAATCCCGTCTCATCGATGATTTGCCGAGAGAACGCGTCGCCCTGGCGCGCGCAGTCTTCGATCATCTTGGGCGTAATCCGGCTCAGATGCCCTCGGGTGAGTTCGCGGAGTTTGCTGGGCGCGCTGTGGTCCTGCTCGAGGCGCACGCGCGCGCGACGCACCATGCCCGGTCCCGCGGCCAGCGCTTCGATGCAGCCCAGCGTTCCGCAGCCGCACCGGTAAGGACTGCGGTAATCAATCGAGACGTGGCCGCCTTCGCCCGCCACGCCGTTCTTGCCGTGATAAATCTGCCGGTTGATGATGATGCCGGTGCCGATGCCCGTCGAAACGGTCACGTAGAAGATGTCGTTGTAACCGGCCGCGGCACCGAACAGCACTTCGGCCAGTCCCGCGGCGTTCGCGTCGTTTTCAACCTTGGCGGGCAGTCCGAACTCCTTCGTCACCAGGCGTGCCAGCGGCACGTTCCGCCAGCCCGGCAGGTTGGGAGGATTCAGCACCAGTCCCGTCGCCTGGTTCAGCGGCCCGGGCGCGCACATGCCGATGCCGGCGATGGTTTCCTTGCCGCCCGCCTGCTTGATCAGACGCTCGATGACCCGCCGGATCTGCCCGAAGCTCGATTTGAACCCGCCCCGCGCCTCGGTGGGGACCGTCAGCGACTTCACCAGGCGCCCCCGCAGGGTCACCAGGCCGCCCGCCACTTTCGTCCCGCCGATATCAATTCCCACGATCAGTTGTTGTCCCATGATTCGTCTTCTCCGGCCCGCTTCACGTCACAGCCTCGTTTTCGGCGCCCGCAAGGCCTTCCATCGTAACTTGCTGCGATGGGGATAACCAGCCCCCAAAGCGAAGCGCGTGGTCTCGCCGCATCAGAACGCGGGGCAGTATAACCCAGGCGGAGAGCGGCCGGACAGTTCCGCTCGTCCGGCGCTTGACGCTTCCGGCGCGGTTCTCTAAGATGACTTGAAGCCGCCATTGGAATCGTTCAGGGGCTCCATGCCGCGAAGCCGCCAGTCCCGCTCGACTCGATCCTCAGTCGCCTCGCCGGGCGGCGCGGCCATTCCAGACAAACTCTATTTCCGCATCGGCGAAGTCAGCGAGCTCGCGCAGACCAAGCCCTACGTGCTGCGCTACTGGGAAACCGAATTCCCCATGCTCAGACCGGTCAAGAGCCCTTCCGGCCACCGGCTCTACCGACGGCAGGACGTCGAGACCGTTTTCGAAATCAAGCGGCTGCTCTACGAAAAGGGCTTTACGATCGAGGGCGCGCGCAAGGAACTGGCGGGCAACTCGAAGACTTCCGGCGAGCAGAAGCACCTCTTTCGCTCGACGCTCGACGGTGCGCAGCTCAAAGCCATCCGGCGCGAGATCGAGGGCATCTTGACAATGCTCTCGCGCAAGTGATAGCGTGAGATGTGGCGCGCCCGGCGGCAGGTCGCGCCTTTTTTGCCGGGACGTAGCGCAGCCTGGTAGCGCACTTGCTTGGGGTGCAAGTGGTCGCCGGTTCAAATCCGGCCGTCCCGACCAGTTGGAGGTAACAGGTTACAGGTGACAGGGAACAGCGGAACGGCCCGGTTTGACTGTTCCCTGTGACCTGTCCCCTGCAACCTCAGTCGGGGCGTGGCGTAGCCTGGTAGC
>CAZKXX010000025.1:18732-40824 GCA_964556705.1 uncultured Acidobacteriota bacterium
AACAGTTCATCCCAAATACACCGAAAAGACCTCACTTCGTCCGAAGAAGGGGGAAGCAGAATCAACAACATAGAATTGCCCGAAGCGTCGCGGATAGTTCGGGACCAAGAGGTCCGCGGTTCAAATCCGCGCGCCCCGACCATTTCTCTTTCTCGATTCTGCAGGCGTGGCGTAATTTTGGTGCGCGCCCCGACGTGAAGTCGGGGAGGTCCGCGGTTCAAATCCGCGCGCCCCGACTTATCTCCTGTTTTTTCGATAACTTGAAATCTCATCGAATCGCCACTGACCTCATGGTCTGGAACCAAGAGGTCAGAGAATGCTCGTGCCCGCCAACCTTATAGCCAGTTGCCTTGATGGGCCAGCAGGTGCCTCCGAGCAGGACGTGTCTGGTGTCCTAGTAACGTAAACAACTCATTTCACGCGGACCACGCAAAAGGCTGGTTCTGGTTTCGCTCGGCCTGCCGCGAGTTGGAAGCCGGAACGCCAAAATGTCGCGAAGAGACGATCCGCGGTTCGTTCCGCGAGGGGAAGTCCCTTCTCAGCACAAAACATCATGGAAGCAACATCAAAAGCTTGCCCCGTGCGGCTGCGATGAGTCCTCATCAGCAGGCCAAAAGTTCGAGTCCTGCACGGCTCACCAACCCGAACCTCTGTATTCGACAAGAGCCAGCGCAAAGGCGCGAGCAATTCGACCAGTGAACCTTAATCCCGCGCAACGTGACTTGCTTTGTACGGACGAGTGGACAGCTTTAATTTGACGCGAAAGAGACTCGTTGCATAAATGACAAACTAGGATTTGATAGCTCGGACAATACCCAACAGGCACTATACGAAGAGGGTGGTCGCGCAGCGATGATCCGACGTGATTGTGCCACGAAAGGTCCACTCGCCAGAATCTATTTCGAGACCGAAGCCTGCCACTTCAAGGACGAGAGGTGGAGAACTTGTTGAATGAAACAGATTCAGTAGTGATGTGGGGGGAACAAGGGCAGGCTGAAGTTGAACCCAGCCAGGTTCACGAGAATGTCGCGAATTCGCGAAAATCACGAACCGTCGCCCCCGTGAACTTCCGTGTTTTCAAAAGCTTACAATTGGCATCTGCTTTGCCATCTGGAGAGATGGGAGCCCGCTCATGTTGAGAAATGTCGCCCGCCATGATTTGGCCGTCCTCCCATTGAGAAAGACCGGGAGGAGCGTGAATTCCCTGGCCTGGAGAATCGGTGCAGCGTGCATAAAATAGCGGGTTCCCTACGAACCTATTCCGAACTGGGACTGCGTCCGCCATGCGTTGGTCGTCCAAGATTCCGTCGAGCGTCGGCGGTAAACGAGGCCGTCCGGGATTACAACACCCCCATCGACCTGTTTCCGAACAACATCTTTGCAGGGTGGGCTGGGTCCCAGCGAAATAATTATTACTTTGCGGCTTCGGAGGCTGCGCGCGTAGGACCCAAGGTCGATTTCAATGCGCCCAAGCAGTGAAGGGGGAATGATTACCAAGCTGGAGGTCGAACATGGACAAAAGGAAAAGAAATCAGTGGTTGTTTGCCTTGGCGAACGTCCTGATGGCGTTGGCGCTGATTTACGTCTTCAACAGGGCCATCGTCGGCGCCGGTCCAAAGGAAGTTCCCTACAGCGAGTTTCTGGCTGAGCTACGTGCGGGGCACCTGGCCGAAGTGCAGATCACGGAAAAGAAGATCGTGGGCGTGCTGCGAGAGGAGAAACCAAACTCGGGCAAGGCGGCCCCCCAACACATGCTGCAGGCCTCGCGCTTGCCGGCGATGGATGAGACGACGCTCCTGAAGGAACTGGATGCGCATGGAGTCAAATTCTCGGGGCATGTGGAGAGCAGTTCGGGGTGGCCCTATGCCCTTGCCTCATGGGTCCTGCCGCTGCTCATTATGGCGGGCATCTACCGAGTGGGCATACAGCGAATGGGTCAAGCAGGCGGCCCGCTGACCTTTGGCAAGAACCGCGCCAAGATCCACGACCAGGCAGCAGAGGTCAAAGTAACCTTCGAGGATGTCGCTGGTGTGGACGAAGCCGAGGCCGAACTGGTGGAGGTCGTGGATTTTCTCAAGCATCCCAAGAAGTACCAGGCGTTGGGCGGGCGCATCCCCAAAGGGGTGCTGTTAATGGGGCCGCCGGGCACGGGCAAGACACTTCTGGCCAGAGCGGTGGCAGGCGAAGCCGGGGTTTCTTTCTTCTCGATTTCGGGCTCGGAATTTGTGGAGATGTTTGTTGGGGTGGGCGCGGCCCGGGTCCGCGACCTCTTCGAACAGGCCAAGGGCAAGGCCCCATGCATCATCTTCATCGACGAGCTGGATGCCATTGGGAAATCACGTTCGGCCGGTGGGGTGCTGCTCAGCAATGATGAGCGGGAGCAGACACTCAATCAATTACTGGTGGAGATAGACGGCTTTGACACCTCGGAAGGCGTGATCATCATGGCGGCGACCAACACACCGGAGGTGCTGGATCCGGCCTTACTGCGCGGCGGGAGATTTGACCGCCAGGTGACACTGGATCGGCCAGACATCCAGGGACGCGAGGCGATCCTCCGTGTGCATACGCACAAGGTCAAGCTGGCAGCAAGCGTGAACCTGAGTGTGATCGCCGCACGGACGCCGGGCATGGTGGGTTCGGACCTGGCGACCATCGTGAACGAAGCAGCGTTGCTGGCGGTGCGACGCGGGGCGGCCGAAGTCGAGATGCGTGACTTCGAGGAGGCGATTGACCGGGTGATGCTGGGGCTGGAGAAGAAGAAACAAGTGATGAGCGCGGAGGAGAAGGAACGCGTGGCCTATCACGAAACCGGGCATACGCTGGTGGCGCTCTCGGTGAAGCACGCCGACCCGGTGCATCGAGTATCCATTATTCCGCGCACGATCGGGGCGTTGGGCTACACGCTGCAACTGCCTCTGCACCAGAAATTCCTTATGACCCAGCCGGAAATCGAGGACCAGATCGCGGTCATGCTGGGCGGGCGCGCAGCCGAGGAGATCATCTATCAGGGGGTGGTCTCCACCGGCGCATCCAACGACCTGGAACGGGCCTCGGAGCTGGTCCGGCAGGTGGTGACGCGTTTCGGGATGAGTGCCGAGCTCGGCCCGTTGACCTGGGGCGTCCCGAACTCCAGGCGCTTTCTGCAAACCCCGTTCGCCACCGAGCAGCGCAACTACAGTGAGCGAACCGCTCAGATGATCGACGAAGAGGCGCGGCGCATGATCTCTGAAATATATGCGCGGGCGAAGGGGATTCTGACCGAGCGGCAGGCGGATTTGAAACGGGTGGCGGCAGAACTGATCCGCAAGGAAACACTTCACCGCGGCGATTTAGACAGGCTGCTGCCCCCAGCTCAGCCGATCACGGCGTAGAACGATGTAGCGGAGGGCCTCTTGGCGTGTCGTGAGAACCCGCGATGATTGCAGTAGGACATCTGTCATCCGGGCATGTTGATATTCGACGGAAGGTCGTAGCGTTCCCGAATCAGGGTAGCCAATGACGCATACATCGAAATACTTGACCCTGTGACGGACGTGAGGAGTCAGTCGAGGCAGGAGCCTAAACGGCAGCAACATTCCTCAACCGTCTTCAATTCCGCGCTGGACTCGCCGCACATTGCCGCAATTGCGTGCAACGATTGCGCGTCGGCCACCCGAGTGGCAGCAACAACGTCGATGGCTTTGCGAAGCTCCGGATGCAGGTCCGGCGGGCGACAGGTCACAAGGGTATCCGCACCCAACTCCAGATCCAGCAACCGATGAACGTTGGGTTCCTGAAGAAAATAGCGTGCTTCATCGATGGCGATACGGTGTGGCAATCCTGTCGCTCGACGGTGAGAAGCCAGCATCGGTAACAGGGAGTGGAGATATTCCCGCTTTTCCGGGAAAGGCACTCGGGACAGATCAACAACCGCAGCTCATGGTCGTTCTCCGCATCGCCGATCGCGATGGCGTTGTGGGCCGAAAGGCGGAGCGCGCTGAGAGCCGCCCGCAACCCCGTAGCTTTGCTGACCGACTGGGGAAGCACCATCAGGCGGCTTCGATTGAACAGCAGCACGAGCGGGACTTCGAGTTCCCTATGTCTCAAATCTGAGAGAACGCGGCCTCTGACAATGACCACGGTTATTCCTTGGGCGCGTACTTCTGCAATCGCAGCCCCGACCGCAGGATCCAGGACTCCGCCTCGGGCGATGGTTCCGTCGTAGTCAAGAGCCAGGACGCTAAATCGCACGAGCGGGCCGATTTAAGCTGAGCAGGTTGAGCCCGCAGTTCTCACGTATGAGACCGAAATCAGTAAACGTCTGCTATTCGCCCGGTCCGCGACGGATGATTAAATTGGCTGGCACCTTCGTACTCAAGGATCATCCGGTTGCCGGCCGGGAGGAAGGCCTTGCAGTAGCATTTAGCGCGGCGGTATCCGATAATGGTCGCCGAGCAAACGCCTTACTTCATCCGAACGTCGAGGCAACTCTGAGACCCAGCTGTTGAGATGAACTCAGTTAGAGATCTCCGGGCAGTTTGCACTGGAATGCAGTCCGTCGGCTGACGGATGGGTGAGGGCGAAGGGAGGGCGTAGCCCGACCGTAGCCCTCACCCACCGAACGGGTGCTCACGGGGTCTCCGGTGGTAGGATTGGGTTTCTTTCGAAGACTCAACTCATACCAAAAGAAGACGCACCATGAACACCCGCGAGAAGCTGATCAAGGCCTGGCTGGGGATGCTCGCCCTGGCCGAGGAGTTACAGAACATCAGCCTGGCCTGCCGCTGGGCCGGGATCAGTCGCAGTCACTTTTGCGAGATCAAGGAAGCGTTCGAGAAGTACAGAGCGGAAGGCTTGGCGCGGCGCACGCGCCGGCGGCCGCGCCCAGGCTGTGGCATTGGCGAGCATTCTCATGGCGGCGGCCAGTAGCAACATGGTGGAAGGAATCTATGCCCACACCATGGCCGATCGAAAGACAGGCACCCAGAGCCTGGATTTCTTGATAGGATGAGGTGCACTAGGTTTAGTACCGCTGCTTTGATTGTCGGCTTGATTCTCTCTCGTTGGATCGGCGGAAAGCCGGGGCGCGTTGGCTCTGCCTCTAGATCGCAGGCCTGTGATTGAGCTGCAAGCTGGTCGATACCTCACTGTTGAGGTATACGACGCATGCTATGGCCTCCCAGGAACCCAAATCCGAGCCCATGAACTTTCAGCTTCTTATTGACTCGATTCCCGCGCTGATCCACACCGCGTTACCCAACGGCGACCATGATTACTTTAACCAAAGTTGGCTGGACTTTGTCGGTCTGACCCTGAAGGACTTGTCAGGCTGGAAATGGAGTGCGGCAATTCATCCCGAAGACGTTCGAGGAATTGTGGAACAGTGGCGCGCGGCTCTTGTGACGGGGAAGCCTTTCGAGCATGAGGCGCGCGTACGGCGGGCGGATGGGGAATATCGCTGGATGTTTTACCGCAACGTGCCGCTGCTTGATGAGCGCGGAAACGTCGTTAAATGGTATGGATCCAGCGTCGATATCGAAGATCGGAAACAGGCTGAAGAGTCCCTGCGGCGCAATGAAGCTTATCTGGCGGAAGCGCAACAGCTGAGTCACACAGGCAGTTGGGCTTTCGATTTGGCCAGCAACAAGTATGTCTACGTTTCGGAGGAAGTCTTCCGGATTTTTGAATTGGATGCACAAGAGGGTCCTCCGAACCGGGAAGCGATTTCCCGACGCATCCACCCGGAGGATTGGGACAGGGTGCAAGGGGACTTTGAGAAGTCGCTCCGCGAAAAAGTAGACATCTCGACCGAGTTCAGGATCGTGCTGCCCAGCGGGACGGTCAAACATATTCAGGCGATCCGGCACCCTGTCCTGAATGATGCGGGAGACGTCGTTAGACTGGTGGGCACCGTGATCGATGTGACGGAACGCAAGCGCGCCGAGGAAGTCCTGCGCCGGAGCGAGGCTTACCTGGCCGAGGCGCAGAGACTGACCCACACGGGCAGTTGGGCCTGGAGCGCCGCCACTCGCCAGTCGCTTTACTGGTCCGAGGAAATGTTCCGAATTTTCGGCTTAAACCCGCAGCAAGGTGTACCATCCGCCGAAACCTTCTGGCAGCGAATCCACCCTGAGGATTTTGACCGCACGTATGAACTGCTGATGAAGGCAGCGCTTGGCAGCATGGAGTACGAGCATGTCCACCGGATCGTGCTGCCCGATGGAACAGTCAAGCACATCCATGCGATCGGCCATCCGGTTCTCGATGAAAGCGGACAGGTCACTGAATACGTCGGTACGGCAGTCGACGTCACCGAGCAGTATCAAAGCCGGGCGGCCCTGGAAAAAGCGTTTGAAGAGATCAAGGCCCTGAAAGACCAGCTCTATAAAGAGAATCTGGCTCTTCGCGACGAAGTCGACCGGGCCTCAATGTTCGAGGAGATCGTGGGTACGTCACCGGCGCTGCAATCGGTGCTGGCGCGCGTGGCCAAGGTGGCTCCCATGGACTCGACGGTCCTCCTCACCGGCGAAACCGGGACGGGCAAGGAACTCGTCGCTCGCGCCATCCACAAACGCTCCCCGCGCTCCTCGCGAGCCTTTGTGAGTGTGAATTGCGCAGCCGTGCCGCGCGACTTGATCGCCTCAGAATTGTTTGGGCATGAGAAGGGCGCCTTTACGGGGGCAACCCAGCAGCGTCTGGGACGGTTTGAATTGGCCGAAGGAGGCACGATTCTCCTCGATGAGGTCGGTGAGCTTCCTGCCGAGACCCAGATCGCTCTTTTGCGCGTCCTCCAGGAACATGAATTCGAACGCGTGGGTGGAACTCGAACTATTCCAAGTGACGTTCGGGTGATTGCGGCCACTAACCGGGACTTGGAGGCAGCAATTGCGGCGGGGACTTTTCGTCTTGACCTCTTCTACCGTCTCAACGTTTTTCCGATTGAGATTCCTCCTTTGCGGGAGCGAAAGGAAGACATCCCCCTGCTGGTCGAGTACTTCATCGATCGCTACGCAAGGAAAGCAGGAAAGATCATCCGGCGGATAAACAAAAAGAGCCTGGAATTGCTCCAGTCATACCCCTGGCCCGGCAACATTCGGGAGCTCCAAAATGTCATCGAGCGGTCGGTCATTGTTTGCGAAACGGAGACCCTGGCGGTCGATGAGCGCTGGCTCTCTCGGGGGGTTCCCTTGACACAGTCGCCCAGCCAGCCGCTGGCCAGAAAACTAGTAGCTGAGGAGCAGCAACTCATCGAGGCTGCCCTGGCTGAGACCCGAGGCCGAGTATCTGGTCCCTCGGGTGCGGCGGTCAAACTGGGCATTCCGGCCTCTACTCTGGAATCGAAGATTCGATCGCTGAAGATTGATAAGTATCGTTTCCGGGGTGGCTAGCGGCTAAGCGCACCCGCCCTCACACCTCTTCTGTTATTTCCGGCTTCTTCTCGAAAATTCACAGATTCCCGAAGAATCGCGAACGGCGCGCTTGTTGGGCCTTCTGTTTTCAAAAGGTTACGATTGGCATCCGTCGTGCCCTCAGCAATTTTGAACGGCTTGACGCGGAGCCCATGCTAAGGATTCAGACATCAACCGACCGGGACCAGGTTGTTTTTCAGGTTAGTGGCCAGATCGAGGCGGAAGACGTGCCAGAGTTGCAGAGACTCATCGATTCTGAAGCGAACGATCACAACTTGGTGTTGGACTTGAAAGACGTAACGCTTGTGAATCGAGAGGCAGTCAGGTTCTTGGCAGACAGCGAAGCGGGTGGAGCCAAGCTCAGGAATTGCCCGGCATATATCCGCGAGTGGATTATTAGAGAAAGAACTGCAAAGTGACCTGCCTCAGGGTGAGCCGCTCACGCAGAAGTTGGGCGGGCTGGAGCTCGCTGACCAAGGTTCACTGTCATGAGGTGCTCGGCCACCCTTCGGCCGCGGCCCTCAAGAGGAGTAATTTTCAAATGCCTTATGCCGTCCGCCTCCATCGTCCCGGTGGGCCAGAAGTGCTCGTCTGGGAACGCGTCGAAGTCGCCAAACCTGGAAAAGGAGAGATTCTAATCCGGCATCGAGCCGTCGGTTTAAACTACATCGACGTATATCACCGCAATGGAACCTATCCGGTGCAGACCCCTGCGGTGCTCGGGCTGGAAGCAGCCGGAGTGGTCGAAGAGCTTGGGCCCGAGGTGACTGGTTTGCACGTCGGTGACCGAGTCGCCTACGCCTCTCCTCCCTTGGGTGCATACAGTGAACTCCGGGTCATGCCGTCCGACCGTGTGGTGAAACTCCCGGACAACATTTCCGACCAGCAGGCAGCCGCCATGATGATGAAAGGTCTAACCGCCCAGTACCTCCTGCGCCGGACCTACAAGGTCGCCCCCGGCGACACCATCCTGGTGCATGCCGCAGCGGGTGGGGTCGGCCTGATCCTTTGCCAGTGGGCCAAGCACCTCGGCGCGACCATCATCGGCACCGTGGGAAACGATGAGAAAGCCGCCCTGGCTCGAGCGAACGGCTGCACCCACACCATCGTCTATACGAAAGAGGATTTCCTGGCTCGCGTCCTGGAGATTACCTCCGGAAAGAAGCTCCCGGTCGTTTACGACTCCATCGGCAAGGACACCTTTCAGAAGTCGCTCGACTGCTTGCGCCCGTTTGGTCTCATGGTGCTTTTCGGGCAGTCCTCCGGACCTGTGCCGCCCTTTGACTTGGGTGTTCTGGCCGCCAAGGGATCGCTATTCATCACCCGCCCCACGATGATGACCTACACTGCGCGCCGGGAGGACTTGCTTGCGAGCGCGCGCGAATTGTTTGAGGCAGTCGGTAGTGGCGTGGTCAAGCTCCGCATCAACCAGACCTATGCCTTGAAGGACGCCGCACAGGCCCACTGCGACCTCGAGGCCCGCCAGACCAGCGGCTCAACCGTGTTCACGCTTTAGCGCTGGGGGAAGGCGCTCCCTTCCTTCCCTCGTGGGGTCGGCAAGGTCCTTGACCCAGACCGATCGATAGGCCTCAATCTCAGAAACCTTGGAAGTATTTTTCTATGATTCGTCGCCGATTCGCCACCAAGCTCGAAACTTCGATCGCCTGGCTGCAATGCCTGTTCGTATCCAGTACGCGAACGAAGCAGCGGGAGGCGATTGGCGTCGCGACTGGCCGGCCGTTTCTCCGGGCCGGCTCTAAGCAGGGTAACCGGGCATGGTCGAAGTGACGGAGTCAAAGCGCCGTCGGTGAGGTTGTCATGGGGAAAGAAGCAAACAGGTGGTTTCTGCTGGCGTTGGCTGGTGGTGCGCTTTATCTCTGCTACCTGATCTCCAAGCCGTTCCTCGGGCCTGTTTTCGCGTCAATGGTATTAGCGATTGTCTTCTATCCGCTTCACAAGCGAATCGACTCGTCGACTCGACGCCCGAATTTGGCAGCAACGATTTCGACGGTCGTGGTGATCGTCGTGGTGGCGATTCCGGCCGTCGTCCTGAGTGTGGCGGTCATCCGGGAACTCAACAACCTGTTTCATTCCCTCAGCGATAAAGGGGCGGTGCAAGGTGGTCTGAGCTCCTACTTGATGAACCTCCTGGAGACCCCTCTGCGCGTGCTCGAAAGGTATGTTGACCTGTCGGGAGTCGATCTACGGGCCGCCGCGCTGCGAAGGATCGACGAAGCTGGCAACTATCTGGTAAACGCCGGAGTCCGGGCGACAGGAGATGTGTTTTCGCTGATTATCGGCATCGTTGCGGTCTTCTTTACGCTCTTCTTTCTCTTTCGCGACGGGCCGATGATCCTGGGGCGCATTGCAGAGGTCCTCCCACTGACCACGCAGCAGGCAAGCAAATTAGCCACGGGAGTAAAGGAGACGATTGTTGCCAGCGTGTACGGAGCAATTGCCGTAGGTCTGGCCCAAGGTTCGCTGACCGGTCTCGCCTTCTGGGTACTAGGTTTGGAATTGCCGGTTCTTTGGGGGATGGTAACGGCGGCAGCCTCGCTCCTGCCGGTTGTCGGCACAGGACTGGTCTGGGTTCCGGCTGCGATCGTTCTCGCTGTCAGTGGACATTGGATAAAAGCGCTTCTGCTCCTTGCCTGGGGAGGGGCAGTGGTCGCACAGATCGACACGCTTGTGCGGCCCTACGTGGTTAGCGGTCGAACCAGGCTGAATAGTCTGATGATTTTCTTTGCACTCCTGGGCGGTGTAAAGGCGTTCGGCCTGATGGGTCTCTTTATCGGGCCGATGGTGGTTTCGGTCACGACGGCTGTGCTTGACATGCTCAAAGAAGCCAATGCCTCCCACCCCGAAAGTGAGCCGAAGGAGCAAGTGGCAACAGCCATCGAGTGACTTTTCGATGGTTGTTAGGTGTCAGTCCCTAACTTCCGGCTGCCGCGCGGGGTTCCCCAAAAACCCAACATTATTTTCGCGAAGTTCACGAATTCGCGGAGAGATTGTGGCTCCGCGATGGCGAACCACATTTACTTTCAACGAGTTGGCCTTGGCACTTGCATTGCATTGATAAGGTCCGACAGCAACTGGAAAGTGACCGCAAAACAAAAGGAGCAAAACCATGGATAGGATGCTGGTAGTTATCTTCGACACAGAAAACAAGGCCTACGAAGGGAAGAAGGCGCTTTTTCAACTGGAAAACGAGGGCAGCATTGCCGTCTACGCATACGCTGTGATTGGCAAGAACCCGGATGGCACCACAACGCTGAAGCAAGGTGACGACTTCGGACCTCTCGGGACGCTGGTGGGAACCTCGGTGGGAGCCCTCATCGGTCTCCTCGGCGGGCCGGTCGGCGCCGCGGTCGGGGCGACTGCGGGGTTGATTGTCGGCGGCGCGGTGGACCTGGACAACTCCAAGGTTGGTGTCGATTTCGTTGATGATGTGCGACAGCAACTGCAACCGGGCCGGTTCGCAGTCGTCGCGGACATTCAGGAAGACTGGACGACTCCGGTGGACACCCGCATGGAAGCGATCGGGGGAACTGTATACCGGCGGGCACTGTCGGAGGTGAGGCAAACGGTTTATGAGGAAGACGCCGCGGCCATAAAAGCGGACATCGCACAAATGAAGGCAGAGCACGCCGAGGCTCGTGCCGACCGCAAAGCCAAGCTCATGGAGAAGATCAACCAGCTCGAGTCCAGGCTACAAGCGCAGCTCGAAAAATCCAAGCAGCGGCGCGAGGCAGCGGAGGCCCAAGCAAAGGCCAAAGTTGAGGTCCTTAAGGCCAAGGCCGCGGCTTTGAAGGCCAAGGCGACAAGGACACACATTTAGCACCCGATGCACTCTCGCTCGCGTGCTTCAACGTAAGCTTTCGGTAGGCCTGCGTAAACCCGGACTTAAGACCGGCGGTGGCTCATCGGCAGTAGCCTTGGGCCACCCACGCAGGAGTAGTGCAGTGACTGCTGTTCGGACGCCGATGATGGGAGCGGAGTCAAGCTCCTCCGTGACCGTTCCAAAGTCGGCGGGAGCGATTTCGGCTCCAAAGAACTCCGCGGAGGTTTTCTTGCACGGGTGGCGGGCAAACCGCTGCGATAGGGCCGGAGCGGGCCGCAACGACAAGGCCTACACGACAACATGCAGTTCGTAAAAGGAGAAGGACAATGACGAAGATTTCTGATGTGTTCATGGCTGAGATAGCGGAAGTTCGAAAATCCTGGGTCTGGTTCCTCCTCATCGGAATCCTTTTAATGGTCCTGGGCGCCACTTGCATACTCAAAGCGCAGACCGCAACCACTTTTTCCATCCTGGTATTGGGCTGGATCCTGGTGATCAGCGGGGTGTTCTGGCTCATAAATTCGTTTCTCGCTGTCGCGACGCCCGTATTCTTCCTGTTCCTCCTGGGCGCGATCATTCGCGGAGCTGCCGGATACCTCCTGATTCGTCACCCGGACGCAGGCGCGGCAGCAGTGACCATGCTGCTCGCTGCGCTCTTCATCGTAGGAGGGCTGTTCCGGACAGTCGGGGCGAGTGTCATTAGGTTCCCTTCGTGGGGTGGGACGGTCCTCTCCGGAATAGTCGCCGTGGGTCTCGGCATCTATCTCCTGGCGAATTGGCCCGTAGCCAGCACCTTCTTCGTTGGGATCGTGATTGGCGTCGACCTGTTGTTTGACGGGGTAGCCCTCTTGGCTTTCGGCGCCGCCATTCGCAGCTTGCCCCGTGCATAGCCGCGCGCAGGACAAGGCGTTGCCCTACGCGCCGGAGTGGCCCTGACGGGCGCCCCACTCCAAGGAGCGAAGATGATATCCGTAACTCTCATAGGGCCCGACAAAGTCCGGTCCCTCGTGCGTATAAGTGAGGGGGCCACCGTCCGCGATGTCGCGACTTCCAAGTACCACTTGTTCCATCGGACGACAAAAAGAAACGGCATAAACGTTGTTCCATTTACAGCGGAGGTTGCAGACGGCGATACCGTGACCCTGGAAAGCGAGTGACGGGCCGATGCGCTCTAACATCAAACTGGGAACAATTCATGGAATCGAGATCGGGCTCCACTACAGCTGGTTCGTCATTGCTGCCCTGATTGCGTTTTCTCTCGGCGAACGGTTTCGTCAGGTTAACCCCGGTTGGGGCACAAGCCGAATTTGGATCGCTGCGCTGCTCACCGCGGTGCTGTTCTTCGCCACTCTGCTGTTGCACGAACTCTCCCATTCGCTCGTCGCCCAGGCGCGCGGATTGAAGGTGAAAGCAATCACCCTTTTCGCACTCGGCGGTGTTTCCCAAATCGAGGATGATGCCACCGACGCGAAAACAGAATTCTGGGTCGCGATCGCTGGGCCGCTCGCCAGCCTGGTGATCGGGTTTGGCTGCCTCGCCATGGCAGTCAGCCTTGGCTGGCAACGTTCAGGCGAACCGCATACCGCAGTGACCGCCGTCCTGGTTTGGCTGGGATACATCAACGTCGCGCTCGCGATTTTCAATATGATTCCCGGGTTTCCACTCGACGGCGGCCGGGTATTTCGCGCCATCGTGTGGGCGATTACCAAGAATGTTGATCGCTCCACCCGCATCGCCGCGGGCGTCGGTCAAGTTGTGGCGTTTCTATTCATTCTCGCAGGGTTATGGAACTTCTTTGGCGGGGCTGGCTTTAACGGCCTATGGATCGCATTCATCGGCTGGTTTCTGATGGACGCGGCTAAAAGCAGTTACGCCCAGGTGGAGATCGCGGCTGCCTTTCGGGGGATGCGAGTCTCAGAAGTGATGTCAAGCGGCTGCGCCATCGTGAACCGCGCCATGAGTTTGCGGGATTTTGTTGACACCTGCCTCCTGAAGACCGGCGAGCGATGCTTCGCCGTGGAGGACCGCGGTCGCTTCGTGGGCCTCATTACCTTACGGGATGTGGGCGCCATCCCGCGCGACAGGTGGGACCACACCACGGTGCGCGAAGCCATGCGGCCGCTTGAGGGGCTGCAAATCATCACTCCCGATACGCAGATTTTGGACGCGCTGAAACTCATGGCCCGCAACGATGTCAACCAACTGCCGGTGGTGGCGAATGGCACTCTGCAAGGGATCGTTTCCCGTTCGCATCTCATGCAGTTATTGCAGGCCCGTACTGAGTTGCAACTCCCGGCCGCCCAACAGCCGCCAATTACGGCGGATGGGTAGCGAACCCAGGCACGTGGCTGTCAGCCTGAGCGTAGCGGAGGATCCTTTTCAGTCGACTTAAGATTTACTCCGCTCACTCGCGCCTGGCAATTTTTGACGAAGTTCGCGAATTCGCGAAGACACTACGACCTTATAGTTCGTTTGTTGAAGTTTTTTCAATAGCTTAGGTTTGGCCTTCATATTGCCCAACGAAAAGCGAGGATCGAGGAGGAATGTCATTGGCGTGACAAAACTCACGGTCAAATTAACTCGCAAAACTAAAAGGAGAACGATCATGGCAGACGAGATAAAGACGTTCGAAGAGAACGTCAGGGCGCAGTTGGAGAAAAGTAAATCGCAATTGCAGGAGATCGAAGCTCTTGCCAAAGGAAGGGCCTCACAAGCGGTGAACGATGCAATCAGCGGTCTCAGGAATAAGAGGCAAGAGATCGACAAGAAGTATCAAGGGCTGAAGGCCTCGGCCGACACAAAGGTTAAGGCTGAGATCCTGGCAGACCTGGACAAATTCAACGTCGCGTTAGGACAAGTCGCTGCGAAGCTGAAGAGCCCGGCGCGCTCGAGGTAAGTGAAACTCCGGAACAACGACCGCCCGAGGTTCGCGAATTTGTGAAAGTATCTCGACCACCCGACTCTTGAACTCCAACGGATTCAAGAGTTCCGCTGTGGCCTTCGCATTGCAGTACGACAGGATGTGGTTTCAAGACAATCGCACGCGGAAGGGGGGTGGGGTCCTGCGCTGACTCGGGTCCTCACCACCCTTAGCTCCCCTCCATACCGAGGAGGGGACCTCGGTAGCAGTCCAAAACTCACGAAAGGAGAGCTAAAAATGTTCGGCCAAATCGATGTGCTGGTAATTCAAGTTACCCAGGAGATGATTCGTAACTGGGGATGGTTTCTCGCCTTTGGCATCGTGTTGATGTTGCTCGGCATCGCGGCAGTTGTTCGTTCCGTCGCCGCCACGGTTACCTCGATGCTGTTCTTCGGATGGCTGCTGGTGCTTGCGAGCCTCATCGAGTTTGTCAATGCGTTCATGGTTGGGAAGTGGGCTGGGTTCTTCCCGCACATACTCGTCGCGCTTCTCTTCGGAATAACCGGGGGACTGATGCTGAAGAATCCAGTGCTCAGCGCCGAGGCTCTGACTTTTCTGATGTCGCTGTTCTTTCTGCTCGCCGGACTGTTTCAATTGGTGGCCGCGTTATGGACTCATCTGCCGGGCTATGGTTGGCAAGCCTTGAACGGAGTCATCATCACGGGCTTGGGCGTTCTCGTCCTGGCGCAATGGCCGATCTCCGGGCTTTATGCGATCGGGCTCTTCGTGGGGATTAACCTGATTGTTTACGGTTGGGCCTGGATTGCGATGGCTCTTAGCCTGCGCAAGCTATGAGCGCGAGAACGAAGGGGCATCATGTCACACCGAGGTGGAAATTGAAACCGCAGGATCTGGGAAGCCGCGTTGCCCCAAAGAAGATTTTATTGGCCACTGATTTCTCCCACGCTTCAGAGTTGTCGCTGCCTCACGCCTTGACCATCGCCGATCACTACGGGTCCACGCTCTACATTGCACACGTGATTTGCCCCGGGTTTACAGGGCTCTTTCCGCCGGAGTCGACGGCGGCGACGCTCCAGGAGGCCCGGCGATTCGCACAACAAAACATGGAGCGTTTCCTCAGTGCCGGGCGCCGACGGGGTGTTTCGTGCCAACCGTTGATCGGGGAGGGAGCGATCTGGGACGTTCTTCTGAAGAGGAATACTACGCCAAGCTGACCATGATGAAGGTCTTTGACGGGAGGGTTACGTCCCCAGAGGAAAAAGCCCAGGTCCAGGAACCCGTCAGGCATTGGATGGATGACCACATCGCGCCAGAATCAGACCTACGCGACCGAACAAGCTTTGAGCTCGGGTTCGGCCCGGCGGGGGAGCAATTCTCAAGTTCGCCAATGACCGGGGTGTGGATTTGATAGTGAGGGGGGGCGCGACGTTTGGACCCGGCCACGGCCGCTCACCTTCCCAAACCTGACACTGCCGATGAGGAGGTCTGCACCTCGCCCTGTCCGGTGCTCACGGTGCGCTGACGTTCACCCGATGGCAACCTGCCTTTCGGTTGTGACGACCGGGATCTGTTTGCCGTTCAGCCCGCTTGCAGGCGTGCTTGGCTTCACGCCGCTGCCGCCGGGTTACCTCGTTCTTCTTGTTATCGCGACGGGAGCCTGCCTTTTGCTGGTAGAATTTGTCAAACGGCGCCTTCTGAGCAGGGCAACTCAAATGAATGCGATGAGAACTAGAGAAACTGACACTTGGAAAGGACGCGCCAAGTGCTGCAGTGCGAATGGGGAGGGTAGGCTAGCCATGATCCGAAGCGCCATCGTTACCGTCGAATTGCTCGTCTTGATTACCGTGGTCCCGCGTCCCGCAATTTCCCAGGCGAACCCTCGCCTGGAGGCATTCTTTCGGCAAAATATCGGGCTGAGTCAGGATCAGATTGTCGCCATTCGCCGCGGGCAACCGGTGGTGAAGCCCTTGCCGTCACGCACCCCGGACGAGGTCTTGTTGTTTGGCGCTGTCCACATCCGTGCTGTTCCTGAGACCTACTTCCAATTTGCCCGCAATTTCGACCGCCTTCGCAAGGTCCCCAGCTTCTTGGCGCTTGGAGTGTTCACCGATCCTCCGCAGCTTTCTGACTTGCAAGGTTTTGCGTTCGACAGTGATGACATCAAGGATTTGAAGCGTTGCGAACCCGGCAACTGTCAGATTCAGTTGCCGGCGACCTCCATCAAAGATTTTCACCGATCCATCAATTGGTCTGCCCCCGACGTGGAAGAACGAGTGAATCAGCACCTCCGGAAGACGGCCTTGGAGCGTCTGCTGGCTTACCAGCGCGAGGGGAATGAGGCTCTGGGGATTTATAACGATAAACGTGACCCGACCGTGGTCCCTGAGCAGTTCGCCAACCTGCTCAGCTACGGCAAGGCCTTCCCGGAGCACGCACCGGATTTCTACCATTATCTTCTCGCCTATCCTCATGCGAAGCCCGCGAATTACGAGGAGACGTTCTATTGGGAAAAGGTAAAATTCGGATTGAAGCCGACGTTGCGCATCGTTCACATGGTGACCATGCGCGGCGGTCCTGCCGATCCCATAGCCTGTGCTATCGCCCAAAAGCAGCTCTATTCGAGCCACTACTTCCAGACCGCGTTGGATCTCTCCATCTGCGTCCGCGGGGATGACGACCCTAAGCATCCTGGCTTCTATCTGATCAAGGCCATGGGTTCCGCGCAGGCGGGTCTGAGCGGTCCCAAGGGATCGATCGTACGGAAGGTAGCGGTCGGCCGGTCAGTTTCAAAACTCCGAAACGCACTCACGACCATCAGGGACACGATCCAAGGTAAATAATTAGTCATACCAAAGAACGGCCAGTCGATAACGATAACCTGGGACGCTCCAGCTTCACTCGCGTCCACGGTGACCTCTGGCCGTGTCTGCACCCTTAAAATGACACAGTTGGAAACAACTTGGGAACAAAGCCGCCCGTATACCTCGCAAGACCATCTCCGAAATCAGTCCCACGCTGAATCGTTTCCTCGTCTCGGAAAATGTCAGGACGGGATCGTCCGAATGGCTTCAATTAAGAAGCGAGTTGCGGCTGCCCTTGATGACGCCGCGGGCGCGACAAACTCAGGCCACATCCAGGCCAACCCTCCGAATAACGTGCCGTATCGTGATGCTAAGCGTAAGAAAAGACAAAACGAGCCAACATGGTGCTATGTTGAAGTTTGGTTCGGGACCAGGAGGTCCGCGGTTCAAATCCGCGCGCCCCGACCATATCTTCCCGATTTCCGCTCTCCTTTCTTTTCTGGTCGCCGTGCGACCGCGCCCTGTGTCCTCAAAGCGCGTGCTATTATGTGCAGTCAGACTTTTCGCACGCCGCGCGACCGTTAGGGTGCGACTCGGCATGAAACACATCCTCATTACCAACGACGACGGCATCCACGCCGAGGGCCTCAAAGTTCTCGAACGCGCGCTCGCGCCGCTCGGCGAAGTTACCGTGGTCGCTCCCGACCGCGAGATGAGCGCCACCAGCCAGTCGATCAGTGTGCACCAGCCGCTGCGCGTTTACGCCTTCGACGAGCGCCACTTCGCCGTCACCGGCACACCCGCGGACGCCGTAATCCTGGCGCTCTACAGGCTGCTGCCGCGCAAGCCCGATCTGGTGGTTTCCGGAATCAATCCGGGCGGGAACCTCGGCGAGAACGTCGTCTATTCCGGCACGGTCGCCGCGGCCATGGAAGCGACGCTGCATCGCGTGCCGGCGATTGCCATGTCGCTCGCCTCGCGGACGCAGCTTGATTTCTCCGCCGCCGCCGAGTTCGCCGCGCTGATTGCCGCCAGGGTGCTCGAAGAGGGCCTTCCACGCGGCGTGATGCTGAACATCAACGTTCCGCGCGGCGACGTGCGCGGCGTCCGCCTGACGCGCCAGAGCCAGAAAATTTCCCAGAACGTCGTCCACGAAAAGCACGACCCCCGCGGCCGGCCCTACTATTGGCTCGATGAGACGATGCGTATCGAAGACGCCGAGCCCGACTCTGATTACGCCGCCATCCGCGCCCACGAGATTTCCATTACGCCCCTTCAGGTGGACCGCACCGATTACGCGAGCCTCGGCCGGCTCGAACCGTGGCTGCCCGCGCTCCAGTTCGCGAAAAGCCGGCAGTAACGCGCGGAGATGGCCGGTGGGCAGATTGCCCGCTACGACTTGTCTCCGAACTTCCAGGAAGATAATGTTTCAGTTGTCGCAGCCGTCGTCGCGGGCGGTCCGGAAAGGTGTAGGATGAGTCTTGCGGAGCCGTTCCGGCGCTCGGAGCGCCGAGGTCGGCTCATGCTGTTAACTCTATGCATAAATTTCCGTCCCAGGTTTCACGGCTTTTGCCCCGAGCCGGAAAGGCTCATTGCTCCGTGAGGGCGAAGGTGCGCCCGTGAGCGCCGTCCGCGTCCGCTTCGCGCCCAGCCCGACCGGCTACGTGCACGTCGGCAACGCGCGCACGGCGCTTTTCAACTGGCTGTTCGCGCGCCATCACGGCGGCGCTTTCATCCTGCGGATCGAAGATACCGACGTCGAGCGTTCGCGCGAGGAATACGAGCGCCAGCTCCTCGAAGACCTGCGCTGGTTCGGGCTCGACTGGGACGAAGGCCCGGACGTCGGCGGGCCGTTCGCGCCCTACCGCCAGTCGGAGCGGCGAGAAGGTTACCGCCGCCACGCGCTGGAGCTGATCGACGCCGGCCACGCCTATTTCTGCTTCTGCACGCCGGAACAACTGGAAGCCGAGCGGCAGGAAGCGCTGAAGGCGGGCCGCCAGCCGCGATATTCCGGCCGCTGCCGCGCGCGCCCGCGCGAAGAATCGGCGCGCAAGGTGGCGGAAGGGCAGCCGGCGGCGGTTCGCCTCAAGATTCCCGCCGGAGAATTCGCCTGGCGCGACCTCGTCCACGGCCTGACGACGTTTTCGAGCGACGTCATCGGGGACCCGATTCTCGTGCGCTCGGACGGCTATCCCGCCTACAACTACGCCGTGGTTGTCGATGACCACGCGATGCAGATTACGCACGTCATCCGCGGCGACGACCACATCTCAAACACTCCGCGCCAACTCGCCGTCTATCGCGCCTTCGGCTGGGAGCCGCCGGAGTTCGCGCACCTCTCGACGATCCTCGGCCCGGACCGCGCGCGGCTCTCGAAGCGCCACGGCGCGACCTCGCTCGAAAATTTCCGCGAGCTGGGCATTCTTCCCGAGGCGCTGCGGAATTATCTGGCGCTGCTCGGCTGGTCGGCCGCCGACGGCGTGACGGAAATCCTCTCGACCGAGGAACTCATCCGCCAGTTTTCCCTCGAACGCGTCATCAAGAGCCCCGCGGTGTTTGACGCCGAAAAGCTCAACTGGATGAACCGGCATTACCTGAAGGAAGCGCCGCTCGCCCGCCTGGCGGAACTGAGCGCGCCGCTGCTCGCGAAGGCCGGGTATCTCGACGAGCCGGCGGACGCGACGACGCTCACGTGGCTCGAGCGCGTGGTGGACGCGACGCTCAAGAACCTGGACCACCTGAGCCAGCTTCCCGAAGCCGTCCGGCTCGTCTTCGATTACGACGCCGCGCGCATCACAAGCGGAGAAGACACGCGCCACGTGATTGAAGACGCCGCGGCGCGCCAAGTGCTCGCGGCGTTCGTTCCGCGCGTGCTGGCGGAGCGGAACCTGAGCTACGAGCGCTTTCGCGAAATCGCCAAAGAGGTGCAGAAGCAGACTGGCAAGAAGGGCAAAGACCTTTTTCACCCCATCCGTGTGGCGGTGACCGGCGCAGTCTCGGGGCCGGAACTGGAGAAGCTGATTGCGATTTTCGAGGAGGGCTCGAAGCTGCCGCTCGCGCGTCATGTGAAGAGCGTCGCCGAGCGGCTGCGCGAGTTCGCGGCCGCGGCGAGTCTGGTTTGAGCCACAGAGGCACGGAGGCGCGAGGCCAGTTTCCATTTTCCGGTTTCCCGCGTGATTGCGAGGCGTTTCCCCAGTCAGACGACGATGCGATCCGGCAACGACAAATCGAGCGAGACGGTTTACGGAATTCACGCCGTGCGCGAGGCGGTGCGCCTGCGGCCCGTCGAATACGTTCTGGTGGCGCAGGGGCAGTCGAGCCGGCGCGTGCAGGAAATTGTGGACGCCTGCCGCGCCGCCGGAATCTCCGTGCGCTTTGTGCCGCGCGCCGCGCTCGACCGCGAAGCGGGCCACGCGCGCCATCAGGACGTGGTGGCCGTGTGCGCCGCCCGCCCTTACAATTCTCTCGACGACCTCGTCGGCGCCGGCGCGGCGCCGCTGCTCGTGGTGCTCGACGGCGTCGAGGACCCGGGCAATCTGGGCGCGGTAGTGCGCACGGCGGTCGCGGCGGGCGCGGACGGACTGGTGATTCCCGGGCGCCGCGCCGCGGGCCTTTCTCCGGCCGTGGCGCGCGCCTCCGCCGGCGCGCTCGAGCACCTGCGCGTGGCGCGCGTCACCAACCTGGTCCGCGCCCTCGTGGAGCTGAAGGAGCGCGGTGTGTGGGTTTACGGCTTCGAGCCGCGCGCCGAGAAGTCTTACCTCGACCTGGACTATCGCGGGTCCTGCGCGCTGGTCCTGGGCGGAGAAGCGCGGGGTTTGCACCGGCTGGTGCGCGAGGCGTGCGACGTTCTGGCGCGCATCCCGCTTCACGGCCCGGTCGAGTCGCTGAACGTTTCGGTGGCCGCGGCCGTGGTGCTTTACGAAGCGGCCCGCCAGCGCCGCGGCGCGGAAAAGCCGCACCCAGCAACGTCCGGTGAGACCCGCTCATCGAAATGACTGAGGAGCGGATGTCGATGGCGATCAAGCCACAACGAATTCCGGCCGCCGTGACGCTCGCCGCAATCCTCTTCCTCGCGGCGGCGCGCGCGCAGGAGCCGGCGCCGCAATCCGCGCCGCCGCAACTGGAGCCGCGGGGTGACGAAGACTCCGCGCAGGAGCCCATCCGCGCGGAGGCCGTGCTGGTGACGACGCCCGTCACCGTCGAGGACGACCGCGGCGAGTTCGTCTTCGGCCTGCGCGAACCCGATTTCGTCGTTTTGGACGAAGGCGTTCCGCAGCGCATTGAGCGGTTCGTGAGCGAGGCGCGGCCGGTTTCCGCCGTCATCGTCATCCAGACCAGCCGTGACGTCAGCGGAACGTTCCCGCAAATCAGCGGGCTCGGCCCGGTTTTTTCCAGTCTCCTGCTCGGACCGGCGGGCCAGGCGGCCGTCATCACCTTCGATGACCGCGTGCGCGTGGCGCAGGACTTTTCGAGTGACGACGACCAGCTTGTGGAAACGCTCGGGAAGCTGGAGGCGCGCGGCGACCAGGCGCGTCTGAACGACGCGATGATGCGCGCGCTCGCGCTGCTGGAACGCCGCTCGCGTGAAGAGCGGCGCATCGTCGTCGTCATCGGCGACGGCTTCGACCGCGGCAGTGAAACGGTGGACGAGGAGGTGGTGCGGCGGGCCACGGGAGGCGAAGTGACGATTTACGGGCTGGGGCTCAATCCGGCCGCGGCCCTCGCCACGCGGCGGCGCGACCCGCCTCCGCCCGACCCGCTGGACACGAACGTGGCGCGCCCTGTCCCGCCCAACCGCCCGCCCACGCCTTCCGAGTCGCAGCGCACTTACGGCACGCCGATTCCCCTCGGCGACCTGCTGCGCGGCGCGGGCCAGGCCCTGAAGTCGCTGGTCGGTGACAGCCCGCTGGAGTTTTATGCGAACTACACCGGCGGAGCGTTTTACAGCCACGCCACCAAGCGCGCGCTTTCCGACCACCTCTCGCGCGTCGCGGCGGAAGTGCAGAGCCAGTACGAACTTGCCTACGTTCCGACCTCGCGCGAGCAGGCGGGGTTCCGCCGGATTGAAGTCCAGGTGAAGAGGCCGGGACTGAAAGTGCGGGCCCGCGCCGGATATTTCTTTCAGCCCGGTCTTCGTCCCGTTTCGCGCGGCGAGGAGAAGTCAGGGACAGGGGCAGG
>CAZKXX010000026.1:0-38983 GCA_964556705.1 uncultured Acidobacteriota bacterium
GGCAGCCGCGTCGCGGTGCAGGAGTACGGCATCTCGAACGCGGCGCTCCTCTCCGAGCTCGAAGCGCGCGGCGCCGCGGTGTTTCGCGTGCCCGTTTACCGCTGGGCGCTGCCGGAAGACCTCGCGCCGCTGCGCGCGGCGATCCGCGAACTCGTCGAAGGCCGCGCGCGCGTGCTGCTCATCACCAACGCCGCGCAGGCTTATCACCTGATGCAGGTGGCCGGGCAGGACGGCAACCAGGCGGCGCTCGTCGAAGCGCTTCGCCGCTGCGCAGTGTGCTCGATCGGCCCGACGTCGAGCGAGGCGCTGGTGGCAAACGGGGTCGCCGTGGACCTCGAGCCGGAGCATCCGAAGATGGGCCAGCTCGTTCACGAGGCGGCGCGCCGCGCGCCGGAAATTCTGCGGCGCAAAGGCGCGCGCCCCGGCGCGGGCGCCTCCAATCCCGAGCCGCGCCTCGCCGTCCAGGAACCTGAGCGAAAAGTTCAGGGCGTCGCGCCCTGGCACGATTCGCCGTTTATGAAAGCCTGCCGCCTCGAACGGACCGACGTTACACCGGTGTGGCTGATGCGCCAGGCGGGGCGCTACATGAAGGAGTATCGCGAGCTGCGCGCGCGCGTGCCATTCCTCCAACTCTGTAAGGACCCTGACCTCGTCGCCGAAGTCACGGTGACCGCCGCGGAGCGCATCGGCGCCGACGCCGCCATCATCTTCGCGGATCTGCTGCTCATCGTCGAACCGCTGGGCTTCGAGCTCCGGTTCGGCAAGGGTGAAGGTCCGGCGGTCGCGCCCGCGCTGCGCGAGCCCGCCGCGGTCGACCGCCTCCGCGAAGTCGAGCCGCGCGATTCGCTGGAATATCTTTTCGAAGCGATTCGCCGCACGCGCGCCGCGCTCGACCCGAAAATTCCGTTGCTGGGATTCGTCGGCGCGCCCTTCACGCTGGCGTCGTATCTCATCGAAGGCGGCGCTTCGCGAAATTACGTTCACACCAAGAGCCTGATGTACCGCGACGCGGGCGCCTGGCGCGCGCTGATGGATCACCTGGCGCGCAACCTGGCGCGCTACGTCAACCGGCAGATCGAAGCCGGCGTCCAGGCCGTGCAGGTGTTCGACACCTGGGTGGGCTGTCTCGGCCCCGCTGACTATCGCCAGTACGCGCTGCCGTATTCGCGCGCGCTCATCCGGGCCATCACGCCGGGCGTTCCGGTGATTCATTTCGGCACGGGCACCGCGGTGCTGCTGGAAGCGATGCGCGAGGCGGGCGGCAACGTGATCGGACTCGACTCGCGCGTGGAACTCGACGAAGCGTGGGCGCGCCTCGGCGCGGGCGTCGGCGTGCAGGGCAACCTCGATCCTGTCGTGCTCTACGCCGAGCCCCCGTTCATTCGCAAGCGCGTCGAACGGATTCTTGAGCAGGCGGCCGATCGCCCGGGACACATCTTCAATCTCGGCCACGGCATCCTGCCGGACACACCGTTTGAAAACGTCGTCGAACTCGTGCGAATGGTGCACGAAATTTCGGCGGCCCGAAAAGCGAGAGCCTGAACTGCCATGACCGCTCCTTCCAACCCGGCCGGCGGCGCGCGCGACGCCCGCTGGGCCGTTCTCCTTCTCGCTCACGGCGCGCCGGAACGTCTGGAAGACATTCCGGAATTCCTGCTGAACGTTCGCGGCGGACGAAGGTTGCCGGACGCCGCGGTCGAGGAAATCGTCCGCCGCTACGCGCAAATCGGCGGCGGCTCGCCGCTTCGCAAGCTCACGGAACTTCAGGCGCGGGCCCTGGCACGGCGGATTTCCGCGCCCGTTTACGTCGGCATGCGCAACTGGACGCCGTTCATCGCCGAGACTGTCCTGCAGATGGCCGCCGACGGAATCACCGAGGCCGTCGCCGTCTGCCTCGCGCCGCAGAACTCCCGAACCAGCATCGGACTTTATCGCCAGCGCCTCTTCGAAGCCGTCGAGAAATTCCATCCCTCCCTCGAAGTCGATTTCGTCGAACACTGGCACGACGAGCCGCTGCTTATCGAGGCGTTCGCAGAAAAAGTTACGCAGGCGCTTTCGCGGCTGGAGAGTGAGACGGGCCGGCGCGTTCCGGTCATCCTCACCGCGCACAGCGTGCCCGAGCACACGATTCAGGAAGGCGACCCTTACGCCGGCCAGGTGCGCGAGACGGCAACGCGCGTGGCCGAGGCCGCGGAGATCGTGGAGTGGCAACTTGCTTTCCAAAGCCAGGGAATGACCGCGGGGCCGTGGATCGGTCCAACCGTCGAATCCGTCCTGGACTCACTCGCCGCTGCGGGCCACCAGCATGTCCTCATCGCGCCCATCGGTTTTGTCTCCGACCACGTCGAAATCCTCTACGACATTGACGTCGTCTTCCGCGAGTACGGCCGGACGAAGGGGATTGAGGTGGCGCGCACCGAATCGCTCAACGACAGTGAGTTGTTCATTCGCGCGCTCGCCGCGCTGGTGGAGGCGCGCCGCCGCGCGCGGGCGCAGATTCCAGGCGACGCGCGCTGAATTCCCGCCGCGTCCCTTCGTCGCGCCCGCGGCCCCTCGCGTTCGAACGTTTCGCGCGTCTGAAAATTCTTTCAAGCGCGGAGAAATCTTCTGAATTCCGTCGGAACATCTCGAGTCCGCGTTCTGGTCCTGGGCGGCGGCATCACGGGACTGGCCGCGGCGTGGCAACTGGCGCGCGCGCGAGCCGCCGGCGCACCGGTCGAAGAAGTGCTCGTCGAAGCGGACGACCGGCTGGGCGGCGTCATCCGCACCGAACGCGCCGAAGGGTTTGTGATGGAAGCCGGGCCGGACAGTTTCATTTCCGAAAAGCCCGAGGCCGCCGCGCTTTGCCGCGAACTGGGACTCGGCGACGATTTGATGGGCTCGAATGACGATAAGCGCATCACCTACATTCTTCATCGCGGGCGGATGACGCCGCTGCCCGACGGCCTCATGCTGCTCGTCCCCACGCGCCTGTGGCCGATGGCGGCGACACCACTCCTTTCGTTTTCGAGCAAGCTTTCGCTCGCCGCCGAGTGGTTCTCGAAGCCGCCCGCCGCGACTTCCGACGACGCCGACGAATCCATCGCCAGTTTCGTCCGGCGGCATTTCGGCGACGACATGCTCGAAAACATCGCCGACCCGCTGCTCGCCGGCGTCTTCGGCGGCGACTCGAACGCGCTCAGCGTGCGCGCCGTGCTGCCGCGCTTCTGGGAGATGGAGCGCCAGTCCGGCAGCCTGACGCGTGCGACACTCGAGCTGCGCCGCGCGCGGCGCCAAGCGGGCTCCACAACTCCGCCGCCCCTTTTTCTGACCCTCCGGGGCGGGCTCGACCGGCTCGTCGCGCGACTTGCCGAGCAGATTGACCCGCAGCGAATTCATCTCGGCCGGCGCGTCAGCGCCCTCGAGAGGAGCGGTGACGAATCTTCGCCGTGCTTCATCGCGCGCACGGAAGACGGCGGCGCGTTCGAGGGTGAGGCTGTCATCCTCGGCTTGCCGCCGCCCGCGGCGGCGAAAATTACCGCCGGAATTTCGCCGCGCCTCACCATCCTGCTCGGCGAGATTCCCATGAGCTCATCGCTCACCGTCTCGCTCGGCTTCGGTGAAGGCACGCCGTCGCAGCTTCCGCCCGGTTTCGGCTTTCTCGTGCCGCGAAGCGCCAAGCGGCGGCTGCTCGCCGCGACGTTCGTGCACGCCAAGTTTCCGCATCGCGCGCCGGAAGGCTGCGCGCTCATCCGGGGATTTTTGGGCGGGACGCACGACCCTTACGTCCTTCGATTGAGCGACGTCGAAATCGTGGAGCTGGTGCGCACCGAGCTCGCGGAAATTCTCGACTTCCGCGCCGAGCCGCGCGTGGCACGCGTCGCGCGCTGGCCCGATTCGATGCCGCAGTATCCCGTCGGTCATCTGAAACGCCTGGCGGCGCTCGACGAGGAACTCGCGCGCCTGCCCGGGGTCTTCCTCGCCGGCAACGCGTATTCGGGAATCGGAATTTCGGATTGCATCCGAACGGCGCAGGGGGCCGTGGAACGAATTGTGGAGCGAGCGCGGGGCAGAGGGTGAAGCGGAATCGTCGCGCTCACGCGACCTGGTCGAGGACTCCCAGCAGGCCGACGAGCGCCTCGCGCGTGCTTTCCCTGACGTTGCCGTCCGCGCGGCGGTAATGCGTCTCGAGTGAAATCGTCCCCTCGTAACCGTCATCGAAGAGCGATTTGAACTGCCCGCGATAATCGATCAGACCTTCGCCGACCGGAACCCAGACGAATTTCGATTTCTCGCGGTCGAGCTTCAAATCCTTGACGTGCAGGTGCGCGATGAGGCCGCGGACCGCGGCGTAGCCCTCCGGATACGGCGTCTCGCCGAGCAGCGCCGCGTTCCCCGGGTCCCACACGGCGCGCAGGCTGGGCGAAGCGATGTCGCGCACCAGCCGGCCCAGTTCTTCGCCCGTGCCCACGTTGCAGGTGTGCTCGTTTTCAAGCGCCAGGATCATGCCGTGCTCCGCCGCGAGCGCCGCGCCGAGCCTCAGGCGCTCGCGCACGAACGGATAGGCTTTCTTCGGATCCTCCACGCGCCAGTAGCTGAAGATGCGGATCACGTCCGTTCCCAAGACGCGCGCGATCCTGAACGCGCGTTTCAGCAGGTCTTCGGTGTCGGCGTCGGTAAACTCGGCCTGAAACGTGTCCCGCGCTTCGCTCTTCGGCGCCGGCATTTCCGGCAGGTCGTACTTGTAAATCGGCGAAGCGAGGTTCGAGACGCGCATCCCGTATTTCTGGAGAAGCAGGCGCGCGCGCTCGAGCTCCGCCCCGGTGAGGTTCATGAGGTTCCGGCCCCAGACCTGCCGCAGCTCGCAGTAGCGCAGCTTGTATTCGGCCAGGAAGCTGAGCGCTTCTTCCAGGTCCTGCGAAATCTCGTCGGTGATGACGCCGAGCTTGACGTCTTCGCGCGCGGGCACGCGTCCCGCCTTTCCGCTCACTCCCCGCAGCGCGGGCAGGGCGAGGAGGGAAGTCTGGAGGAATTGCCTTCGACTGTGGCCTTGTGCCGCCATCGTTCGACTCTCCGCGCCGCTGTACCGGCGGTCTATGACCGCCGAAGCCCTTTGCGGCGCGCCGCGCGATTACGGCGCTCTTCGACAGTCGGAGCATGCACCGACGCGGCTTGGCGTACAGACGGCCCCGCGACAGCCCTTCACCGCACCTTCAGCGTCAGCTCGTTCCAACCGTCCTTCGCGTCGGCGAACTTCACGCCCACCATGCCGTCGTAGAAGCCGCCGCCTTCGCCGCGCCAGACCACGCGCATCGCCTTGGCTTCAGGCTCGGTGGGAATCTCCAGCGTCACCGGCGCGCCTACTTCCAGCCGGAAGCGCGTGCGGACGCGCGCCCCGAAGCGGTCCACGGAAACCACCTCGCCGCGGTCGAAAAACTCGCGCCCGCCGGCGTCCGCGCCCCGCAGCACGGCGGGCTGCTGGACCGGGAGGCGCGACGACCGGCGGCGGTCTGGAGTGCTTGCGGACATCCCTGATGAGGTCGTGAATGCGCGCGCCGCCGCCCGCACCGTCCGTTCGCAGCTTGACCGGTTCTGGCTTCGAGCGCCGCACGATAATACTGGAGCGACGCGGAAGCGTCAATGCGCGCTCTGCAGCTTTTGGAGTTAATAGGAAACATTCCGATGGTCTGCCCCGTGGCAGGTGAGGCTGCACGAGCCGCGGAAGACGGTAGAGCCCGAGGCGGGCGTGAGGTCGGTCCAATAGGGTCCCGTGCCGTCGCCGGCCGGGGCGACGATGTTCAAATCGAAGTTGATCAGGCTGCCGTGGTTCACGGCGCTGCCGCTCGGAACGCCGTGCGCGTCGTGACAGGTGGCGCAGGAAGCGACCTGCATGTGTTTCCAGTGCGACGGAAAACTTTCGTCGTTCTTCAGACTCTGCTCGCTGTGGCACTTGAAGCACATCGCGTAATTGGACGCCGAATAGGGAATGTGCGACGTCTGTCCCGGAGTCCCGCCGGCGCTTTCCACGATGTAGCCGCGTTCGAGAATGTGGATCACATTCGAGCCGTGCGGCCCGGCGGGGCCGTCGTAGCCGCTGCCGAGCGCGCGGCCCGTATCATTCGCGTGGCAGTCGGTGCAGGAGATCTGCGTCGAGCCGGAAAGCGTGCGGCCGGGAATCGGCGCGCCGGAAGCGTCCACGGGCGCGGAGAGAAGGCTGGGCACCGCGCCGCCCGGCCCGGCGCTCAATCCGCGCGGGCGCGTCACCGGATGCCAGGAGACGCCGGAAGCGAGCGCCACGCGCAGGTCCGAGGAATCCACCTGCCGCGTGGGCCGCGGTCCGTACGCCTGGTAGCCGGGCAGTTGCGGCTTGTTCGGGTTGTAGCTGTGACACTTGAAGCAGGTCTCGTACTCGTACAGCGCGTCCGTGCCGCCGCGGCGCGGATCGCGCGGCGAGCCGTCCGCGGCGATGCCGCTCACGCCGAGCAGCGCGCCGGGGAGTTGCGGCGGAACCACGCCCGAAGGCGAAGGCCGCGCGGCGTGCGGGTTGTGGCAGTCCGAGCAGGCCGCGTGCCGCGTCAGGATCTGGTCGGGCGCTTCGTTCAAATCGTGATTCGCCTGCGGGCCGAGCGACGGGTGAACGTACATCTTGCTCGTAAACTGCGATTTCATATCGCGCAGCCCGGTGAGCGGATTTCCGTCGTGGCACTGGAAGCAGGTCTGGTCCGTCTGGCCTTTCAGCAAGCGCGCGCTTTCATGCGCGGTGTGCGAGCGATGGCAGGCGGCGCAGGCGTTGGTCGCGACCGTCGTGTAGCCCGTGTGCGCGCCGAGCCATTCGACCCCGGCGTTGGTCTGCTCCGTGTAGGCGTTCACGGAAGTCTTGTGCGCGGAAGGCTCGCCTTCGGCGCCGCTCCAGCTCCAGAGGTTCGCGCCCGCGCCGCCTTTCAGGTCGTGACACGCCAGGCAGATGGCCGAAGCCGAATTGCTCCGCACCAGAAAGCGGCGCACCACCGGGTCGCGGTCTTCGTCGTGCGGGTCGTGGCAGGACGTGCACTGCACGCGCCCCTGGTGGTCGAGGCGCACGGGGTCTTCGGGAGCGGGCAGCCGGATGAACGGATTGAGCGCCGGGTCGGGCTCGAAGGCGAAGGGATGGTCGTCGGCAAAATCCAGCGCGGCGCCGGCCAGGTTCGCCCGGCTCGAGACGGGCATCTTCTGGTCGAACGCCACGTTCTGGAACGGAATCATTCCGTTGTTCACCGTGTCGCCGAGCGCCACCGTGCCGTCGTGGCAGCTTAGACAGAGCTTGGAGGAATCGCCGCTCTGCGGCTGTGAGACGGAAGCTTTGAGCGTCGAGCTTGAATAGACCTGGTACGTGTAGCCCTCCGACATCGCGTGGTTCCAGAGCGGCGCGGCGGGCCGGGCGTTGTGCGGCGTGTGGCAGAACAGGCAGAGCGCGTCTTCGTCCGTGGCCTTGAGCGTCGCGCCGCTCGAAACGCTGAAGTCGTGTTTCGAATTGCGCAGCTTGCTGATGACGCTGTTTTGTGCGCGCATCGCGGGCGCGAGGAAGATGCCCAGCACGAGGAAAGCGAGGAGGCGCTTCACCACGCACCTCCGGAGGCGAAACGCTCGTGCGCCTGGAGATTCGACTCTTCCGAGGTTTTTCGCTGCGACGGGGCTGACGACGCGCGTTCACCGCTCGCGGGCCGGTACTGGAACACCTGCACGCGGCGGCGATAGGGGTCGGCGACGTAGATGCGGTCGGCGCGGTCAATCGCCAGGCCGGCGGGAATGTAAAACTCACCGGCTCCGGTCCCTTCGCGGCCGAAGTTGACGAGGAAGCGGCCCTCGCCGTCGAACACTTGTACGGTCGAAAAAATCGCTTCGGCGAGATAGACGTGGCCTTCGGAATCGAGCGCCAGACCTTTCGGGCGGTTCAGGTTTCCGGAGCCGTCGCCCGCTTGGCCGAACTGGTAAAGGAATTTGCCCTCGGGCGAGAGCACCTGGACGCGGAAGTTGAGCGTGTCGTTCACGAAAAGACGGCCTGAGCGGTCCGCGGCGATAAACGTCGGGAAGTTGAACTGCGCGGGGCCGTCGCCGCGCTCGCCGAAACGCAGCATGGGACGGCCGTCGGCGGCGAACGCGAAGATGCGCGGGCGCGTGGTGTCCACGACGTAGAGGAGCTTGTTTGCGGGATTGAAGGCGATGGAAGCGGGGCGCTGGAACGCGCCCTCTTCGCCTCCGATGAAGTCCAGAAATTTTCCCTGCGGCGAGAATTTCAGAACGCGCCCGGCGCCCGAGTCGGCGACGTAAATGTTGCGCGCGTCGTCGGTCGCCACGCTCACCGGAACGCCGAAGTGTCGCCCGCGATAGCCGCGAATCACGCTGACCGATTTTTTCTTCGGGTCGAAGATCTTGACGTCGCGCGCCGCGGTGTCGGCGATGATGAGGCGGCCGTCGGCGTCCACGGTGACGGCGAACGGCCGGCGGAGAATCGAAGGATCTGTTTCGTTCTTCACCCAGTCCACGATGCGGCGCCAAAGGGAACGCTTCCAGCCGAAGTCGCGGGCGCTCGAAAAGGTCTGGACGAACTCGATGCGCGCGGGAGCGGGCGGCTCAGGCCAGACGAGCCGCGGCTGAGTCTTCCGCGCTGCCTCCGCCGGGCCGGGCGCGGCGCCGGGCGGGGAAGCGAGAAAGCCGAGGGCGATGGCCAGCAGCAGACTTCTTGTCAGTGCGCGCGCGATGCTGAATCTGGGGAGATTTCGATGCATTCCCTCACACCTGACCGACAAATCTTCGGAGCAACAGTATTGCCGAAATCTCCGCAGCATGAAACCTTGTCACGCTGCAATCCTCTTTCGGTTCAACGGGTTGTCTTCCAATGTCAGGCGGATGGCGCCGGTTTGGGTCGCCGCGTTCCGTGTTGTGGGATTCCACACTCTTGGGATAGCGAAAGGTCAAATCGCCAGCGCCGCGCATCCCGTCCTTTTTCTACAAAATGTGGAACGGGAAGCGGACACGGAAGAAAAGCCGGTTGACCTGCTGCTCGAATCGCGCGGCCTGGCCGCTCGCCCGGCCGTAGCCGAGCGCCATGGTAAAGCGTCCGAACTTGTACTGCACGGTGGTATCGAACTGCCGATAGCGGTTCTCGGTGGAATTGAGGAACAGGAAGACGTACTGGTTCGCCGAGTAGCGGCTTTCGATCTGCAGGTTCGGACGCACGCGCCAGTTGAGCCCCACGCGCCGGCTCATCACGTCGGAATAGACCAGCGGGTTCAGCAGCGAGCCGGGCAGCGGGACGGAACCCGTCGAGCCGCCGGGCTGGAAGAGGATGGAGTCCGGATTGAAAAGCCGCTCGCCCGAACTCGAAACGCCGCGCGAAGCGAAGACGCTCAGCCGCCGCGCCGGAAAGGTGGCCGAGAGCATGTAGTTGCTGGTGTCGAGGTCGATGGCGGAGCCCGCGAGGTCGAGTTTGGTGGTGCCGATTTCGGCCAACCCCTGAAGCAGCACGAAACCGAAGTAGTGCGAATCGAGCTTGAGGGTGCCGCGGTGGTCGCGTGTGGTGACGACGTTGAAGAAGATCGGATTCGACCGGCGGTTGTAACGATACCCGAAGCTGTACCGCAGGCGGCGGACGTCGCCGCCGCTCAGGCCCTGGTCGAGGCGATAGCCGAGGCCGGAATCGGGCTCACCGGCGAGCAGGCTGAAGCGCTGCCAGTCGAGGCCTGCGCCGCTGTGCCAGTTGAACCCGCCCACGCGTCGGAGGTAGCTGCCGGCGACGCCCGCGTTGAGCACGTCAGTGGCGAGCACGCGGCGAGCGTCTTCGCTCAGCGCGCCGAGCGACGCCTCAGGCAGTCCGTTGTGCGAGTAATTCAGGTTGGCGTTGAGGCTCAGGTTTTCGACGGGCCGGTAGTTGAGCCCGCTCGAGAGCGTCTGCGAGCTGGAGTCGAGCGAGAGGTCGTTGAACGGCAGGCGGCCGAGCGAATCGCCGCTCGCGCGCGAAGCGATGCGCAGCGTGTTGACGGCGTTCTCGGTGGCGTTGAAACTGTAAAACGATTCGAGTTTGTCGGTATGAGCCCAGTTCAGGTTACCGTAAACGAGCGTGACGGCGGAGTCCGCCTGGTTGTCGCCCGCGAGGTCGCGGAATTCAAACGTCGAGCGCGAGGCGCCGAACCCCGCGCGCACCCGTTCGTTGAAGGAGCGCGAGGCATCGGCGCTCAGCGTGTTGTTCCGGTCCAGAAAATTCGCGAAGGAGCTGATGGTCTTCAGGTAGTTGTTGCCCACGCGCACATCCCAGCCGAAGAGCTTGCGCGTGGCGTTGAGGTTGGCGAAGCGGTGCCGGGTGTAAAACACCGCGCCGCCCACCACGTCGTTTTCGCTCTTGCCCGCGCCCAGGTTGTAAGTGAAGTGCGCGAGCTTCGGCTGCTTGAGTTCCCCGCGAAAGCCCCACAGGCTCGTCGAGTTCGTGAGCGCCGGAAGCAGCGAACCGGAAGCGTCGGAACGACTGCGAGAGAAATAGAACCCGAAGGGAAACGACCGCTGGGGAAGAAAATTCAGACTGCCGTTGAAGTTCAACCCGTTCGAGCGCGCGCTGCCCTGGTCGATCGCCGTGTTGTTGCCGTCCCAGATGGTGGAGAGAGTGTAGTTGGCGAAGCGCGGGTCGTAGAGGAAACCGGAGCCGCTCAGGCCGAACTCGCTCGAGAGGTCGCGATAGCGGGAGTCCCACAGGTCGCCGGAATGGATCGAGGTGCGGCCGAAGCCGAGCCCGCCGAAACCGCTCAGCCGCAGCGCGGGCTGGTCAGTCTGCGCCCGCAGCGCGTTGGCCGCGCCGAACAGGACCACGAGGGCCAGGATGGAGACTCTCCTCATCGCGTATTTTCGTTTCGAGCCGGAGCCACCCGGCGCTTTCGATCGGCTCCCCGCGAGGGCGCGGGCCGGAAGTTCACTTCTGCGAGGCGCGCACGGGCGCGACGGGCGGCGCGTCGAAGATTTCGACCTTGGCCCCCTTGCGCAGTTCCTTCACCCAGGCGTCGCGGATTTCCTCAAACCGTTTTTCTTCAAGTTCCTGCTTGAGCTTGTCCCGGACTTCTTCAAAGGTCATCAGCCGGGCCGGTTCGCGCGCTTCCACTTTGAGGAGGTTGTAGCCGTAAGGAGTGCGGAAGGGGCGGCTGACCTCGCCGACAGGAAGCTTGAAGGCGAGCTCTTCGAACTCGGGGTCCATCGTTCCGCGGTGCATCCATCCCACGTCGCCGCCCTTCATACGGTAAAAGTCCTCGGAATGCTCACGGGCGAGCGCGGCGAAGTCCTTGCCCGCTTTCAGTTCGCGATAAATGCGTTCGATCTTTTCCTTGGCTTTCCGTTCTTCTTCGGGTTTGGCCTGAGGTTCGAGTCCGACCAGAATCAGCCGGGTGTGAACGCGTTCGGGCCGCTCGAATTTCTTGCGGTTGCGGTCGTAGTAGGCGCGCAGGGCCGCCGGGCCGAGCCGCGACGGCTCGACGACCTTGCTCCGCATCATCCGCTCGAGCGTCATGCGCCGTTCGAGCCGCTTCAGGTACTGCTGGCGGGTGAGGCCGCTTTCCTGGAGTGAGCGGTCGAAGCGCTCGGCGCCGTAGCCTTGGCGCAGGCGGTCGAATTCGGCGCGGACCTCTTTGGCCGGAACGGCCGAGCCGGTCTTCGTCGCCTGCTGGTACGCCAGCTCCCGGACGATCAGCTCGTCGAGAGCTTTCGAGCGAATTTCCTTGAGCCGTTCGGGCCGCAAGCCGCCGTGCGCGGTGTTGGAGGGATAAAGCGCCTCCATTTCGTCCTGCACGTCGGCCTCGGTAATCGCCGCGCCGTTCACCCGAGCGACCACGCGCTGCGGGTTCACAGGCGGTGTTTGCGCCGGCAGGAGCCGGGCCCCGCCCAGCAAGACCGCGAGGCCGAGAATAGCCGGCGTCACGGACTTTCCGAACAGGGCTGGTTTTTTCAGCATCATCCGGTCCTCGCTTCCCGAACGTACGGGTTGGGGAGCCCCGCGCCGGCCGCCGCGCCGGTTGGGGGCTCCGGGTTGCGTTTACTTGCCGTGACAGGCCAGGCAGAGAGCGCTCTGCGTGGTCGAGGCCCGCAGGAACGGCCGGTAAGTTGAGTTGTCGTGCACGTCGTGGCAGGTGGCGCACTGCATCTTGCCGTCAAACAACGGCAGGAAGTTGCCCACCGTGGGCTGAAGGCCTGTTCGCGACCCGCCGCCGAGACCCGAGGGATCGGCGATGGGTACGACAAGGTTTCGCGACTTGGCCGCCAGCGTGGCGTCGTAGGTGAAGTTGATGGGGTGCTCGTCGCGCAGGCCGAGAGTGTCCGAGCCGATCTGCGCGTCCTCGGGCATGTACACGGCTACGTTGACGCCGCTGCCGAAGTCCGGGCTACGGCGTCCCGCGGGGTTGTACTGCCCCTTATAGAGTGTGTTCACCCCGACCGTGCCGTCGTGGCAGCTCAGGCAGAGGTTGGAGACCGTCGCCGAGCCGGCCACCGCCCCGCCGAGGTCGGCGATGTCGGTGCCCAGCGCGTCAAACGACGGGCTGCTGTAAACGCCGTAAGAAGCCACCGAAGAAAGAACTTTGTTCCACAGCGGGTACTGGCCGCTGGGTTCGGTGGTGACGGCGGGGTCTGTGGTATCCAGCATCTGGTGCGGGACGTGGCAGAAGAAACAGATCTGGTCGAACGAAGTGGCCTTCAGTGCCCCGCCCGTGGAAGCGGACATGTTGTGATTCGTCGTGACGATGTTCGCGATGCGCGAATACTGCGCGTTCGCGTTCGCCGCCACGAGCACCACAACGAGAAGCGAAAAAAAGATTGCGTGTTTACGAGTCATGGCGTGTTCCTCTCCTTTACCGTGACTTGACTGGATTCAATTCCGATTCCGCGGTTCTCGGTTACACCCGCATCACCTCCTTCCGTTGAGGTTCTCGGCTTCTCGGCGACGGGGCGGCGCGGTTCCGGCTCCTCCGTCCTGCCGTCGAGCAGTTGAAAGATCTGAATCCGACGATTGTTTTGGTCGGCGATGTAAATTCGATGGTTGCGATCCACGTGGATTCCGGCGGGCAGCCAGAAGCGGCCCGGAATCTGCCCGCCGCCGCCCAGGAACATCAGAAGGCGCTTTTGCTGATCGAAAATCTGGAAATTGTCAAAGTCCGAGTCCACGACGTAAATATTGCCGAAAGCGTCCAAAGCAATTCCCTTGGGCTTCAGGAACTGGCCGAAGCGGTTCCCCTGGCGTCCGAAGGTGTCGAGGAACTTGCCCTCCGCGTCGAAGATCTGGACGCGGAAGTTCATGGTGTCGGTGACGTAAACGCGGCCTTCGCGGTCCACGGCGATATTCGTGGGAAAGTTGAACTGGCCGGGCTCGGTGCCGCGCCCGCCGAATTCGCCCAGGTGCTGTCCGCTTTCCGGGTCGAAGACCTTGACCTGGTGGGCCTTGGAATCGACCACGTAGAGCCGGCCGCGCGCGTCATCCACGGCCACGGCGACGGGATTCACCAGTTCATCGCGCTGCCCGAGCGCCATCAGCGCATTGCCGTCCGCGTCGAAGGCGTACACCTGCTGGCGGACAGCGTCAGCTACCCAGACGCGGTCCTTCGCGTCCACCGCAATCCCGATGGGCACGCGGAGCCGCACCTGCGCGCCGCGGCCGAGATAGCGGACCTGTTTCTGGTCCGGGTCGAAGACGAACACCACGGCCTGGCCGCTGTCGGTGACATAAATCCGCCCTCGGGAGTCGGTGGCGATGCCGTAGGGCTTGATGAAGCGGGCTTTCCTCTGACTTCGCTCGATGCCTGCCAGGCGATCGAGGAAGCTGGCCTTTTTCACGGGCTCGACGTCGGCGGCGCCGTAGATCGAATCCACGTACTTGATGCGCGGCGGCTCGGGCGGCAGCGGCCAGACGAGCGCGGGCGCCTGCGCCGGGTCTTTCTGCTTCTTGCGGGCCGAGGCCGGCGCGGCGACAACAGAGAGCGCCAGCGCTGCGAGAGCGAGCGCCGCGGCCGCGTCTCGAAATCGAGTTTGCGAGGTCTTCCGGGACATCGTTCACCTCACTGGTGGCAGTCGCCGCACAGACCGATCTCCGACTTGCTCTCGCGGACCAGCTTCTTCGCCTCCGAACCATGCGAGAGGTGGCAGCTCAGGCAGTTCATCGGCTCTTCGCGGTTTCGCGGGTCGCGGCCGACGATGGGATGTCCCATGATGGGGTGGCCGCGCGTTCCGGTGCGGTCGAGAGGGATCTTTCCCGCACTCGCGTACTCTTCGAACGTCAGACTCTGGTTGCCCAGCACGGTCACGAGCCGTGCTTCGCGGTCAATGCGGACTTCCGGCTGGTTCGTCCCGTGACAACTCATGCAAAGCGTGTTCGGCTCGGCCCTCGTGACCGCCGCGAAGCCGGAGTTGTGCGGGTCGTGGCAGGTGAGACACTGAGCCCGCTTGTACGGACCGTGCATGACCGGCTGTTCTTTGACTTCGTGGCACATCAGGCAGAGCTCACCGGCGGGCGCGAGCAGCGTCATGGAGGTCTTCTCGTCCTCCGAGCTCGCCACGTGGCAGCTCTCGCAGCCGGACAAGACTGCCGTGTGCACGAATTTGCCCTGATTCTTCTCGGCGTGACAGCCAAGGCAGGTTTCCGACTTAATGTCCCCGGGCTCGAGGAACGGATGCTCCACGTTCTGCTTGCCCGTAAGGTTGCGACTGACAAACAGCAAAGCTGAAACAGCGACAAAGGCGCAGAGCAGCGACATTTTCGCTGACTCCACCCGCTTCCAGATGGGTCGTCTCTCCTTCATTTTGGGCTCGGCGTCATGCCGCCTCGCGACTAGAGCAACAAAGTCGCCAATACCGATGAGGGGCAGCGAAATTCCTTGACGCTAGCTTGCTGGAAGGGCTGGGGTTAGAGGCACGAAAAGGAGGCTAGGGGCAGGCCCTGTCGCGGGATTCAACGGCCTGCGTCAATTTCCACAATAGAGGATGCGTGGGCGGTCTTTTCCTTCGCCCTCGGTTTTTTCACACGGTCCGCGCGGAAGAGCCGGGCGCCTGTCCCGCGTGTGTCAAACATCAAGAAACTGCCGGATATCTTCGCCTCACTGATCTGCATCGTATCAGGAGCGTGCCTGGCATAGAGCTTGCGACGGGCGCCTCCTGGGGAGTAAAATAAGTCCGATTTGAGGGCAGTCCGAGTGAAGCGTCTCGCAGTCATTTTGTTCGCGGTGCTGGTGCTCCAGTTGACGGGCCTGCGGGGCATCTGCTCGCCGCCGCCGCAGCTGCCACAAGACCACGACTGCTGCCCGGCGGAAGGTGGTGCTCCGGCACCATCCAGCCAGCTTCCGGAATGTTGCCTGGTCACCAGTGTCCGCCAGCACGGCGCTGTGGTCCAAAAGACCGCGGAGTCCGCGGACAGCGTTCAAACGCACCTGCCCGCTTCAGGAGCGACGCCCCTGGCGGTTCGCCCTGCGACGGTCCATCAAGGAACTGTCCAGACGCCGCGGCTTGAGCCCTCGCCCCCCATCAGTCCGCTTCATCAAACCTGTCTGCTGCTGATCTAGCACTCCATCCCTGACCGCTTTCGGCCGACGAAGTGGAAGCGCATTTCTTCCTCTTTCAGCGACCGGACTTGCCGACGAAATTCTGCGGCGCGGCTTCTTCCGCGCAGCGGAGGGATGGAGAGAACTCATGTTACGAAAAATCTTTCTGCCGGCGTTGCTCGCCGCTCTTGCCGGCGCTGCCGCGATTCCCGCCCGGAGCGAAGAGAGCAGCGCGCCAGCGGCCGAGCCGGTCGAGCTCCGTCAACTGGTGCGCGAAGCGCTGGAACGCAACCCGGAGATTCTGGCCGCCGAGCGCGTGGTGGAATCGAGGCGCGCGCGCATCCCGCAGGCGAAGGCCTGGCCCGACCCGATGGTGACGGTCGGCTACGGCGGACAGCTCCTGCCACCGTTCACACTGATGAGCGGCGACCCTTCCAGCGCGCGCCAGTTTATGGCCGAGCAGGAGATTCCCTATCCGGGCAAGACGCGCCTGCGCGGCGCGATTGCCGCCCGCGAGGCCGACGCGGAAGCCCTGACGCTCGAAGCCGTGCGTCGGCGCGTGGCGGCGGAAGTGAAGCAGGCGTACTTCGAGCTTTACGCCGTGGACCGTTCGCTCGAAATCCTGCGCAAGGACCGCGAAGTTCTCGAGCGCTTCGCGCGGGTCGCCGAAATCCGTTACTCGGTGGGGAAGGGCGCGCAGCAGGACGTGCTGAAGGCGCAGGTGGAACTTTCCCGGCTCGGAGAGCGGGAAACGTTGCTCGAACAGGAGCGCCGGACGCTCGAAGCGCAACTGAACAGCCTGCGCGACTTCCCGACCGAAACTCCGCTGGGCACGACGGCGGTCACCGAGCCCAGCGCCTTCGCCTATTCGCTGGACGATCTGGCGAGCGCCGCGCGGACGAACTTCCCGCTCCTCGAACGCCAGCGGACGATGGTGGAGGCGGGTCGCTTGTCCGTGGAACTGGCAGAAAAGGAAATACGCCCCGATTTTTCGGTCGGCTACACCTACATGCAACGCGCCGGGATGGGCGATATGTACGGCATCACGTTTTCGACCACGCTTCCCATTTTCAAGCGCAACAAACAGCATCAGGCGATTCGTGAAGCCTCCGCAATGAGGCAGGCAGCGCGGCGCATGGAGCAAAACGAACTCACGGTGCTCGACTATCGGCTTCGGAGAAGTTTCGCGGAGCTGCAAGCGGCCGGCCGCCTGATGAAGCTCTACTCCCAGGGCATCGTGCCGCAGTCGGCCCTGGCGCTGGAATCTTCCGTCGCCAGTTACGAAACCGGCGCCGTGGATTTTCTGACCGTCCTGGCGAACTTCACCACGGTTCTCGAATACGAACTTGCTTATCACCAGCAACTCGCCGCGCGCGAAAAGGCGCTCGCGCGGCTGGAAGAACTGACCGGACTCGAGTTGGTCCGGTGAAGCGCCCAAAGAGGTGACTCATGGAAGGAACGAAGGGATTTCCGAAACGAATCATCGCCATCGCCGTGGCGGTCGTCGTGTTCGCCGCGGCGGTCGGGTTGATTGTCTTCAACCGCGACCGACTCACGGGCGTGTTCAAGCGCTCGCCGGACTCTCACGGTGAGCAGGCGCGGGCGGAGAAGCAGGTTTACTACTGCCCGATGCATCCCGCGATGACTTCGGACAAGCCGGGCGAGTGCCCGATTTGCCAGATGCGGCTGGTGCCGAAGGAGCCGAAAGAGCCCGCGGCACCTGCGGCCGCTGAACTGCCGCCGGGGACCCTCCAGATCAGTCCGGCGCGGCTGCAACTGCTGGGCGTGACAACGGCCGTCGCCGAAACGCGCGAGGTCACAAAGAAGATCCGGACGGTGGGCCGCGTGGCACTCGACGAGACGCGCGTCTCGAACGTCCATGTCAAGATCAGCGGCTGGGTCCGCCGCGTCTTTGTGGACTTCACCTTCCAGCACGTGGCGAAAGGCGACCCGCTCTTCACCATCTACAGCCCGGAACTGCTGGCGACGGAGCAGGAATATCTGCTGGCCCTGCGGGCGGAGCGCGAACTGAGCACGAGTTCCCTCCGGGAAGTCGCGGCGGGCGGACGTTCGCTGTTGGAATCCGCGCGGCGAAGGCTCGAGCTCTGGGATGTTACCGAAGAACAGATCCGCGAACTGGAACAGACCGGACAGCCGAGGCGTGAAATCACTCTTTTCTCGCCGGCTTCCGGCCACGTCCTCGAACGAAAGGCCTTTCCGAACCAGTACGTCACGCCGGAGACCGAACTCTATCGCATCGCGGACCATGGCGTCGTGTGGGTGTACGCGGACATCTACGAGCCGGAGATCGGTCTGGTCAGCGTGGGACAGCCCGCGAGGCTGACCTCCGACGCGTTTCCGGGCCGCGCGTTCCGCGGCCGCGTGAACTACATCCAGCCGCACCTGGTGGAAGACACGCGGACGCTTCCCGTCCGCCTGGAATTTCCCAACCCCGAACTGGCGCTGAAGCCCGGAATGTTTGTCAACGTCGAGCTCCAGCGCGCGCTCGGCCGGCGGCTGACCGTGCCCGTGGATGCCGTGCTCGATTCGGGCCGGCGGCAAATCGTCTTCGTGGACCACGGCAGCGGACACTTCGAACCGCGCGAAGTGACGCTCGGGGAGCGCACGGAAGACCGCGCCGTCATCCTTCGCGGTCTGCGCGAAGGAGAACGCGTTGTCACGCGCGCCAATTTCCTGATCGATTCCGAAAGCAACCTGCGCCAGGCGATCGCCGGCATGCCGCCCGGACACGCTGCTCACGGCGGAACGGATCAGGCATCGCCCGGGAAACCCGAAGTCGCAAAACCCGAGCCGACCGGGCCGGCCATGCCGCCCGGCCACGTCCACTGAGCGGCGGATGCGAAGGTCGTGCGGGACGCGCACTTGAACGACGCGCTCCCCAAGGAGTGAAGAGCCATGCTTCAGCGCCTCATTGAACTCAGCGCCAGGAACAAGTTCCTGGTCTTTCTCTTCGTCGGAGCCGCGATCGCCGCGGGCTGGTGGTCGCTCAGGAACGTTCCGCTCGACGCGATTCCGGACCTTTCGGACACGCAGGTCATTATCTACTCGCGCTGGGACCGCAGCCCGGACATCGTGGAAGACCAGGTGACGTACCCGATTGTCACGGCCCTGCTCGGCGCGCCGCGCGTGAGGGACATCCGCGGCTTTTCCGACTTCGGGTTCTCCTACGTTTACGTCATCTTCGAGGAAGGGACGGACATCTACTGGGCGCGTTCGCGCGTGCTCGAATACCTCTCGAAAATCACGCCGCAGCTCCCCAGCGGAGTGCAGGTGGAACTGGGGCCGGACGCCACCTCGATCGGCTGGGTGTTTCAGTACGCGCTGGTGGACCGCACGGGCCGGCACAGCATGGACGCCCTGCGCGCCTATCAGGACTGGTACCTGCGCTACTACCTTCAGAGCGTCGAAGGCGTGGCGGAAGTCGCGGCGATCGGCGGCCTGACGCGCCAGTACCAGATCAACGTGGACCCGAACCGCCTCTCCGCCTACAACATCCCGCTCGAGCAGGTGGTCGAGGCTGTGCGTCGCGGGAACAACGATGTCGGCGGCCGGCTGGTGGAAATCGCGGGCCGCGAGTACATGGTGCGCGGCCGCGGCTACGCGCGGTCCATAGACGACCTCGAGCAAATCGTCATCGGGCCGAACCGCATGGGCGCCGCACCGATGCGCCGCGCCGAAATCGCCGAGCACGGCACCGGCGCGTGGCTCGTTGAGGGCGGGCGACCGGGAACGCCGATCCGTGTCAAGGACGTGGCGCGGGTCACGCTCGGGCCGGACATCCGCCGCGGCATCGGCGAGCTGGATGGGGAAGGAGAAGTTGTCGGCGGCGTCGTCCTCATGCGTCACGGCGAAAACGCCCTGCGCGTCATCTCCCGCGTCAAGGCGAAAATCGAGGAGATCAAGCCCTCGCTTCCGCCGGGCGTCGAACTCGTCACTACCTACGACCGCTCGGATCTGATTCTCGGCTCCATCCGCACGCTTTCCGGAACTCTCTCGGCGGTCCTGGGGGGCGAGAACACGGGCGAAGAGCGCTTTTCGCTCAAGAACCTTTGGGGAGTTTTGGAGGAAGAGCTGGTCATCGTCAGCGTGATGATTCTGGCGTTCCTGCTGCACCTGCCCACGGCGCTGCTGCCCATCCTGACGATTCCCATCGCCGTGCTGCTTTCGTTTATTCCCATGAAGGCGCTCGGCGTGACGTCCAACATCATGTCGCTCGGCGGAATCGCCATCGCCATCGGCGCGCTCGTCGATTCCTCCATCGTCGTCGTCGAGCAGGTGCACAAGAAGCTCGACCGCTGGCAGACGGAGGGACGCAAGGGCGACTATCGTGAAGTCATCATCGAAGCGGTCAAGGAAGTCGGGCCGGCGAGCTTCTTTGCGCTCCTCGTCATCGCCGTGAGTTTTATTCCCATTTTCGCGCTGGAAGCTCAGGAAGGACGACTCTTCAAACCGCTCGCCTTCACGAAGAATTTCTCGACGGCCATTGCCGCCGTGCTGGCCGTCACGCTGGCCCCGGCCCTGCTGGTGCTGGTCATTCGCATGAAGCCCTACCGCTTCCGCCCCCGTTTCCTGAGCCGGATTGTGAACTTGGTCGCAGTGGGGACAATCTGGAGTGAAGAACGCCATCCCATCAGCCGCGTCTTGATCCGGCTCTATGAGCCCGTGTGCAAGCTGGCTCTGCGATTCAAGTGGACGGTGGTGTTCGCCGTTGTGGCCGTGGTGGGGCTGACGCTGCCCATTTTCTTCAAGCTCGGCTCGGAATTCATGCCGCCGCTCAACGAAGGCGTCATCCTCTACATGCCGACGACGCTGCCGGGCATCTCCGTTACGGAGGCGACCCGCCTGCTGCAAGTTCAGGATCGTGTGCTGAAGAGTTTTCCGGAAGTAGTGCGGGTGCACGGCAAGATTGGCCGCGCCGAGACCGCCACGGATCCGGCGCCATTCTCCATGGTGGAGACCGTTGTGCTCCTGAAGCCTCCCGACCAGTGGCGGGAAAAGCCGCAGTGGTATTCGGAGTGGGCTCCCGAGTGGCTCAAGGAAGTCCTGCGCCGCTTCTGGCCGGACCGAATCACCTGGGATGAATTGATTGACGAAATGGACCGGGCCCTCAAGATTCCCGGCACTACGAACGCCTGGGTGATGCCCATTCGCAACCGGATTGACATGCTGACCACGGGCATCCGCACACCCGTCGGCATCAAGATCTACGGCGCCGACCTTGGAACGATCGAGCACATCGGCCACCAGATCGAGCAGGCGCTCGCCAAGGTGCCGGGGACGCGCAGCGTCTATGCGGAACGGACGACGGGCGGGTACTTTCTCGACTTTGACTTGAAGCGCAGCGAGCTCGCCCGCTACGGGCTGACCGTAGATGAAGTGCAGATGCACGTCATGTCGGCCGTCGGCGGGGAACGCGTGACGACAACCGTCGAGGGCCGCGAGCGCTATTCGGTGAACGTCCGCTACGCGCGCGATTTCCGCAGCGACCTCGACTCGCTCGGCCGCGTGCTGGTTTCCACACCCGCGGGCGCCCAGGTTCCCATCGCGCAACTCGCCGATCTTCGCCTCGTCGAGGGCCCGGCGATGATCCGCAACGAAAACGGTCTGCTGGCCGGCTACGTTTACGTGGACGTGGCGGGGCGCGACCTCGGCAGTTACATCGAAGAAGCCAGGCGGCTGGTCGGCGAGTCCGTCGAGCCGAACTTGCCCGTCGGCTACAGTCTTGCCTGGAGCGGCCAGTACGAATACATGGAGCGCGTGAAGGACCGGCTTTCCTTCGTCCTTCCGCTCACCATTTTCATCGTGTTCGTGCTGCTCTACCTGAACACAGGATCTGCGGTGAAGACAGGCATCATCTTCCTCGCCGTGCCGTTTTCCGCAGTCGGCGCCATCTGGCTCCTCTACCTGCTCGACTACAACATGAGCATCGCGGTCTGGGTGGGGCTGATCGCGCTGCTCGGCATCGACGCCGAAATGGGCGTCTTCATGCTGCTCTATCTCGACCTGGCCTACGACGAGTGGAAAAAGAACGGCAAGCTGACAAGCTGGGAAGGCCTGCGGGAAGCCATCCTGCACGGCGCCGTGCAGCGCGTGCGGCCCAAGGTGATGACGGTCGCCACCACGTTCATCGCCCTCATGCCCATCATGTGGTCCACGGGCACGGGGGCCGACGTCATGAAGCGCATCGCTGCGCCGATGATCGGCGGCCTCTTCACTTCGTTCATCATCGAGTTGATCGCCTACCCGGCGATTTACGCGATCTGGAAGTGGCACTTCGAAGTGAAGCCGGCGATTCAGGCAGGCGAGGTGCCGCAGGCCACATGAGAAAGGGGAGCCGTGTTGCGGCAGTTCGGGAGGGGGAATAGACTGGGCATGTCCGGGCAGCCAGCCGCTACAGCGGGAATTCCACCATGCGGTCAGCCGAGCCGTCAGAAGCGCGCCGCAAGCTCGAACGACCGCGGCCAGATTATGAGGTCGGGGGACAGGAGGCCTGAACCATGAGGTCCAGGGAAGTTTGGATTACGGTCCTCTCACTCGCCATGATTGCCGCCGTCAGCTTGGTGGCTTATCACTTCGTTTCCGCACCGCCCTCCGGCGCCTGCCAGATCTGCGAACGGCCGCTGCATTACGGCGTTCACTACGAGCTGGTGTTGAAGGACGGCACGAAAGAGACGGCCTGCTGCGCGCGCTGCGGCATGCACCTGGCCATCGAACGCCCGGGCGAGGTGAAGGCGGCTTGGGCGACGGACCTGGCCAGCGGTGAGATGATTGCCGCCGACCAGGCCTGGTACGTCGAGGGCGGTGACCAGGAATTCTGCACGCTGCATTCGCCCTCCGTGGTGCGCGAGCCGGCGGGCGTGGCGCGACGCGCCTACGACCGCTGTCTTCCGCAGCTCGTGGCCTTTCGCACGCGAGAGCAGGCGGAGGCCTATTTGGCCGAGCACGGCGGGCGGGTGCTCAATTACGAACTCGCCCTCCAGAGTGTGAAAGAGTGGTGAACGGGACGGGCAGGATGAAACGGGACTGCAGAGTTACACTTTTCGCCGTGACCCTCCTGTTGGTTGGTCAGGCCCGCGCGGAGAGCCCCGGAGTTCCCACGCCCTCTGAGGACTGGCGCGCGCGAGTGAACGAAAGGCTGGATGCAGCGGCTGAACGGCTCGAAGGAGCCCTGGAGCAACTCCCCCGGATGGTCCCCGCCGGGGAAATTGAAAGAGTCGCTTCAGCCGGCCCCGCCGGGATTCCCCAGGCAGCCGCCGGGCGCCCGGAGATGTGGGTCGGTCCTTTGCTCGCGATGCTGCGCGCCCACGGCTTGCCCGAAGAGTTGGTCGCGGTCGTGGCTGTCGAAAGCGGTTTTGATTCCGCGGCGCTCTCACCCAAAGGCGCTCGCGGCCTCTGGCAACTGATGCCGGAGACGGCGCGGCGCTACGGATTGACCGTCGAGCCGGGAAGGGATGAACGGCTCGACCCGATCAAATCCACGCACGCTGCGGCGCGGTACCTGAAAGACCTTCATGCGCAGTTCGCGGATTGGCCGCTCGCGCTCGCCGCCTACAACGCGGGGGAACATCGAGTCGAGCGCGCATTGAAGCGTCTGGGAGCCCGCGACTTCTGGATGCTCGCGCGTCTCGGCGCGCTGCCTGGGGAGACGCGCGCCTACGTCCCCACCGTGCTTTCCAGGGCTGCCCCGCTCGTCGATGAGAAGCCGGCGGCCTCAGCCCCTCGCCGCGTCCTCTATGCCATTCCCGTGCCCGAGGCGGACTGAGCGGCCGTGGTCCAGCAGTCCGCTCCGTTCCGGCCTCACGTCACACGCTGGAAGCGGACAAGCGGTTACTCTTCCGAGTACGCTTCGCCGAATTGTTCGCGATACACGAGCGACTGAACGGCGGGTTGAGGGTCGGCGGCGAGCGGTTCCTCGCCGTAGCCGATCGCGAGCAGGGCGGCCACGATGAAGGGGTCGGGAATATTGAACTCGGTTTTGATTCGTTCCTCGTCGAAGGCGCTGACCCAGTAAGCGGAAAGGTTGCAGTCGGTTGCGGCGATGAGGATCTGGTGCAAGGCCACGAAGGCGTGCGCGAGCGCCGCGCGCTCGGCCTGCCGGGGCGAAACGGAATAGTACTCGCGGATTCTGCGAAGAACTTCGCGAGCCTGCTCTTCCGTGATTTTCTTTCCCGCCACCATCTCTCGCAGGCGGTCGGGCGCGGTCTTCCACGCGGAAGTGTCCGCCAGGCAGACGAGCACCAGCGGCGCCGCGTCGAGCGGCGCGTTGGCGCGGGTCGCGTCCGCCAGCTTGCGCTTACCCGCCTCACTCTGCACGACAATCCATCGCCACGGCTGGAAGTACCATTCCGTGGGCGAAAGGCGCGCCAATTCCAGCACGTGCCGCACGCATTCTTCGGGCACGGGCTGGTCGCTGAAACGCGCGAAACTCTGTCGAACGTGGAGGAACGTCTCCATCCATCGCGGCTTCCCGCCGGGGAACCGGCCGTCCGTGCCCGCCACCATTTTGAATTCACCCATCGATTCGATACCCCAGAATCAGGAGGACTCCGAAAACGAGCGCGTGCGCGAGTTCGGTGAAGCCGAGGCGATAAATCGCCAGCGGGCGGCGCCCGCGTCCAAACCAGGCGAATCCGCGCACCAGCACCGGACCGAACGCCAGCGCCGCAGCGCCCGGAAGAAGCGCCGCGCGCCAGCCGAGACCCAACAGCAGCGCCGTCGCAAACTGTCCGGCCAGGAAGGCGCGGCCGCGAGCGAGTTTTTCCCGCGGGTCGGTGAGGCGCGCGTTGTGGATCCGCGTCTGGACGTAATGAATCTGGTTCGCTGCGAAGAGCCAGTTGGCGGCCCAGAGCGACATCGCCGTCGAGTCGAGGCGTCCCGTTACGACGAAGTAGGCGCCGGCCGCCGTGGCGGTCAAGCCGAGCGCGCCGATCATTTGCGCGGCCATGCGGTTTTCGCGGCCCAGCTTGCGCAGCGCGGCCTGGACTCCGAAGGCCGCGGCCACCGCCGCACCCAGAAGGAGCAGACCCGCGGCGCGGCCGCCGGCGAGCAAAAAGGCCAATGCCGTTGCGGCCACGGCTCCGTAGATCGCCGCGGAGACGAAAAGAGCCTTCCGCTCCGCCGGCGTTCCGGCGCGCAACGGCGCGGTTTCCAGCCACACTTCGACGGGCGTGCGAAGCAGAAACAGCGCCAGCGCCGCCAGCGCAAACCAAGCCAGGAGGGCCGGGCTTCCGCCCTCGCGCGCGGCGACCCAGCCGCCGGTCGCAAGCGGAACGAGCAGAATGCCCCACGCCCCATGTTCCCGGGGGAAGACCACATGGCGCAGGCGCGTGGAATTCAGCGAGTGAAGTTCGCGGGCCACGCTAGACATGGTTCTCCGCCCGGTGCTCGGGCCAGTCGGTGACTCCCCGCTTGTGGTGGATCACTTTGTTCAGCTCGACCACCAGGTCTTCCACCGAGGCACCCGCTTTTCGCGCCGAGTACTCGATGGGACAGTCGTCGCAGGACGGGCGCAGGCCGAAGCGCTCAAAGACGGCAGCGGTTTCCGGAAACTTCTGCCGCACGTCACGGACTGTCTCATCACCGCGGATCAGATCTGTGAATCGAAACATGGGTCACCTCTTTTCCGGGAGGGTCCGGCACGCGGGGTTCATACACGCAAAACGGTTCTTCGTCCATGTAGTCGCCGGTGGCCGCGAAGGCCCGCGCCCGGCAGCCCATGCAGACGTGCCGAAACTCGCAGAGGCCGCACTTTCCCTTCAAATTCTCCGTGTGGCGAAGCGTTTCAAAGACGGCTGAGCGTTCCCAGATTTCGGCGAACGTCTGCGTTCGCAAATCGCCCGCGACGACGGGCAGATAGCCGCACGGAAAGACTTCGCCCTGATGCGAGATGAAGCAGACGCCCGTGCCGGCCAGGCACCCTTTGGTGACGGCATTCATTCCGCCCGGATGGCCGCTCGCGCCCGCGCGCGCGTGCAGCGCCATGCCCGCCGAACCCGGCATCGTCATCTCGGTCGGACCGATGTTTCGCGGATGCGCGGCGGGTGCGGGCGTCTGGTGGGCGGCGCTGTGGGCCCGCCTCTCCGCAGCCCGCCGTTGCCGCATCACGCGAAAGTAGTGCGGCGCGCAGGTGGCTTTCAGCTCGATTCCGCCTTCCAGCGACCGGTCATAAAACCAGTTGAGAATTCTTTCGTACTCATCCGCGGGCACCATCTGTTCGGCGGCGATGTCCACGCCGCAGCCCACGGGAACCAGTAAGAACGTATGAAGAGCGTCCGCGCCGATCGAGCGCGCCAGCTCCAAAACCGCCGGCAACTGGTGCGCGTTGTGGCGCGCGATGGTCATATTGACTTGCAGGGACATGCCCAGCGCTTTCAGGTTTCGGAAGCCTTCGAGCGCGGCGTCGAATGCCCCCGGAATGCCGCGGAAGCGGTCGTGAGTTGCAGCGTCCGCGCCGTCCAGCGAAATGGAGACGCGGCGCACACCTGCCGCCACAATCCTGCGGGCAATTTCCGGGGAAACCATCGTGCCGTTCGTCGCCAGAGCGACGCGCAGCCCGCACTCGTTCGCGAATGTCGCAAGCTCAAAAATATCGCGCCGAAAAAGAGGCTCGCCACCGCTCAGAACCAGGATAGGTAGGGCATACTGAGAGACTTGCTTTATCAAGTTCAGGGCTTTGGTCGTAGGCAGGTCGTTTGGAGATGAGAGTTCTGTAGCGGTGGCGCGGCAGTGGACGCAACGAAGGTTGCAGCCCTTCGTTACTTCCCAGAAGATGAGTCGCGGTTTGAACTCGTGTTGTGTCGTCTGCATCACCGGACTCCGTCGTGCAAAAAACTTTCACGCACTTGGCCAGAGTCATGAGCAACGCGGGTGCCAACTTGTCTGCGGCTTGGTGTGAGTCGTTGAGAATTTCATCCAGCCACGAGCTTTGAAAACACTGAGCCGCCCGGCTGAAGATTTTTATCGGTGCTTTTCGGGGCGCCCAGTCTGCGGCAGGAGTTCGGGAGTGCACTTGAATTTTATTGGGGGATGAAGATCACGGTTCGTCCGATTTCCGTGATCCCCATCCCCCTGACCCGCCTCTCGGCGGGTCCCTAGGACCCGAAGTCCCTCGCACCCTCTTGTTGGGCACGCGACATGCCAAATGGTCCCGACCCTTGACCCGAGACATCTCGCCTTACATCCTGTTGAAAACACAGCATGTTCTGTTAGGCGTCAGTTTCCGGAGAGCGCCCGGCCAGAAATGGCGGGGCAGAGCGCGGTGGGCAATATGACCGAAATGGCCGAAGCCTGGGCGTCAAAACCCGCATGCCTCACCGATCTCCCGAAAACATGGCGCGAAACAACACTCCGAAATTTGACCTGAGCCGGAGTTCCTCCAAGGTTGGGGGGGGGACTGCCGCAGAACGACGGGTCTATCTTCACTCTAGCCAAGGGGGCGGGCATCGGGCTAAGCTACCGGCGTTGGAGGACGGCGAATTCTCGCAGAGGTTCTCGAAGACGCCGCGGGCGAATCATGCGGACTGCAATCAAGATCAAGACAGGAGACATCACCACCGTCGTTGTGGACGCGATTGTCAACGCGGCGAACACCGACCTGACCATGGAGTCGGGGGTTGCGGGAGCCCTCGCGGCCAAGGGCGGGAAGTGGATTGCCGAGGAGTGCCGGCGCATGGCGCCGATTCCCCTGGGTGAAGCGGTGGTGACGACGGGCGGAATCCTCAAAGCGCCGTACGTCATCCACGCCGCGGCCATGAAGCCCGGGGAAAAAGTGACGGCGGAGTCGCTTCGCCAGGCTGTCCACAACGCCCTCCTCCGCACCGAGGGAAGGGGGTTCAAGAGTATCGCCCTTCCGGCAATTGGGACGGGTGCTGGCGGGTTGAGCGTCGAAGAGAGCGCACGAGTAATGCTGCAGACGATCCTGGAGCACGTCAGGGCGACCACCAGCCTCGAATCCGTGGTGTTTGTTCTGGCCGATGAGTCGGCAAAACAGACGTTTGAAAGCGTCTATCACGAGCTGACAGAGCGCCCCGCTCCCAAGCCTGCGTGAGAAGTCACGGGGGCAGCGAACGGACTTTGGCTATTGGCTTTGTTTCTCTCACCTGTCCCCTTGAACCTGTAACCTTGAGCCCTATCCCCCTCAAGCGCATCATTCTCGACCTGCTCGCCCGAGAAAGGCGCATGACGTTCGAGCGCTACATGGCGCTCTGCCTCTATCACCCGGAATGCGGCTATTACGCGCAAGGCCGCGAGCGGACGGGCGTCCGCGGCGACTACTTCACCAGCCCGGACCTGCACCCGATTTTTGCGCGCCTGGTGGCGCGCCAGGCGGCGGAAATGTGGGAACGCCTCGGACGCCCTGAGACATTCACGTGGGTCGAAATGGGTCCGGGAGGCGGCTGGTTTGCGCGCGATTTTCTCGAATTCACCTCGCACGCTCTGCCCGAATTCGACCGCGCGCTGGACTACGTCGCCGTCGAGTCCGCACCCCGCGCGCTCCGGGTCCTCCGCGCCCGCCTCGATGAAGGGGGAATCCGGTCGCGAGTGCGTCTGGTCGAAAATCTGGAAGCGCTTCACGCTGTCACGGGATGCTTCTTCTCAAACGAGCTGGTGGATGCCTTTCCGGTTTCCGTTGTGACGCGCGTTCGCGGGAGTTTCAGGGAGATCTACGTTGTGGCAGAGGGAGAAGAACTGGGAGAGAGACCGGGACCGATGAGTGATCCGGCCGTTGCCGCGTACGTTGCCCGATACGCTCAGGAACTGGAAAACGACCATCGCGTGGAGGTCAACCTCCGCGCGCTCGACTGGCTGCGCGCCGTCGCCTCCAAACTCGCCCGCGGTTTTGTGCTGACCATTGATTATGGCGACCTCGCCGAGCGGCTCTACACGCCGGACCGCCCGCGGGGCACGCTGCTTGCCTACGAGGGCCATCGGGCCACGGAGGACTATTTCAAAGCTCCGGGCGAACAGGATCTGACGGCCCACGTGAATTTCTCGGCGCTCATGGATACGGGGCGCAGTGCGGGTCTTGAAACGACGGGGTTCACGACTCAGGAGCGCTTCCTGCTGGCGCTCGGCGAAGCGAACGAGTTCGCCGACCTCTACGGGCCGGACGACACGGAAGCCTCCCGGCTCGACGCGCGGCTCAAGCTGAAACGGCTCATTAATCCGGAAGGAATGGGCGGAATCTTCAAGGTGCTCATCCAACATCGGAGCGTCAGCCGGCCGGAACTGACCGGGTTGAAGTTCGCGCGTCCGCGGAAGTGACGACGAGGCGGCCTCGGGCGAGATTCAGCCGCGCTCCGCTTCGCTGAAGGGTTTCTGGATGAGCCGGTTGGCTTCGTCAAGCGCGCCCTGCGTGTTGTCGTTGGTCTGGAGGGCCCGCTGATATTCGCGCAACGCGCGGTCGCGCTGGCCGGTGACGTCGAAAATCTTGCCCAGCGTCAAGTAGCTCCAGACCTCGACCCACTTGGGCTGCAGGTCGCCGTTGAGCGCCGCGCGCATCGATTCCGCGGCGGCCGTGTAGTTCCGCAGGCGAAAGAGGACTTCGCCGATGCGGTAATGCGCCAGCGAACTGTTCCGGTTGAGTTCCAGAACTTTCTGGTACTGCTTGAGGGCTTCGAGAAGGGCCTGCTGCTGGACGAGCTGGTCGGCGCGCGCCATTTCCACCGCGACACGCGTGGCCTCGTCGTATTTGAGAATGCGGCTGGCGGGGTCCACGACGACGCGGGTGGGCCGCGTCGGCGTGTTAACCGTGAAGTCCACCGTCGTCCCCACCATCTCAACGCGCTCGTTCACGGGCCGCCGGCCTTCGGCGAAGACGCGAACCTCCACAGGCATCCGAAACAGGTCCAAATTCTGCTGGATTTTTCCGATCACCTGGTAACCTTGCTCGGTCCGGTAAACGGCCCAGGAGCGCGTAAACTGCGGCACACCGGTTGAACTGACCCATTGCGCAAAGAAAAAGGTGAGTTCCTGCTTGCTGACCTCCTCGGCGAGCCGCTCAAAATCCTGGCTGGAAGCGGATTTCCCCCCGTACTCGCGCGTGAAGAGCCGCAGCGTATCGAGGAAAGGTCCTTCGCCCATCAGCCATCGAAGCATGTGGAACACCATCGCGCCTTTTTGATAGACGATGGACTGGTACTCCGGCGTATATTCGCGCAGCCGGCTGGCCTGAGCGATGGGGGCCACCTCTTCGTGGGTCAGCGCGCCGATCTGGATTTCGCGCATCATTTCCTCGAAGGCGGACTCGCCCAAGGCCTCCTCGGTGTACATCGCGGCGGAATAGGTGGCCAGGCCCTCGTCGAGATAGGCGTCGTCGAGCGAGGCCGGGCTCACCAGACATCGCCACCACTGATGCGAGATTTCGTGCGCGAGCAGGCGAAGATTGACGGGTTCGGAGAAGGCGCGCGAGGCGAGCGCAACGACTCCGGGGGCCGCGTAACCGCCCACGGTGCCGTCTTCGATCTCGACAATCGCCAGACGTGCGTCCGGAAGCGGGCCGAAACGATCGGAGAAGAAGGCCAGGATGCGCGCCGCTTCTTCCCCATAGCTCTTCGCAAAGCGTTCGCGCTCCGGTGTCAAATAGAGAGAAATCTCCGCCCCCACGGCCGTGGCGGGCTGGACCGTGTAGCGCCCCGCGATGACCGTTCCCGGAAACGAGGACTCATCGTAACTAAATGAGTAAGTCGTCTTTCCCGTTTGTTGGACAGGCGCCTGCTGCCGGCCCGAGGCTACGACCGTCATTCCGGAAGGCACGGTAATGCGCAGGCGGGCGGCAAACCGGTCCACGTTGTAGCCGCTCACGGGGAACCATCTTCCCGAATAAAGCAGGAAACAACCTTCCGGACCGATATAAGCCAGCTTCAGGTACTCGACGGGGCCGCCGTCGGCAGAAGAGAGCGCTCCGCCGTAATGGACGGTGATTTCGGACGGCGTGCCCGTCAGCAGCGGATTCATCAAATCCACTTGAAGATTCAGCCCCACCTGACGGAAGCGCACGTCCTGGCCGCTGGCGTCCGTCACTTTCTGCACGCGCAGAAAGCTGTGCAGGTCGAACGCCAGGCTCAGCACGTCTGACTGCGGCACGAATTCGACCTTCACCTTGGCGGTCAGCGTGTTCGTGGAGGGAAATAACTCGGCTTCGATGTCGTAACGCGTGACGTCAATCCGCGATTCAGTCTGCGCCGCGGCGGGCCGCGGCAGGAAGAGTGCGCCGAAAGCCAGCGCCAGGCTGACCCACAGCGCAGCGTGCACACGGAACCGGGCACTCGTCGCCAATGGAGCTGACAACCGTCTTGAACTCATCGAAAAACTCCCCTCGTCCCCGGCCGGAGGTCTGCCGGAGACCCCTGCCCCGCGGAGCAACCTGCTTCCTTTTGGATTACTTTGGCCCATCGTCCGTTGCATGCCTCCCGGCGAGCCCGAGAAAAGCGGGGCTGAGCGCCCTTCCTTAGCCGGCCGCGCCTTCGCGTGGGCCCAACAACGCCAACACCGCGTCTGCCGCCCGCCCGATGGCCCCCGGGGGCCCCAGCCGCCCCTTCAGAGAGGTCAATTCAGCAGACATCCTTTCGCGCGCTCCGGGATCGTCAAGAAGGTATTCTACTTGGGCGGCGACATTGCGTGCATCAAAATCGCGCTGGATGAGTTCCGGCACCAGCGCCTTTCCGGCCAGCAGGTTAACCATACTGTAAAAAGGCACCTTCACGAGACGCTTTCCCACCTCCCAAGTGAGCGGCGACACGCGGTACACCACGATCATCGGGCGAGCGCACAGGAGAGCTTCCACGGTTGCCGTCCCACTGGCGATAACAGCCAAGTCCACGTGGGGAAGGACTTCAGCGCTCGGTTGGGAGACCACCCGGACCGTGGCGCGGCCGACGTAGCATTCGGCAAGCTCCCTTTCGAACCACAGCGGATCGAGCGTCGGCGCGCGCACGACGACGAACTGGATGCGGCGCGCCAGCGTCAGACGCGTGGCCGCGTCGAGCATGGGGGGCAGGTTCAGCGCCACTTCGTTCTTGCGGCTCCCGGGAAGCAGCGCCACGGTCGGGAGCTCCGCGTCGAGTTCGGCCGCGCGAAAGAATTCCTCGCGCCCTAATTGCGACTGCATGAGGTCCACCATCGGGTGTCCGACGTATTCCACCGGAATTTGAGCATCGCGGTAAATCTTCTCTTCGAAATCGAAAATGCAGAGCATTTTCGAGACGTTTTCCTTGAGCTGCTTCAGCCGCCCGCCCCGCCACGCCCACACCTGCGGGCTGACGAAATAGACCACGGGAATGTTCAGCCGCCGGAGTCTTCTTGCCAGGCGGAGATTGAAATCGGGAAAATCGATCAGCACGGCGAGCCGCGGCCGTCGGCGCTCCGCCGCTTCGGCGAGGCGCTTCAGGGCGCGATAGGCGCGCGGCAGGCCGCCGACAACTTCCGCGACTCCGACCATCGTCACGTCGTGCGCGTCCACCAGGGTCTCGACGCCCGCGCGTCGCATCGCCTCGCCGCCGCAACCGAAGATTTCGGCGCCCGGGAGCCGCTCCGCAAGCGCCCGCGCCAGCTCCGCGCCGTACACTTCACCCGAACGCTCCCCGGCAACGATCATCAGGGTCGTTTTCGACATGGTCTATTCGTCCGCGATCCGCAGCCGGGAATCGGTCGCAACGGACGAAGGGTCGGTTGAGCCTAACGCCGGAACAGCGCGTTTCGCCGCCAGCGCTTCCTGGTCTTTGTATTGGAGCTGGTACAGCTTGTAGTAAATCCCCCGCTGCGCGAGCAATTCCCGGTGCGTTCCGATTTCGCGCACGTGACCTTTGTGCAGAACGACAATCTTCGAAGCGTTCTGAATCGTGGAAAGGCGGTGAGCGATGACCAGCGACGTGCGGCCGGCAAGCAGCCGCCGGAGCGCGTCGCGTATGAGCGCCTCCGTCTCCGGGTCCACGCTGGAAGTGGCTTCGTCCAGGATCAGCACGCGCGGGTCGTGAGCGAGCGCGCGCGCGAACGAAAGCAGTTGCTTCTGGCCCACGGAAAGCGTCGCGCCGCGCTCCCGCACCGGCTCCTCGAAACCTTTCGGAAGGCTCTCAATAAACTCCAGCAAGTTTACCTGGCGCGCCGCGTCGCGCACCCGTTCGTCGGAGATGCTTTCCGTTCCCAGCCGAATGTTGCCGGCGATCGTTCCCGAAAAGAGGAACGGGTCCTGGAGGACCATGCCGAAGTTGCTTCGCAGCTCGCTCAGCGGCAGCTCTCGAATGTCCTCGCCGTCGAGAAGAATCTGGCCTTCCCGGACTTCGTAGAAGCGCAGCAGCAGGTTGGTCAGTGTGGTCTTCCCGGCGCCGGTGTGGCCGACGATAGCCACCGTCTCACCGGGCTCGAGCGTGAAACTGACGTTCTCAATGACCCGATGATTGTCCGCATAGGCGAAACTGACGTTGCGGAATTCGATGCGGCCCGCTGTCTCACGCCGGGGCGCGGGAACTCGCGGCGCGGCCGGGTCGGTAATCGTCACCGGAGTGTCGAGCAGGCGGAAGATGCGCTCGGCGCTCGCCATCGCCGCCTGAAGAATATTGTACTTGTCGCTCAGGTCCTGAATGGGACGGAAGAACCGCTGCGAGTACTGAATGAACGCGATCGCCGTGCCGATCGTCACCGTGCCCGTGAGGGCCATCGAACCGCCCTGGAACAGAATGATCGCGACGGCGATGACTCCCAGCAGTTCGACTGCCGGATAGAAAAGGCCGTAGGCAAGGATCGAGTCCTTGTAGGCCGTCATGTGCGCGCGGTTGACCTTTTCAAACTCCTCAAAACTTTTCTCCTCGCGATTGAAGAGCTGGAGCACCGCCATGCCCGTGATGTGCTCCTGAAGGTAGGCGTTGATGCGCGCGATGGCGACGCGGATCTTGCGATAGGACTCCCGCACCGCTTTGCGGAAGGCGACGGTCACCAGAACAATCAGCGGAAGAACGGAGAAGGTGAGCAGGGCGAGCTTCCAGTCGATGGAGAGCATGACGACCATGATGCTCAGGAGCGTGAAGAAATCGCCGAAAATGGCCACCATGCCGGAGGCGAACATGTCGTTGAGGACATCCACGTCCGTCGTCACGCGCGTGACGAGCCGGCCGACAGGATTGCGATCGAAGAAGCTCAATTGCAGACGCTGGAGATGGTCGAAGATCTGTTTTCGCAGGTCATACATCACCTTCTGCCCCACCATCTGCATTGAAAACGCCTGTGCGAACTCGAGAAGAAAAGCCAGGAGGACGGTCGGGATGTAGAGGAACAGCGCGACCTGGAAGATGCCTCGGTACGGGTCGTCGCTCAAGAAACGGTCCAGGAAGCCCGGAACGGCATTCGCCTGCGACGGGTCGAGGTATTTGTCCACGACCACTTTCAGCAGATAAGGCGGGACGGCCTGCAACAGGCCGTAGAGCACGATGGCCACCAGCGCGAACGTCACGACGTGCCAATACGGGCGGAGGTACACGAGGAGCCGGCGCATCAACCGCGCGTCGTACGCTTTTCCGAGGACTTCTTCTTCGTGGTAACCGTCGGGCATCGTCAAACCAAATCGAGAGTCGAAAGTCCCGTCCTGACGTTTTCGACTTCGAGCGTGCGCGCTCAAGTCTCCTGTTCCAGCGCTTCTTCAATCAGCTGCTTGTGGTAGAGCTCCGCATAGACTCCGTTCCGGGCCAGCAACTCCTCGTGCGTGCCGCGCTCGGCGATTTCGCCGTCGTCAAGGACCACGATTTCGTCCGCGCCGCGAATCGTCGAGACGCGGTGCGAGATGAGAAACGTGGTGCGTCCCGCCATCACGTCGGTCAGGTGCCGGAGGATGCGTTCCTCGGTGTAGGTATCCACGCTCGAGAGCGCATCGTCGAGTATCAGAATGCGCGGGTCGCGCAGCACGGCGCGCGAAATGGCGGCGCGCTGCTTCTGCCCGCCGGAAAGCGTCAGACCGCGCTCGCCGACCAGCGTGTCGAAACCCTTCGGAAATTCCCGGATGTCGGGCAGAATGTTCGAAATCTCCGCGGCGCGCTCCACTTCCTCGTCCGACGCCTGGAAAACTCCGAAGCGGATGTTCTCGCGAACCGATTCGCTGAACAGAAACGTTTCTTGCGGAACAAAGCCAATGTGCCGTCGCAGCGTGGCGAGCGGGATCTCGCGGACGGGGACGCCGTCAATGAGCACGCTGCCCTCGGGCGCGTCGTAGAGGCGCGGAATGAGGCTCGCGAGCGTCGTCTTGCCCGAGCCCGTCGCGCCGACGATGGCCACGGTGCGCCCAGCGGGAACGTGCAAGCTGATGTTGCGGAGAATCGGCCGGCCGTTATAGCTGAACGTCAGGTTGCGGAATTCGACTTCACCGCGAATCTCCGTGAGGGGGCGCTCGGGAACCTTGCGGTCGTCGATGTCCGGCTCAGCCTGGAAAATACTGTTCAAGCGCTCCAGAGACGCGAGGCCGCGTTGCACGAGGTTCGTCACCCACCCGACCGCAATCATCGGCCAGATGAGATAAGCGAGGTAGATGTTGAACGCGGCAAAGGTGCCGAGCGTGATGGTTCCGTTGAGGACGTGGCGGCTGCCCACCAGAAGGATGAACAGAAAGGCGAAGGCGAAGAGGAGTCCCATCGCCGGCCAGATGAGGCTCGTAATCCAGATGAGGTGCTTGTTCTTTTCGACGAACTCGCGGTTCATCTGGCGGAAGCGCCGACGCTCGGCATCCTCCTGGCCGAAGGCGCGCACGACGCGGACGCCCGAAAGGTTCTCACGCACCATTTCCGTCATCACGGAATACATCGCCTGAATTCGTTCGAAGCGGTCGTGAATCCTCTGGCCGAAGACCTTTACAGTGACGGAGACCAGCGGAAGGGGCGCCAGCGCCACCAGCGTCAGCTTCCAGTCGAGGTGCAGCATCAGGGCGATCGTTCCCAGTCCGACCACGATCGTATTCGCTGAATACATGATGCCCGGCCCGATCAGGTTTCGGACCGCGTTCAGGTCGTTGGTGAGCTTCGACATCAGGTCGCCGGTAGGCGTCTGAGAGTAATAGCGCGGCGAAAGGCGCATCAGGTGGCGGAACAAATTGTTGCGCAGGTCGTACTCGACGTCGCGCGAAACGCCGATGAGGATCCAGCGCGTCCAGAACTGGAAGAAAGCCCTCGCCAGGGCCACGCCGAGCAGGACCAGGGCGTAGGTCAGCAGAAGGCGTGAGGTGGTGCCTTCCGAAACGCTGTCAATTCCACCCTTGATGATGAGCGGAACGGTGACGCTGAAGGCCTGTGTTGCCAGGAGTGCCGCGAAGCCCCAGACGTACTGGCGGCGATAATGGAGCAAATACGGTTTGAGCGGGCGAAGGCGATGGAGCACGCGTGTCCCTGTTGCGGCTTGCGGCAGGCTCAGATTCTAAACTGCAATTATAGCATTTTGACCGGGTTTCACAGGCGCCCGGAGCGAGCGGCGAACGTCAGACCGCTGCCTTGCTCAGAGTTCCCGCCGGCCTTCGAGGGCCTTGACCATCGTCACTTCATCGGCGAACTCAAGATCCGAGCCGACGGGGATGCCCATGGCGATGCGCGTCACGCGCACGCCGAGCGGCTTGATGAGTTTGGAGAGGTAAATGGCGGTCGCTTCGCCTTCGACGTTGGGGTTGGTGGCGATGATGATTTCGCGGATGGCTCCGTCCTTCAGCCGGTCGAGCAGGTTCTTGATTTTGAGCTGTTCGGGCGTCACGCCCTGGAGCGGCGAAAGCGAGCCGTGCAGGACGTGGTAGAGCCCGCGAAACTCGCGCGTCTTTTCGATGCCCACAACGTTATAAGGCGTCTCGACGACGCAGACGACCGTCTGGTCGCGGCTCGGATCGGAGCAGTACCCGCAGGGATCGACGTCGGTCAGGTTGTTACAGCGGGAGCAGAGCCGGATCTGGTCCTTGGCGTCGAGGATGGCGCGCGCCAGCCGCTCCACGTCCTCGCGCGCGGCGCGCTCCAGGTGGAAGGCGATGCGCTGCGCCGACTTTTGCCCGATGCCGGGCAGCCGTTTCAGCTCGTCAATCAATCGAGCCAGCGGCTCCGCGTAGTCCTTCATGGGATGGAATCTCGAAACCGGGAATCTGAAACTGGAAAATGGAAATTGGAAACTCGAAACTCGAAATTCGAAACCTCGAACGGGCAACGCGTTTCGAGATTCTGGAAGGTCTCACGTCAGGCCGGGAATGTTCAGGCCGCCGGCCAGGTTCCCCATCTGGCTGGCGAGTTGCTCGTCCACTTTGCGGGTGGCTTCATTGACGGCGGCGACGACGAGGTCTTGAAGCATTTCGACGTCCTTTGACGCATAGACCTCCGCGTCCACGTGGACGCTGAGCAGCCGCTTCTGGCCGTTCATTTTCACCGTGACCATGCCTCCGCCCGCGGAGGCTTCCACGACCAGGTCATCCAGTTGCTTCTGGAGCTGTTCCTGGATGCGCTGCACCTGCTGCATGATCTGCTGCATCTGTTGCAGGCTCTTCATGGTTCACTCCTCGGTGAGGTCCTGGGCGTCCAGCAGAATGCCGTCGAAACGTTTGCGGAAAGCCTCCACACCCGGATCCCGGGCCGCTCGCTCGCGGGCTGAAGGACGCGCCGCGGCCCGCGACCCTTCCGGCTCAACCAGTGTAACACAAATCCGGACGGGCTGGCCCAGCACCTGGGCGCACACCTCGCGCAGTGCGTCCAGACGCTCGCGGCTTCGCACGAGGTCGGCGTAGAACGACGCGTCGCGAGGAAAAAGGAACCGGACCTCTCCGTCTTCAAGCCGGAAGGCGGAGACATGTTCGAGACAACTGCTCAGGAGCTTGTTCGACCGATCGAACAGGAGCGACTTGATTGCTCCCAGGCGCGCATCTTCGGCTGCGCCGGCCGCCGGGGCCGCGATGGCCACGGAGCGGGCGGCGGGACTCGCCGCGGGGACGGGCCGGGGATTTGCCGCCGGCCTCGGGACGGCGGTTGAAACGGCGGCGCTCTCCTGGGCCTTCATCGGCGAACGCGCGGGAGCAGAGCTCGGCGCGCCCGCGCGGGACGGCGCTCCACCGGTCTTTTCCGGCCGCGGTCCGTTCGCCAACTGCGCGAGCAGCGTCTCCAGCGGCGCGAGCCGCGCGGCGTGCGTCAGTTTCAGCAGACCCATCTCAAGCTGAAACCGCGGCTCGAGCGAATAGCGCATCTCCGATTCGGTCCGCAGCAGGATTTGAAAGAAGCGCGTCAAATCCTCTTCGCTGAATAACCCCGAGAGCTCTCCGAGCGCCTTTCGCTCGTCGCTCGGGACCTGAAGCAGCGCGCTCTCGGCGCCACAGGTCTTTGCGATCGTCAGGTTGCGGACGTAGCGCGTAAACTCGCCGACGAAGTGGGAAAGTTCATAGCCTTCAGCCGCCAGTCGCGCCACGCGTTCGAGTGTGCCGCGCGAGTCGCCCGAGTGAATGGTGCGCGCCAGCTCCGCCAGGAACTCCGTCGGAACCACTCCGAGCAGTTGCCGCACCCGTCCTTCCTCGAGCGAGTCGCCGCAGGCGGCGATCACCTGGTCGAGCAGAGAAAGGGAATCGCGCAAGCTCCCCTCGGCCGCCAGAGCCATCGCTCCGAGAGAGCCTTCGTCGGCCCGGATGTTTTCCTGCTCGCAGACGAAACGCAGGCGATCGTAGATCTCGCCGTAATCGAGCAGCCGGAAAGAAAAGTGCTGGCAGCGCGAAAGAATCGTCGCCGGCAGCTTGTGGGGCTCGGTCGTGGCGAGAATGAAGAGCGCGCGAGGCGGAGGCTCTTCGAGTGTCTTGAGCAGCGCGTTGAACGCCTCCGTCGTCAGCATGTGGACTTCATCGATGATGAAGACCTTGTAGCGGTCGCGCGCCGGAAGGTAGCGGACGTTCTCGCGCAGCTCGCGGATTTCGTCGATGCCCCGGTTGGAGGCGGCGTCGATTTCGAATACATCGACCGAGTTGCCGGCCGTGATCTCGCGGCAGGAGTCGCACTCTCCGCACGGCGTGACCGTCGGCCCCTTCGCGCAGTTGAGCGACTTGGCGAGGATGCGCGCCGTCGAAGTCTTTCCCACACCGCGCGCGCCCGAGAAGATGTAGCCGTGCGCGACGCGTTCCGTCCGGATGGCGTTCTGAAGGGTTTCGGTAATCACCCGCTGCCCCACGACGTCGTCAAAGACCTGGGGGCGGTACTTGCGGGCGATCACTTGATAGGACATGGCGATTTTGGATTTTGGATTCTTGATTCTGGAGTGCTGAGCGGAAAGAACGCCTCCCGCGGGAGGGAACGATTCCCGCCTTCAGACGAAATCAAAAATCCAAAATCCCAAATCCAAAATCGGCTGAGTGCCAGACTTCGGGTTGTTCTGCGGCACCCGGAGAGGCCCGCTACCGTTGCTTCCTTCCGGACCTGGCGGGGTTCACGAGCATCCGTCGCACAGAGCCCGAAGTCTGACCCATTGGCGCGTGCCGAATT
>CAZKXX010000027.1:0-2514 GCA_964556705.1 uncultured Acidobacteriota bacterium
GGCTCGAACTTAATGCCGGGGAAGTAACGGATTTCAGGAGACTTGCGACTCCCTGTCGGGTTTCCGTTCGCGGCGGCCCGGGAAGAGAAGGCCGGGGTTACCGTCCCGCCATCTTGCGCGCCAGCCCCACCAGCAGGCGCCGGTCGCGCTCCCGCAGCCCGGGACCGTAGCGGCGCATGAGATTCCAGAAACGCAGAAGACGCCGGTCTCCGAACGAGGCGGCCGTCTTGGCGATTTCCTTATCCGGCTCGCCCAGCAAATCGCTCAGGTTGACTTGGAGAGCCTGCGCGATCTTGGTGAGCGTCCCAAGTGAGGGAACCGTATGCCCGTTCTCGACGCGTGAGAGGTAACTTCGCAGAAGGCCGGTTCTCTTTTCAATGTCGCCCTGGGACAGACCTTTTTCGATGCGGATCAGCTTGAGTGTTCGACCGATGGACTTCTTCAAGGAGCAGCTCCCTCTCGCAGGATGTAGTGTGGTACTCCTTCTCGTTCCCGACGTGCCAGTTCGCCCCTGCGTCCTCGCTTGCGCTTTCCCTCCTGGTCGTCTCCGGCCTGCACAGGAATCGGTGAGCGGTGCGTGTCGGCCGGTGCAGGAGTCCGTTCTATGCTGGAGGGGGGAGTTGAACCCCCATGCCGCGTAAGCGGCGCGAGATTTTGAGTCTCGTGCGTCTGCCAGTTCCGCCACTCCAGCGCGAGCGCATTGTAACAACTTTGCGCGGCTCGGTTCAAGCGCGGGAAACGACGTAGTGCCAGTTATATAGCAAGGCGTATATAAGACTATATTAATTACGTCTATGAGGCGGTTCATGCGGGGGGATTCGAGCAACCCGCGGGCTTGGATCACGGTGACGGCCTGCTGGAATCGGACGCGCGGTGGCGGTCCCATGCTTCGAGGACGCGATTCGTCAAATCCGTCGCTTCCGGTTCTTTCAGGCGGGTCAGGAGAAGTGCCTTGAGCGTTTTCGAGAGGCGTTCCCGGTCCGAGCCGGCGGCGCGAATGGTTGCCAGGGCCTCGCCAATCCCCTCTGCGCCGAGACGTTCGCGCAGCACAGCAGTCATGTCCGGCGGCGGGAAGGCCGCGGGTTCCCGAGTCTCATCGGGACCGCGTACGTGGCCGGAACTCCACACGCGCAGGCTCCGCTCGAGCTCGGCCAGGCGTTCGGAGGGCGGGATCACGTCCATCGAGTAGGTGGCGGGGTCCTGCTGGCGGAAGCGGCGGAGGTCTTCCTCGATCCTCGCCAAGTGCTCGCGGCAGCGCTCGCAAGCTTCCAGGTGCGCGGAGACTTCGTCGCGTCGCGACTCCGTCAATTCCTTATCGCGAAGGGCCACGAGTTCTTCATCGCTCGGATGCGGCATCAAAGGTCCTTTTCAGGATCGTCCCGGCGGCGAAACCCTTCAGGGCGCGCCGGAACGATGGCCCAACGCGGCGCGCAGTTTGTGGAGACCTCGGGCCAGGAGCGCGCCGACGGTTCCTGTTTCGATGTCGAGAATTTCGGCGATTTCGCCGTAACGCAACCCCTGAGTTCGCAGGCGCAGGCATTCAAGCTCTCTCGGGCTGAGCAGGCTGAGCGCTCGCGCCGCCACTTCCTGCCGCCCGGCGGCTTCTTCGACGTCCTGCCGCTCGTCGGCGCGATCTTTCAGCGTCTCGAGTTCAACGGTCTCCCTTCCGGCAGGCCCCCGATGCTGGTCGAGGACGAAATTCCTCAGCACGCGAAACAGCCAGGCCGCCTCGGTCTGGATCGCCGTTCCCTGGACGCGCGCCTGATAATAACGCAGAAACGTTTCCTGCACCGCATCGCGCGCGGCGTCCGCGTCGTGGGCGAGCGCGACGGCGTAGCGATAGAGACCGGCGGCATGCAGGCGGTAGAGCTCCACCACCTCGCCCTTCACAATTTCAAGTGTTTCGCGAGCGATCGTTTCTCGGGGCGGCGTGGACGGCGAGTCTGGCTCCAATGGACAATTCCTCGGTGACCCGGCTTTCGGGCGAACATTGTGCACTGTGAAATCGACACGCGCAATCGCCGGGACTGTCATCAAAATCGGCTCGTTCGGCGGCTCACGAGAGGGCGATTCCCCGCGGTGTGCCGGAAGGGAAGTTCCGGCTGCGAGGAGACGTCCCGGGAGGGGCTCGGCGGGCGGGCTCGCCGGCCGCCACACGACGAACGTGCCGGCGGCGCCGGCAAGGATTCGCGGGAGGGAGAATCTCCAAAACCGCATCGGAACGTGGCGGCGGGCCCCGCCGGGCCCCGGGAGGGAAACGGAACGCCGGGAGCCGCCGGCTTACCAGAAGAGCCGCAGTCTCACGGTCAGATATTTCTTCGGGTTCTTGCGAAGCTCGGTCAGGAACTCCTTCAGGGACTCGGCGCTCTCGCTCAGGTTGGTGAACATCGTCGGGTCGGTCGAAAGTTTCCCCAGCGTGCCTTCGCCTCGCTCGATGCGCGCGGTGATGACGTTGATGTTGCCCAGCGTGTCGCTCAGCCGGTTGTAGACCGTGGGGTCTTTGACCAGCTTGCC